>NZ_JACRVR010000020.1:0-52370 GCF_018811975.1 Acetobacter sp. P1H12_c | reverse complement strand
ATTTTCTCGCTGCGGCCAAGACAGGGGCTGGATTATAGGCGTCCCGGTTTTCAGGGTTTGGAGACAATGCCCAGTGGCAGCGCAATATGGGCACGCAGGCCATGCGGCTTGATGTTGCTGAGGGAAAGCTGCCCGTTATGGCGACTGGAGCCGCAGCGTTACCGGAAATACCGTCCGTAGCAGAAGATACCGGAGCAGATGCCCCGGACGATTTCTCGGGTTGCGGCTGCATGAACGCAGAGGTTTTCCAGAAATCAGGCGGTGAGCCACTGGGCACATTGCGGCGGACACATCCGCGCACAATGCTTGAACACACTCCGTCTGTGCCCACCAGCATATCATCATCACCACTATAGTACACATCGCGCACAGTCCCATCGACAATGCGGAAGTCAGCAATACAGCTATTCCCGTCCCCACCGCCAACATCTCTGACAATATTGACAACAGACTGCACCGGAATAAGCGTTGAAGACGTGGGCGCCCCAATATTACGCCCCCGCTGATATTCAAAAATTTTTACATGACTGTTGATGATCTGCGTTTTAGCCGGAACACCCGCACACGCCTGCACGTCTTCTTCCGTCATACCAATCATGATCACCTGCGCCTTATGCGCCGTGCGGGAGGCGTAATAGCCGCATCCCCCCAGACCCAGCAGCAGAGAGCCAGCAGAAAGATGCACAGCAGATCTGGTAACAAAACGCGCAACAGGCAGGGTCTTCACGGGCAGGCTCATCTCTATGACAGTCTCAGATGATAAGAGCTAACGAATTTCCCGCCGCCTGCCAATATGAGCATAAAGCGACGGTAAACTGGACCCTGCTCCGGCCTCTCAGCACGCAGCACAACACCGCCCACAGGCGGCCTGAACGCGACATACCAATTCGCCCGAAAGACCAGCCAGACGTAACAGACTAATTGTAGTGCAACGCCGGTCAACACTGGCTGTTCCATCTATTTCCCATGAAAAATTCATCACGATTTCACCCCTGTGACAAACATTTTTGTGCATAGAGATCATTCCTTGACAAACCCTGCCCCGCACGATCCTCTGAAACCTGTGAATTTGAATACATAAAGACAAAAGTAAGGATTTTTGTTGTGAAAGAATTCAGACATTCCTTTAAGCGCGCCTTTCTGGCTGGCACCAGTCTGCTGGCCGGTCTGGGCTTTGCCCTGCTTCCTCCCGCCAGTCAGGCCGCCTCCACACAGACCGCGAAGAAACCCGGCACCCTCACGGCGTCAGCGCCCCTGCCTGCCGCTCTTACGCTACCTGAGGCAGGGCGTTCGCTCCGCCTTACCTACCTGTCCACCAACGGTGTTACTGGCGAAGGGCTGGTTCCGGTAACAGAAGAAGTCATTCTGCCTGCGGGCAAACCCCCGGAAGGCGGCTGGCCTATTGTGGCATGGGCGCATGGTACAACCGGGGTGGCTGACCATTGTGCTCCGTCCTGTAACCCGTGGTCCGAGCGGAATCGCACCTATCTGTCCGCGTGGATGAAGCGTGGCTTTGCTGTTGTCGGCACCGATTATCAGGGGCTGGGTACATCCGGCACCCATGCGTATCTAAATACACGGGTGGAAGCCTACAGTGTGCTGGATGGCGTGCGCGCGGCGCTGGCCTCTGTGCAGGGGCTACAAAACAAGATCATAATTGTCGGACAGTCTCAGGGGGGTGGCGCGGCATTTGCTTCCGCAGCCTATGCACCGGACTATGCGCCAGACCTGAATATCCGGGGCACTGTGGCAACAGGTGTGCCTTATGTGTCGCAGGAACTGCTCCAGCATATGGCCACATCCGGCGCGCATGAAACGGGTTTTAACCCGGTTATTGTCTACACGCTGTATCTGGCGCAGGGGCAAAGCGGATATGATCCCTCCTTTAAACCGGAAAGTGTTTTTACGGACAAAGGTCTCCCCGCTTATCGTGCTGCGGCGGATCTGTGCGTGCATCCGCTGACAGATAAAGCCCGCGCTGAGGGCCTGAATTTCAGCAACGCCGTCAAACCCGGATACCAGAAAGCACTGGCCCCGGCTCTGGAAGCCATGCTGTATCCGACCATGAAGCTGAAACAGCCGCTTTTTGTCGGCACAGGGGAAGTGGATCAGGATGTACCGCCGCCCCTCCAGCTTGGCCTTGTTAAAGCCGCCTGCGCCGCAGGGACAATTGTGCAGGCTCATATCTATAAAGGCCTGAATCACGACCAGACCGTCAATGCTTCCCTGCCGGATTCAGCCGCTTTTACAAAAGCTGTGATGGCGGATCAGCCCGTGCCTTCAAACTGCACGCCCACGCCTGAATAACACCCTGTAGACTGGGTGGCGGGATTGTCTCTCCTCCTGCCACTCAGGTGTTTTCAGTTTTAAACAGACAATTTCTGAAAAAATAAAAGCCAGAAATCCATTTCATATTTTTTTAGAGATCAATCCGCATACGGCCTCCCACCATGCGTGGTGTCCCCGGCACACCGAAAATACCATTCAGGCCAGTCTCACGGGTAATATCGTAACGCCGGTCAATAATATTATTGGCATAGGCGCTGATGGACCATTTATTGCTTTTGGGTGCAAAGGCCAGGCCAACATCCATCAGGAAATAGGCAGGCATTTTATAAAGCGTATTCCCCGGAATATTCTGCTGTGCGCCGCGATAGCTGTATTCAAGATACGGCGTCAGCGTCCAGTCTTTCCCCAGTTTTGCTTTATAAGATGCAGATCCCTGCAAGGTCAGTTTGGGGATGCCCATATCCACGCCGTTAAAGCTCTTATAAAACGCGCTCAGCACACCTGTCTGGATATAATGTGCGGTGATAGCCGCGGTATCCAGCGTATTAAAGTCCTGATAATTGCCGCGTTCATAACCAACATGCTGGTGGAGCAGCAAACCCGGTATGGGGTTGGCATCAATTTCCATTTCCACACCCCAGATCCGGCTTTTCGGGATGTTCAGATATTGCCCGACAACCCCGTAATTTGGAACCAGCGCCAGCCCGACCATCTGCTGCCCGTGATAATCATACCAGAAGGCATCTGTGTTCAGACGCAGCTTGTGGTGAAAATAGTCGGACTTAAACCCCACCTCATAGGCCAGAAGAGATTCCGGTTTTGTGGGCGCAAGCTGAGAGGCTACGACGGTATTATTGGCGGTAAACCCGCCCGGCTTGAAACCTTTGCGAATGGACCCGTAAAGCATCAGGTTATCCAGCACCTGATAGTCAATCCCGCCCATCCCGGAAAACTGATTGGTCAACGCTCCGTGTTTTCCATATTTATTGTCAAACGGGGTAGGGTACAAGGGCGTATTATAACGCAGGGTTTGCATATTAAAGAGGGTGCGATCGTCCGACTCATGCGTCACTCCGCCAATCAGATGCAGCCGTTGTGTCGCCTCAAACCGCAGATGCCCGTACTGGCTGAAAGCCTGCTGATCCTGATTATAACTGGTGCGCTGGATATAGGGGCGTGTGCCTGACTGAGTATAATCGTTAAACAGCGAGGTATGCATGGTTGTGCGGTCATAATACATCCCGGCAACCCACTGAAACCACTTTTGAGACGGTCTGGACGCCAGTTTGAGTTCCTGAGAGAACAGATTGGCATTTGTGTTGACGTTCACATCATAAATTGCATACCGCGTGCCATCCATATCCATCAGGTTATGCACATACATCTGCTGGAATGCGCTGGTCGCTGTCAGATCGGCAAAGCTGAGATGCCGCGTCGCATTGATGCCAGCACCCCAGAATGTATTATCGTAAGAGGGCTTCGCGTTTCTGGAATACCCGATCGTTTTTAAAAACTCCGGACAGAACCCCCATCCTGTGTCGCGATTATTGGCATACGCTGGTGTTCTGCGGGAAAGATCCTGAATATTATAAGCGCCCATAGCGTCTGAATTATCTTTGATCCAGTTACCGGTAAACAGCACATCCGTCTTATCATCCGGTTGCCATGCCACTTTGGCACGGAGTCCACCCTTGTTGGCGTTCCCAAGAGTTTTTCCGGTATCAATGTTTTTCTGAAAACCTCCACCCTGCTGTGTAAAACCGGCAATACGATAGTGCAGACGTGAGGTGATAGGGCCGGACAGATACAGATTGGTAATGCTACGATTATACGTGGCAATATCTTCCGATGCGCCATAGTGCAGTGTTTTTGTTGGATCAGCCGTTTTCAGATTGATTTCCCCCGCTGTTACGGTCTGCCCATGCGTAAAGCCGGAGGGGCCGGTGCTCACATCCACGCCAGCCAGATCAAAAAGAGCCGCACCAGCCATATAACCAATCGGCAGAGCCACTCCATCCACATACGTCATGACAGATGGCGTGTTGTTGGAAGTAAAATCATTCAGCCCGACGCCACGCAGAGTGAAATTGACGCTGGAGCTGTTTCCCTGTGGCTGCACCGTCAGGTCCGGAGCCAGATTCATCAGCCCCTTTACATCCGTCACCTGATGGCGCGCCAGTGTTGTGGCATCAATGTGCGTGACAGAAACACCGCGATGTTGCATGGCCCCCTGCCCGAAGGCGTTTCTGGCACGGCTGACTGTCAGTTCCTCAGACTGCCCATAGGCAGGGCCACGTTTTTTCCTGTGCGTTGCCACGGGCACAGCAGAAGATGCAGGGTGACGAGGCGCAGCCTTCCCTAAGCCTGAAGTAGGGCGCACACCGGAGGTCTTAGCCTGTGCTGTTTGCACAGCACCCACCGTGGAGAACACCAGCGCACTCGTGCAGAGGAGAAGAGTGTTTTTATATCGTAACATTTTCAACTTCAGCAGCCTCTCGTCAGGTTTCAGACAATGCATCGTTCAGGCAGCAGCCTGACGCGTGGATTCAGAAAACTTTTGGGAGAAAGACAGTTCTGTCTTTATTTGTTGTTTATTTGTAACAATAAAAAGCAGGAATCTGACAATCAGGTTGACCCTGAGAGAGTACTCTCCCTGAAATCAGGAAGAGTTTTCTCGTTTCTCTTTCAGGAGAGTGTCAGATCATCGCGCTCAGCAGGATATCTGGTCAGGATTTCATAGCCTGCTTCTGTCACCAGCACGGTATCTGAATGCCGGAACCCTGCGATCCCTTTGAGATAAATCCCGGGCTCAATACTGAACATCATTCCCGGCTGGAGCACATTGTCTTCCCCAACCGCCAGAAACGGCGCTTCATGGCTGGTCACGCCAAAACTATGGCCAGTGCGGTGCAGCGGAACGTCATAACCAGCTTTTCTGGCAATTTCCTGACAGGCTGCATCAATTTCGGCCCCAATGGCACCCGGCCTGAGCAGGGAATACGCCTTATACCGCATTTCCATCATGGTATCGAATGGCCTGCGGGCGTCTTCAGGGCAATGTTCCAGAAAAAATGTTCGCTCAATTTCCGCGCCATATCCGTTGATTTTTCCGGCAACCAGCCCCAGAAATGGCCCCCCCGGCTCACACGGGGCCGTCAGGCATGAAAAATTATGCGGATCATCCGTGTAAGCCGGCGGCTGGATCAGCCCCGCGGCATGGGTGGACATCACATTATAATTGGGCGCTTCCGCCAGACATCGCTGGTAGAAATACGGCGTGACATTTCCAATTGCCTGCACTACCAGAGTGCCGTTTTTAACAGCGCCCAGCATCATGGCCAGTGCGTGTGTCATGACATCACTGGTCCAGGCAATACGGGCAATTTCATGCGGGGATTTAACTTCCCGCACGGTATCAATCACATTCAGGATCTGCGTCGGGTTGCTGATAAGAGCACTCAGATAAGCGGGGCATGCCCCCTCAATCCCCACTGTGCCCTGCGCAGGCAGAACGTCCAGCAGTCGGTCAGACCAGCGCGTGCCAGCGCGGGCCGGGAATTCCGCATACTCAACAAGTGTCAGTTCATCCCCCACCCTGTGCCGTTCAACATGGGCTCTTTCCAGCCGGGGAATAATAAAAGTGAGCGCCGATGCCGTTATAACCAGCACAAATGGCCGCTCATGAACAAAATTCGCAAAGTTTGTCAGGTAGTAAATATTGTCCGGATTGAATGAGATATAGGCAGAAAACCCTGCCTGCTCCATCTTCTCGCGGACTTTTTTCAGGCGTTCGGCAATTTCCTGACTGGAAACCTGATGAGCACTCAAAGATGGCATCGTCACGTTATACCCTTTCTGGCGTTCAGGGCGCCTTTCCCGCAGGAAGGCCACCCCGGAAGCGTGTATAACAAGCAATACATCCTACTTGTTTATGAGTCGTCAAGAGATTTATTCCAAAAGAGCAACAAGTTCCGGCCTGTGCCCTCAGGGGGTGTCTTTCACGATTGCCAGAAGTTCCGCGCGTGAAAAGCCACACCAGATTTCGTAAGCCTCTTTCAGCTCACTCAGCGGTGTGCCCCGCGCAATTTCAATGGCAACCCCCCGCAGGAACGTGGAATTCAGCAGGCGCAGCATCACAAATTTCGGGTCTGGCTTGCCGTGCTGCCTGCCGGAAAGCCACCCCGTCATAAACTGGTCAATGCGGGCCAGCACTGGTTCTGTTGCCGCAGCCAGTTCCGGATCACTCCGCCGGGCCAGTTCAATTTCTACCGTAGCAATAAAATCCGGCCCCTCCGTCACAAGGGTCCACATGGCGGACAGCATAGCGTCCACCCGCTGTTCTGGCTGGCTTTTATGCCGCATGGCGGGGCGGTACAGACGTGTGCGCTTTAGCGCATAATGCCGGAGCACCATGGCCATAATCTGAGCTTTTGCCGGATAATGATGTTGCAGAGCCCCCAGACTGACACCCGCCGCCTTTGCAATGCGCTGGATTGTGGTGGCGGCATAGCCCTGCGTTTGCAACAGGGTAACAGTTGCCTGAATGATTTTTGTCCGTGTGGCTGTGCTGCGATCAGCCTGTGTGCGGCGGCGCACTGGAGAAGAAGGGGCTGGCATACGGTACGGATCACTCAACTTATTATGGCAAGGAGCCGGGAAAAACATGTGTTTACAAGCACTTCACCGATAATGGAAACCCTTTCCGACGCATGGCGCAGAATTGAGAACCGCTGGGCACCCCCGAGCAGGTTGCAGCAGGGCGCGCGGTTCTGCCATTCTCCCCCGCACAACCAGAAACCCCTGAACGGACCGTCCGCATGCTTGTTCATATCCCCAATGTTCTGACACCGGAAGAAGTTGCCCATTGCCGCGCAACACTGGAAAAATCTGAATGGGTGGATGGCAAGGTGACGGCGGGAGACCAGTCCGCCAAGGCCAAGTACAATCTCCAGATCCCGCAGGACAGCGCAGAATGTCGGGCACTGGGTGAGATCATTTTACGGGCACTTGGCCGGAACCCGACCTTTAACAGCGCAGCCCTGCCCCTCCGCGTCTTCCCGCCTCTGTTCAACCGGTATGATGAGGGCATGCGCTTCCACGCGCATGTGGATAATGCCATCCGCCCTGTACCGGGCACCGGCTTCCGGATGCGAACGGATGTCTCCTCCACCCTCTTCCTGAGTGAGATGGAGGAATATGATGGTGGGGAACTGATGATTCAGGACACATTTGGCGTGCAGAATGTCCGTTTTCCGGCCGGAGATATGGTGCTCTACCCCTCCAGCAGCCTGCACAGCGTCAGCCCGGTCACGCGCGGGTCACGCTGGGCCTCCTTCTTCTGGTCCCAGTCCATGGTGCCGGAGGACACACAGCGCACGCTGCTGTATCAGTTTGACCAGTCCATTATGGAAATCCGCAAACTTCTGCCGGATGATAACCCGGCTGTGCTGGGCCTGACCTCCACCTATCACAACCTGTTGAGACAATGGGCGCAGCTCTGATCAACCTCTGCACGCTTCCCTGCTGCCCGTCGGTCTGTTGCCGGACGGGCAGCCGATAAGCCCTCTGCTATGCCGCCTGCACACCCTCTGCTCAGCACCGGATTTATGGCGTGATTGCTCTGGGTTATCAGAGGCCCTTTCGGGCTCCTGATTTTGTGTTTTCTGTGCGGCCCTCCCTTGCCAGATAAAGCGATCTGCCTATGGTCAGTCTGCCTGATCTTTTTCAGGCAGACGCCACTTGCAGGGGAGTTTCAGTCCGTTGGTCACACCGCAGCCCGTTGATACAAAACTGACTCAGGCCGCCGTTTTCCTCGTGATGACGCTCAGCGAGGATGAGTCCGTTAACCCGCAGGTGGTGGACCTGCTTGCAGACCTCTCCTCCCTCGTACGGGGGGTAGGATTCCGCATCCCTGATGGCCTGCTGAGCTGCATTACCGGCATTGGCTCCCACGCGTGGGACCGCCTGTTCGGCCAGCCCCGCCCTAAAGACCTCCACCCGTTTCAGGAAATTAACGGGGTGCATCATGCGCCCTCAACCCCCGGAGATTTCCTGTTCCATATCCGCGCAAGCCGGATGGATCTGTGCTTTGAGCTGGCCGCAGCCATTGTCTCCCGTCTGGAAGGCGCTGCTGTAGTGATTGATGAAGTACACGGGTTCAAATATTTTGATTCACGGGACCTGCTGGGCTTTGTGGACGGCACGGAAAACCCGGAAGGTCAGGCCGCAAAAATCGCGACCCTGATTGGCGAGGAAGACCCGGAGTTTGCCGGCGGCAGCTATGTGATTGTGCAGAAATACCTGCATAACCTGAAAAAATGGGAAGCCATTCCCACGGAAGTTCAGGAACATATCATTGGCCGTAAAAAGGTTTCTGATATTGAACTTCAGGACTCCGCGAAACCCAGCTACGCCCATAATGTGCTGACCAATATTGAAGAAAACGGCCAGCAGCTCCAGATCGTGCGGGATAACATGCCATTTGGTGAAGTGGGCAAAGGGGAATTTGGCACCTATTTTATTGGCTATTCCTGCTCCCCGGCACGCACGGAGCAGATGTTGCAAAACATGTTTGTGGGGAAACCTGCTGGCAATTACGACAGGATTCTCGATGTCAGCACGGCTGTGACCGGTGTGCTGTTTTTTATCCCCACAGCGGACTTCCTCGATAACGCAGCCGACAGGGCTGCCGCCCCGGCTGATAACGCCACGCCCGCCCCTCCGGCAGAGACACCTGCGCCTGCCGCACCCCCGCGTGATGGCTCCCTTGGTATTGGCTCACTGAAGTAAGGACACGTAAGATGAACAACCTGCACAGACATCTGGCCCCGATCTCCAGCGCCGCATGGGCTGAAATTGAGGAAGAAGCCGCCCGCACCATCCGCCGCCATCTGGCTGGCCGCCGTGTGGTAGATACCTCTGAACCCAAAGGCACCGCATTCTCCGGCACGGGCACAGGCCACGCCACAGCCCTCAGCACCCCGGAAGACGGGATTCAGGCAGTCCGGCGGGAAGTTCTGCCGCCGGTGGAGGTCCGCGTTCCCTTCACCCTCTCCCGCACCGAGATTGATGCCGTTGAACGTGGCGCTCTGGACGCAGACTGGCAGCCCGTGAAAGACGCCGCCAAAAAAATAGCGTTCTTTGAAGATCGCGTCATTTTTGATGGCTATGACGCCGCCGGTATTCCCGGCATCCGTCGCAGCAGCTCCAACACACATCTCCAGTTGCCAACCTCCGCCAAGAACTACCCCGGCGTGCTGGCGGAAGCCCTGAAGAACCTCCGGCTGGCGGGCGTAAACGGCCCGTATTCTCTGGTGCTGGGTGCGCAGGCCTATCAGGCTGTGACAGGCGGTGGTGATGACGGATACCCGATCATCAAACATATTGAGAGCATGATTGACGGAAAAATCATCTGGGCCCCGGCAATTGAGGGCGCGTTCCTTGTCTCCCTCCGCGGGGGCGATCTGGCGCTGGAAATCGGTCAGGATTTCTCAATCGGGTATCTGAGCCACACGGGCACCACGGTTGAACTCTATTTGCAGGAAAGCTTCCTGTTCCGTGTTCTGACGGATGAAGCCACGGTGGTCATCGACTAACCACCCGGCTCAGACAGTCACTGGTTCTGCTCACCGCGGCAGCGCCAGTGACTGTTCAATGTAATCCGTTATGCCTGCATGCCCATATGCGGGTCTGTGCGACTGGGCTTTCCATTTTCCATATGGCCCGCCAGATGCACAAGCAGCGTGCCGTCCTGCGCATCATACACAGCCAGATCATACCAGTTATCAGACGCCACCAGAGGCCAGGACGTGCTGGCGGAAGAACCGGACGGCAGAGTAAGGGTATGACCGGCTGAGCTATAACGCTCAGCAACACGCACAGTGCGGGGTGCCTGCGCTGAGTTCTGCACAGTCAGAACAACCGCCCCGTTATCAGGATCTTCCCGCAGACTGCATTCCGGCACGGCCTTCCCGTAAAAACCACGGAAAAAACCGTTTGGCCCGTGTACTGTCAGAGAAGACGGTCCGCTGTTATCCACCGGCACCGCAACACTCTGCCCGGCAGAAAGGGTGTAGTGGCGCGCTGTCCTGCCATCCCGCACGCGGAACACAGCCCCCTGCACGCCAGTATTGAGAAGCTGCACAGCCCCCGCATGCCAGTCGGCGTGCAGGGCGTAAGGGAGCGCGCGGGCGGGGCGTTGCCCGCTTTCCTGCTGCGGCATAGTCTGATGGGCAGGCACAACAGGCTTAGGCAACGCACAGGATTTGCGGGTTTCTGCCAGATAGCTGTCCGTGCGGGGCAGCGTGGCCTCCCAGCGGCGGTCCCGCTGTGCAAAATCAAAAATGGAGGTCATGTCTCCGCACACGCTGCGCCGCCATGGCGTGATGGTGGGGCATGCCACCCCGAAGCGCGCTTCCAGAAACCGCAGCACAGATGTGTGGTCAAAAACCTGCGAATTCACCCAGCCCCCTTTAGTCCATGGGGAGATAACCAACGCTGGCACACGCGGCCCAAGGCCCACCGGTTCTCCGTTATAGTGCTCTCCATCGGTCGGGACCGTGCAGGCGCCCTGTTGTGCACCCAGTGCCGGGACCGGGGGCGGCACATGATCAAAAAACCCATCATTTTCATCGTAATTGAGAATAAAAACGGTTTTGGCCCAGACATCCGGGTGCCGGACAAAAACATCCATCAACTGGGAAATCAGATATTCCCCATAGCCCGGCGGGGCATTGGGGTGCTCGCTCAGGGCTGTGGGCGGCACAATCCATGAGACCTGCGGCAGTTTGCCCTGCGCAACATCGCGCTCAAACGCTGCAATCAGATAACGTCCCTCAGTGGTCTGCATATCGGCAGGACCAGAGCCCTCCACAATGCTGCGCGCCCCACGATACGCCCATGTATTTTTATCGACATTCCGGAATGCCGCAAAAGAGGCCAGAGGGTTATCACCAAAATTATCGTATTCCTGATACACTTTCCAGGAAACGCCCGCTTCCTGAAGTTTTTCAGGGTAAGTGGTCCAGTCAAACGGTTTGAAATCCGGCTTGTCATGCGTAATATCGGCAGACCAGTTGCCATCATCAACATTCTCAACAGCCTGCTTGCCCGCATTCCCCACAGCGAGCCCGTTTGTGCCGGTAAAAAAGTACAGCCTGTTCGGGTTGGTAGGGCCAAAAATCGAGGCATGATAGGCGTCACAAATCGTGAATGCATCAGCCAGAGCATAGTAATATGGGATTTCGTTACGGGTGAAATGCCCCATGGTCATGGGTGTTTTGTGCGGCACCCATGTATCCCAGTTATTCCACTCCGCCTGCGTGTTTTTCCAGCTATGATCAAGACTGGCCAGACAGGCACTCGATGTATGCGCGGTATTAAACAGAAAAGGCAGGACATACCTGCCTTTTCCGTCAGGCTGCGCAAAGACACTCTTGCCGTCCGGGCGATGCTCGGCACGCGGGTCCCCGTAGCCACGCACGCCTTTCAGGCACCCGAAGTAATGATCGAAAGAGCGGTTCTCCTGCATCAGGATCACCACATGCTCTACATCCTGTATCGTGCCGGTTACTGTGTTGGGCGCTATGGCAAGCGCCCGCTTCAGGTTTTCCGGCAACGCTGCTCCGGCCGTTGCAGCGGCGCTGAACTTCAGAAACTGGCGACGATTAGGACCACGGAGCATGAAAATATCCGTTACAGGAGATCAACAGAAAAGCTCTTAGAAATGCTTGCGCACGGTAAAGAAGACCATGCGCGGAGCACCAGCCTGAAGAGTTTGCAGGCTGCCCGTCGGGTCAGTCGGGCGGAAGCCCGCGCTGCCAACAGTCGCGACATAGCGTTTGTTGAACAGGTTCGTCACGTTGATCTGCATATCCAGACCACGCAGCGCCCAATTCTGGCTATGGAAGCGATAGCCGACATTCAGGTTAAAGATGTCGTTCGGCTTGATCCACTGGTCATTGGTATAGGTATAGGTCCGGCGGCCCTGATACTGCATGCCGAAATTACCCCAGATCGAGCCATCATCATAGCTGATCTGCACGTTTGCCAGATTACGCGGCATTGCCACAACGCTTTTGCCACGGGTGTTGTAGGTAATGCCACCTGTCGTCAGATCATCATTATAGGTGGACTGGTTATAGGCATACGAGACGTAGAGAGACCAGTTATCCGTAAAGTGATAGTTAAAAGCAGCATCAATCCCGCGCGCAGTCACACCGCCACCATTGACAAGAATACTGGGAATACCCTGCACGTTATTGGTCGCATTGGGGGTAATCGACAGAAGGCGATTTTCAAATTCAATGTAATACCCGGTCAGAGAGGCCTGAATACGCCGGTTATGGAAGCGATACCCGATTTCTTCACTATAGGACATTTCAGGACGCAGAGAGTTTTTAGAGGCCGCATAGGCTGCACTCGTCATAGCGAACGGGCTGGTGGCACCTGTAGTTGAGTTATCAAAAGCCGCCATGTTTCTTGCAAAATCAGCAAAAATTTCATTGTGGCGGTTCAGGCGATAGTTCGCGCCGATCTGCGGCAGGAAGCCGTTGGCCGAGGTTATGGAACCGCCGGCATAGGTGTTGGTCGGCACAGGCACACCCATCTCATTCCCTTCAAGCTGACGACCACGGTTGTCAACAACGAGAGATTTGAACCCGTAATTCAGCTTAAGAGCCGGAGTAATCTGCCAGGTATCCTGCAAATGGAACTGGTAGGTTTTGGTGTTGAACGCACTCTGCCACTGGGTTGCAAAGGAATTCCCACGGAACCAGTGGACGGAACTGCCGGTATAGCGATCCTCGCTCAGCGGATAAAAGCGACGGGCCTGTTCAAAATCGTTATTTTCAAACCAGAATCCACCTTCAATTGTGTGATGCCCGATTTCATAAGACAGGCTGCCAATAAAGCCTTCACGATGAATATCATATTCCGTGGTACGGACGGACAGCGGAGAGCCGCCCAATGCATCAGGGGTCGGCGTATAAGGGGTGGCGTAAATCCCTTCGCCCGTATTGGTATGACCGTAAACAGTGGCGGACCCTTTCAGACGGTCCGTCAGGTGGAAATCCAGTTTGCCATACCCCAGCACGTCCTCACGCAGGCCTGCTGAGTTATAGTAAGACTGATCCTGATCCTTGATCCCGGCCGGAAAAGGCGTGCCATTCTGGTAGGCTCTGGCAATCTCTTTGGCGAGACCATAGTTATTGGTAATATTATCCAGCTTATAGCCGATTGTTCTGATCTGCTCTTTGGAAATATCCTGATAATCGTTTTCTGCCCGCTGGCTGTAATCCCCAAACAGCGTCAGTTTTACCTTCTCACCCAGCGGCTGCACGAACTTGACGTTTGCCTGCTGCTGCTGCTGGATGCCAGTACCCTTCCACTTATTGGCATCCTGATAATCATAGGACATATACATGCGGCCACCGCCGGGCAGCGTGCCGGTGTTCACCCGTGCAAACGTCCGCCAGGTTCCGTAAGACCCACCCGTTGCCGCAACGTCCGCACCAAACTTCTCGGTCGGGTCTATGGATGTAAACTCAAGCGCGCCGCCAAGGTCATTCGAGGCCGCAACCCCGACAGACCCTGCCCCCTGCGCCAGAGTAGCCGTACCATTATTTTCCGTCTGCAAAGCGCGGCCAATCGACAGGCCATTATCATTCCCGTAGGCCAGATTGCCCAGCGGAATACCATCCATGGTAAAGCCAAGGCGGCTCTGATCAAACCCGCGAATAATAATCTGCTGAGACCATTCATAAGACCCCAGCGCGTCGGATGATGTAAACATCACGCCCGGCAGTTTGGACAAAGTTTTAAGGGGGCTGGTGCCGGGCGCCACCTGTTGCAGCGCCAGATGGGACAGTTTTTGTGTCTCACGCGCCGCACCCGCACCCAGCACAACAATCGATTCAGACTTGTCTGATTGTGTCGAGGTGACTTTTATTTTCCGGGGAGCCGCAGCCGGTTTATTTTTAGCTGCCGGTGTGGCGCTGGCCTGCGCAGCTTTTTTGCTGTGCGTGCTGGCTGGTGCCGTTTCAGCATGGGCATGATGAAAGAGCAAAGAACTCATGCATGTTGTCAGAAGAAAGAGTTTACTCTGTTTCATGCAGCGTAATTCCTCATACTGAGGCTCCCGGTCGGGGGTTAAATAACGCTGCGTAACCTATCGCCTTGCAGAGGCGTGTGTGTTGTAGTTTGATGATTGTTCTGTGACAGTATTGTTAAAGAACGCAAGAGAAGTTACGGAAAAACAATGTCAAAATCTTTTTATAGAATGTGTTTTTTGTAAATAACTCTTTTTCAGGAAATCACCATTTCAAGCCACGCTCAGCCTGTGCAAAAGATCCAACAAACCTTTAAAACCGCCTGTCAGTCCTTCTTCAAAAAATACAGATACGCCTGATGAGAAAGGGTGTTCAGCACTTTGATCCCGGCCTGTTCATCCGGCAAGCCAGATGTCAGCACCACCAGAATATACTGCCGCCCGTCAGGCAGCGTGACGATGGCGGCATCATTCCGCACACCGTTTACCCACCCTGTCTTATGCGCGACCGGTGTGCCTGCTGGCAGGCCGGGAGGAATAATGTCATTAAATTTCTGCCCCAGCATAATTTTGATCATGCTCTGGCTTTGCGTTTTGCCAACAATCTGCCCGTTATTCAGCTTTTGCAGAAAACTCCCCAGACCACGGGCAGAAACGCGGTTACGAATACCCTGCGCATCCGAGTCAAAATCCTCAATCATACGGCCGAAGATAATACCGCTCAGACCCTGTGCATTCACAACAGAACGGATAGGCAGAACACCCAGTTTTTCAATCATCAGGTTGGTTGCAAGATTACTGCTATACTGGATCATCACCCGCAGAAGCTCTGATACGGGAACAGCTTTTCCCGCCTGCGCGTAAAGAGGGTCATAAGAATCCTCTTTCTGCTCCAGTGCAAAATGTCCCTTTCCGACCAGAGAAGAAAAGCGATTATGCACCGTAAGAGTATCATCCGGATGCAGAGTGCCTTTTGCAAACGCAGCATACGCCGCATCCAGCACAAAAAGTTTGATCGTGCTGGCGGCGTTAATCAGATCATCACAGTTCAGGCACACATCCGGTGCCTGCCCGCTCCGGGCAGCATAAACCGCATAATGTCCGGGCTGATGAGCAACCGTCTCCGCCATCCTCTGCGCGAGCGGCGTGGCACCAGCAGCGACGCCCACACCTGCCTGAGAAGATACCAGAACAAGTCCGGCTATAAAAACTTTTTTCATATCGTTAAAAGTTTTCATTATCTTCATCTGTCCCTCTCCGATGAACAAACCACAGGCCGGAAGAACTCCTGTAAGTCCACCGGCCTTCTGCTGTTTAAGGCTTATGGGCTGCCAGTGTGTGCGCAAAAAACGTATTCATCCACGTATAAGCGGAGAGCCAGTCCTGCATCCGCAAAAACGCATGCCGTTCATCAGGCAGCGCATGTTCCTCATAGGGTACGCCACGCTCTGAAAGCAATCTGGCCAGAAGCGTGGATTGCTCAAACTCTACGTTATAATCATCATCGCCATGCACAAGCAGAACCGGGGCGTGCCAGCGGGCAATATCCGCGGCTGGGGAAGACTGCCATTCCAGCTCATGTGCTTTTCGGTTTTCTTCTGGAGAAAGGCCGGGTTTATCAGCCTCCGTCATATCATGCACGCCGTGGAAATCTGCTCCTGCGGCAAAAATATCGCTATTGCGGGCCAGCGCCAGTGCCGTCAGATAGCCACCCCAGCTCCCACCCCAGATGCCGATCCGCACGGGGTCCACATCCGGTCTGGCTTTAAGATATCTCGCAGCCGCTAAAACATCCCGATATTCATGCGCACCCAGTCTGCCAATATCGGGTGCGTTGCGGAAGGCCTCGCCATAGCCCGTCCCGCTCCGGTAATTTACGGCTAGTACACTATAACCCTGCGCAGCCAGGGTCTGGTTCATGGCATAGGCGTTGGAATAATAGCCCATGCCATTAAAGGCAGGGAGCATCTGACGATGCGGGCCACCATGCACAAAAACCAGTGCGGGACGCGGTGCTTCAGAAGCGTCGTCTGGCACAAAAAGCTGCCCATGCACCTCCTCCCCATCCTCACTCCGAAAAATAACAACTTTCGGGGTGACAAAATGCGTGCCCGCAGGGTGTTGCGGGGAAACAAGCGGTTTTCCCTGGCCTTCGGGCGTTACCATAACCGGATGTGTTGTTTGCACAGCGTTTGCGGCCAGCAGACCAACGCGGCTGCCCGCAACCGCAAGCTCTGTCTCCATATCTTCATTCTGCGTCAGACGCTGGGGTGAAGAGCCATCCAGAGCCAGCCGCCATGCGTGCCATGCATCCAGATTTCCGACATTGCTTGTGTAAAAAAGCATCTTTCCATCCAGAGAAAGCCGGTAGGATGATACCTCCGCTTTATCCGGTGTCAGGCATGCTGGCGCAGCCGTGCCAGAAGCCGGCACTGAGCAGACCCGCATCCAGCCACTCCCTTCCCAGGGGAAGAGAATATGGGCGGAATCAGACCATAAAAGACCACTGCCTTCAGGTGCAAAAAACCGTGAGCCCGGACCAGAAGGCGGTGTCCAGACGGCATGATCGGTATTGTTCTCCAGATCATAAACATGAAGAGACCAGAAAGAGCCTTTCTGACCCTTTCTTTCACTCAGCGGTTTATGCTCACGCACAAACGCTACAGAGCGACCATCCGGGGAAAAAGCAGGCAGACTATCCTGCGCCAGCGCGGGGGCGAGGAACATCATACTGGCGGTCCGGATACGCCATAGTCCGATAAAGGCATGGCTGCCCCGGTCCAGCGTGACCATAAGCGCCAAGCCATCCGGCGACCATTGCAGCGATGTCAGGTTGCCCCGTACCGCCGTAACCTCTTTCGCAACCTTGCCGACCGGACCAATAAACAACGACCCTTTGCGGATAAATGCCAGCATCTGTCCATCGGGGGAAAAGGTCGGGTTCCAGCCTTCACCTGCACGGATCGCCCTGCCATCCTCCCGCACCACATACACATTCTGATGCGTTGCGAAGGCCTGAAGATCAGGGTTAGGGGAAGGATCATCCGGATATTCCGGGTCTCCTCCCTCCACGTAAGCCAGCGTCTTACCATCTGGAGAAAGAGCCAGTCCCCACAAATCTGTTCCGTCATCCTGCGTATAATGCGTCAGGGTTTTTGGCGCACCCGCGGCGTCAGCCACCAGAATGTTGCGTACGCCATTCCGCTTTTCAACCCACGCAAACCGGGGTGCCGCACTGGCCCCGACCAGATCCGTCGCAAACGGCATAGCCAGAAGGGCGCGGATCTGCTGGGCAGCTCCCGCTGCATCCAGCGGAGCGGCATCGGCACCGCCTGCATTCCATACGCTCCCGGCAAGCAGCGCCAGCGCCAGAACAGAACGGCGGCTCATGGCTTCTTTCCTGCCAGAGTTGTGAAAATTTCCTCTTCCACACGGGAGAAGGAGGAATATTTTCCACGTTTTTCCTGATCATAATCCGGGAAACCATCTGCCGCGAACAGATAGGCATCTCCATTTTGCGGATTATACCAGAAGCCGGAATGCAGGCCGTACGCATCCCCCAGATGCCCTCGCAGGCCGCCTTTATATCCCGGATAGGGGCTGGCAGGCTTTCCGTTGGTATCCTCTGTGCCTGTCAGCAAAAATAGGCTCAATCCATATGCGCTCAGCGGGTAAGGACAGACGCCGTTCTGGCCGTTAAAGCTCCATGTCGGGGTTTCCATAGCCTCAATGCTCTGAGGCGTCAGGAGCCTTACTCCTTCCAGTGTGCCACGCTGGATCATGAAGCGTGCCAGACGCGTCAGACCCTGCATGGAAATACGCAAACCACCCTGCGGAGAAAAGAGTGTTCCGTTACTGCCAATTTTATAAGAGGCCAGCGCATCTTTGCTCCACCCTTTAAGGGGCTGGCTGTCTACTGTGGCCTCATAGCCTGAAGGTACGCGCCCGTAGAGCGTGGCCAGACGCTCCGGGTGGTCAAGCGCCATGATGTTGTATCCACCATCAATTTTCAGCGGCTCCAGAACATGATGTTTCTGATACTGGTCAAACCGTTCCCCGCTGACACGCTCAATAATCGTGCCGACAAGCCCGTAACACAGGTTGCAATAGGTAAAATATGTTCCCGGGGCGTGCCCATCATGGACAGAAAAATGATAGTTCTGATTACCGGGTTTATGGGTCGCATCAAAAAAATCCTGCACGGATTTTCCGGGCGGCAAAACATACACATCGCCATCGCGGAGAGTCGATGTATGGTTCAGAAGCATCCGCACAGTAATGGGTGTCTGCGGAAAATCCGGATTCCGCAAAGTAAAGCCAAGATAGTCTGAAACATCGTGGTCCAGATTGACTTTCCCCTGTTCCACCAGTTCCATCAGACCAATGGTCGTCACCACTTTGGAAATTGATGCAATACGGAACAGTGTATCCTGCCTGACAGGAACCGTATTTGCGCCATCCCGCCGCGCAAACCCGCCATAATACTGATAAACAGGCTGACCATGATGCAGTCTGACAGCCGCCAGCGCCGCCAGAGGCTGGCTTTCACCCTGCGTCAGCACAGCATCCATCTGCTGATCCATGGACCGCTCCGGCGTCTGCGCCAGTGCGGTCGTTGTAAAAAACGCCAGAGCCAGAGCGGAACAGAGTTTAGAGTTCATGGCGTTTTTCCTTTTGGGTAAAGTGTAGAGCGGTATCTGGCTTCGGCCTGAACGGCCTGTTCTGAAAAGAGCAGAGGCTGCATCTCCCCTTTCAGCCAGACACGCAGAGCATCCTCGTAATGTCCGCTGCCCGGCAAAGCGGACTGTCCGGGGAAATTCAGGAACAGAGACTGGTCCCATGCCCCGACGTCACACACCATCAGATAACTCGCCCCCCCTGTTACGGCATACGGGTTGCGGCCCTGTTCAAGAGCTTTGTGTGACAGGTTGGGGTTATACCAGCGCGCCATAACGGTATATGCGTCCCCTCCGCTGCGGGCGTCTTCTCCGCCAATCGGCAAAAATGCTTCTGCTATCGCTTTAACGCTATGCAGCGGGTGACGAAGCTGCACCGTATGTAACCGGCCCCACTGCCACGCGGCGGCAACCGGCCCAAGCCGGTCACGCAGTTCATCCACTGCCTGCTGAAAAGCTGTGACAAGCAAACTATTTCTCTGTGTCTCAGGTGCAGTCCCCAATCTTTCATCCGGCGTTTGCAGCAGTGCGAGCAGAACAGAGGCATTGAGCGGCTGTGGCAGCAGGGGGCGCAGATGTGCGGGCACCAGCGCCTGATAGAACAGCGTATTCAGCCGTGTCCACCAGACCTCATACAGCGCGGCCCCGGCGCTGGCTGCCTCAACATGCCCGTCCCACCGGCGCAAGAGGGTCGCTTCCGCCGCCAGATGCGCAGGAACATCCGGCAGAAACCGCACGACGGACAAAGCGAGATGCGAGAGTGTATCGTGCTGCAATGCCACACTCTGCGCAAGAGTGGCGCGCGGAGAGGCCTGAAGAACCTCCGCAACCCGCTGGTAACGGTAAGGGTCCTTCCATTCATAACTCACGCAGCGTTCCGCGTAGGGATAATCCGCGGGCAGATTAAGTTCGTTCGAGGTCCCGAACCAGCCACAAGCCGGATTAAAACTGTTCGGGAGGGCGTCCAGCGGCTGGAGGCCTTTCCAGTCATAACGCCCGTCACCCGGTGCGGGGAGCAGACCATCATACCCGTTACGCCGCTCCGGCAGCCCACCCGCTGCCTGCCAGCCAATGTTCCCGGCGGTATCCGCGTATGTAAAATTTGTCGGGCTGGTATGGAGTTTCAGCGCCTTGCGGAAACTGGCCCAATCACTGGCCAGATTGATTCCAATATTTGCCAGCATGCCATTAGCGCCCGGATACAGCCACGTGGCAGACACTGCCACAGCCCTGTTCCGCGCCCCATCAGCCGACACAACAGGCCCCTGCGCCGCATAACGAAGCCTCACGCTCTGCGCAGGACCACCACGCACCGCAATGGTGGTCTCTTCCGTCTCCATCTCCGCCCAGCGTCCGTTATGGAAATAGCGATCCGGGCGATCGGGATGCATGCGCAGGATAAAGAGGTCTTCCTGATCAATATGAAAATTGGTGCGTCCAAAAGCAAAATGTGCGTTATGCCCCTGCATCACACCGGGCATACCCGGTGCGCCGCCACCAATCACATCCAGCCCCGGTGCCGTCAGATGAATAACATGGCGCGGCCCCGGTGAGCCGAAGCTGAGATGCGGGTCATTCGCCAGAACAGGCCGACCTGTGGCTGTGCGCGTAGGGGCTATGACCCACGCGTTACTCCCTTCATTAGCGCGGCGGTGGTCACCTTCCGTGCGGGATGGAGGTGTATGCAGGCCAGAGAGAGGTGGTCCATCCTGCAAAACCCCAAAAAGACCCAGATCCTGTTCCGTCACAGCCTGCACATCCAGCCCGTCTGGCACCGTAAGGGTGTGAGCAGGGCGCAGGGGCATAATCAGTGCGTCATAAGCAAGGGCGTCCTGCGCGGCCAGCCGGGCACGGCGAACTTCAGCCTGCGTGTTTCCGGTCGCTTCCGCGCGCATCCGCACGAGGTCCAGCACATCCCAGACAAGCGGCGTATACGAAAAAATCCTGAACTCTTCAGGATATTGTTCTTCATTTTTTTGTAGGTGCGCAAGATACGCGTTAATTCCCGCCACGTAGGCACGGGCAGAAGCCTGCACTGTGGGGGGGAGCGCCGCAAATTCAGCCTGCGCATCGCCCCGGAACAGGAAAAGTCTGCTCGCGGTATCAGATGGCACAAAATCCGGACCAAACACTTCCGCCAGCCGCCCCAGCGCGCGGCGATACTCAAAATCAAGCTGCCAAAGCCTGTCCCGCGCAACCAGATAACCATTTGCAAAAAACGCATCCGGCACGGAAGCCGCGCGAACATGCGGCACACCCCACTGGTCTTCCAGCACCTCAACCGGCGCCTCCAGCCCCTCTCCCTCCATGATCTGGAAGTTACCGCTCTTACGGGCCAGAGCAGACGGAGTGACAAAGCCAGCCAGACCCGCGGCCACACCTCCCAGCAGAACACGACGACGGGAAAGAGCGGAGGCGGACTGTTTCATGTTAAGGCTGCATTTCTTCAACAAGATCACGAATAGTCACGGCCGCCCCACAGGACAGCGTGAACCCCAGAGCGCCATGACCAACATTCAGCAACAGGTTACGCCATTGCGTCCGTTCCACCAACGGCACGCCTGTCGGTGTTGCAGGGCGCATCCCGGCCCATGTCACGGCAGACGCGTAAGGCCCGGCGGCAGGAAGCGTTTCTTCCGCCAGATGCCGCAAGGATGCAATGCGCTGCGGGTCAGGCGACGCATTAAGCGCCCCGATATCCACCATAGCGGCAATACGGAGACGCTCCCCCAGCCGGGCATAGACCACACGGTTATCATAATCCGTCACGCTCACATCAGGCAGCAAAACGGGGTCAGCCTCCACCGTCAGGCTGTATCCTTTCAGCCCGTAGAGCGGCAGAGTAAGCCCCAGAGGCTGCACCAGCGTGCGCGAGGCCAGACCTGCCGCCAGCACAACAAGATCTGTCGGTAAAAGCGCTCCATCAACCCGTACCTGGCACGCTCCCGCCTGCCCGGCCTCCAGTGTGGCAACACCGTTTATCAGACGGAATTCTTTGCTATTTTGAAGAGATTTGAGAAGAGACTGGCAGAACAGATAGCAGTCCGCAACTTCATCATCCGGGGAGAAAATCCCGCCTGCCAGTGTGGGGGAAAGACCTGCAAAGGCGGGTTCCACCCGTGCACAGTCAGCCGGGGTGAGCACCTGCTCCTGTTGCGGATTTTTGACATTCTTTGCTGCTTTGGAAAATTTCTGTGCGTTCCTGTAGACAACCAGTTTCCCCGGTTTGCGCCACAGGAAATCCGCCAGACCATCCTGCCGCCACTGATGCAGCGCCTGCTGAGATTGCAGAGCGAGTTTTAAAAGCCGGGCGGCGTTGGCGCTGTTGGTTCTGGCATTACACGCCAGCAGAAAATCCGTCAGCCACCGCCACTGCTTCCAGTCCAGCCGGAGCCGGAGTGAAATTGGGGAGTCAGGCCGAACCATCCATGAAAGGGCTTCAAGCGGAACTCCGGCATCCGCCAGTGGCCGCACGTAGCGGTAGCTCAGTTGCCCGCCATTGCCAAAACTGGCCTGCTCCCCAACATGCTCTTCCTGCTCGACCAGTGTCACGCTATGTCCGGCACGGATAAGCGCATAAGCGGTTGTCAGGCCAATAACGCCCCCGCCGACTACCGTAATTGTCCGTTTTGCAGGCATAAAATCCGCTGACCCCTTGTGTAGAATGACGAGCCCGCTGAAACATGCTCACGCCGGAGTGCGGGGATCTTCTCAGAAGAAAAACCTAAAAAGAGATACCCCGGCATGCCATTTAAAAAATGCCCGCCCCCCATAACCTGAAGTTAACACCACAGAGGCTTCAGAGATTACGGCACAGCTAGAGGCAGCCCCAGAGCCTCTCCGGCCGCAGTCGCCACATCATGCCGCAAATGCACAACACTGTGTCCGCCATTGGGATGCACACGGTTGGTCAGAATAAAAACATAGCAGTCATTCTCAGGGTCAATCCACAAAGATGTGCCCGTGAACCCGGTATGCCCGAACGACTGGTGTGAAAGCCTCTCGCCGCGCGGGGTGGCATACGGCGAGGCAATATCCCACCCAAAGCCACGCAGGCTCGTCTGGCCCGCAGGCTGTTGCGGCGTTGTCATCCGCAGCAGCAGGGCTCGGCTGAGAGGAAATGCGCTGGGCCGCCCGGCACGCTGATCCAGCAAGGCCTGCGCATAGCGTATCACATCCTCTGCAGTGGAAAAGAGGCCTGCATTCCCCGCAACCCCGTTCATCCTGCGGGCTGTCGGGTCATGCACCACACCGCGCAGCATGGTGCCGTGTTCATCATACTGGGTTGGAGCAATGCGCGGCTGCATGGCGGCAGGCGGCAGAAAACCGGATTGCGTCATGCCAAGCGGTTTGAGAATGGCCGCCTGTGCATACACATCCAGCGTCTGACCTGTCAGCGTTTCAACTAGCAGACCAAGAGCAATAAAATTAAGATCACTATAAATAAAGCTGCTGCCAGGTGTTTTGACGGGAACAGCCTGCATAATGCGGTCTGTCGCGGCGGATTTGCCCCACCAGTCCGGCGCGCGGGGCAGGTCAGGTTGCAGGCCGGAAAAATGCGTCAGCAACAGGCGCACCGTAATCTGGCCTTTACCCCCTGCGGCAAACTGCGGAAGGTAGCGGGCAACCGGTGCATCCACGTCCACCAGCCCTTTTTCCACAAGCTGCATAACGGCCAGTGCGGTGATCATCGGTTTGGTGAGAGACGCCATGTCAAACACCGTGTCCCACGTCATGGCATCCTGCACCGGCACAAGACTGCGCGCGCCAAAGACCCCCCGATGCAGCAACCGTCCATGCTGCCCGACACCCCATACGGCACCGGGGCACTCGCCCCGCCTGATGGCCTGCTCTATCAGCGCATCCGCCTTTGCAAACCTGTTCAGTTCACCCGGCGTCTGGCACCCGGAAAGACCAGCCTGCGCCAGCAGAAGAGAAGATCCCTGCAAAAAATGTCTGCGGGAGAGAGGAAACTGCCGCCCGGTCATGGCGCAGACACTTTAAGCGGATGCAGATCCTGTGCATCAAAACTGAAATCAGACCCGACCACCTGCATATGAAACCCCGTAACCTTACCGGACATATCGCGCTCAAACTGCACATAGCTGTCATCCCCGGCATCCTCAGCCCGGTTCTGCCACTTTGCCACAAACAGATCATGCGGGAGAGCCGACAATGTGCCGGAAAGGCCGTCTGCCTTACCAAACTCCATAACAAGAGTGTTATTTTTCAGAAACAGGCGGATATCGCCGCGCCATGCATCATGATAAAGCCCGACATACTCTTTCAGCTCAGAGGCAGGCCGCGTTATAAAGGGCCGCGCGGGAGAACCCGGTCCGGTTGTAGAAGCCTCCTGCGCGGCCTTTGCCTGCGTCTTTCTGGCTTCATTCTGCCAGTAGGCAACCCAGTCATCACTTTTGCCTGTCGCAATCAGCGCACTCATGGTCAGAGCGATGGAATAGGTCGCGTGGTTATCGTCATGGTTGGTGAGGACCACCAACCCTGTATTTTTTTCCGGCAGCATGGAAACATAGCTGACCATGCCGCTGACGGTGCCTGTATGCCAGACCCGTTTGAGGCCGTAAAAATCTTCCATAAACCACCCATAGCCGTAGGCCCGGAAATGGCTTTTTGTCCTGTCAGCACTGTCTGGCAATGGCAGGAGCGCGTGGGGTGCCCAGAGCGCATCCCGCTGGACCAGACTGATCACCTTCCGGCCATCCACGGTCTGGCCGCCATTCAAAAGGGTCTGAACCCAGCGGTTCATCCCGTTCACGCTGCACCACACACCACCTGCGGGCGCCATGGCTGAGGGTTCTGCGTGGTCAGGCAGCACACCATCACTCCCCTGCCCCGCCGCAACATCCACCTGCCCCTTGACTGGGAATGTGCTCTGACATGCCGGGAGTGCTGCGGTATCAATCAGGCGCGTCTGAACATAATGCTCCCATGTCTGGCCGGATACTTTTTCCACCAGCGCCCCGGCTACAACATAAAGCAGATTATTGTAGGCATAGTCGGCCCGGAAACGCCCCGTGAAGGGCATGTAGGGCAATGCTGCCAGAATATCTTTCCGCGTGAACGTGCTGTGTGAAAACAGCATCAGATCTCCGGCACCAAGCCCCATGCCGCTATGATGCGTCAGCAGATCACTCACACGAAAATCCCGCGTAATCCACGGGTCTGAAACCCTGAATTCGGGCATGATATCATTAACGCGATCTGTCCATTTCAGCTTGCCTTCATCAACCAGCGTTGCAAGCGCGGTTGCTGTAAACTCCTTGCTGTTGGAGCCAATCGCGAAAAGCGTGCTGGTATCGACCTGACCACTTTTTTCATTATCAGCCTTGCGCCCATACCCTTTGGCGAACACAATTTTTCCATCATGAATCACACCGACGGCAACACCCGGCACATCAAAAGCCTGCCGCGCTTTGTTCACCACATCATCAATCTGCTTTTCAGTCAGGCCATCTGGCAGAGAGACTGTTGCCGCCTGAACAGACGTGCCTGCCACCACCAGACACAGTGCCGCCAGCGCACCGCACTGTGCGAACATGCTGAAACGCCGCTTTGATCGTGTCTGGTTTGAATGCATGGAGGAAAAGACCTGTGTTTGAGACATAAGAAAACTCTAAAGCCTTAGAAATATTTTTTTATGGTACAGCCCATAAAGTGGCACAAAAACGAGCATAAGGAAAAAGAGGGAAAACAGAAAAGATGTGAGTGGCGTGGAGGGATACCCGGCCCTGAGGACAAAAGAGAGCCACGCCTGAAAAGACGCCCCCTCTTTTACCGGAGAGGGCAGAGCAAGCAGCGTTTTTGCGACAAAACCCGAAAAGAGAAATGCAAAGACGGCGTTTGTTCCGAATATCCTGAAAAACGTCGCAACAGAGTACATAACAGAACTGTTTTTCTGCACCATCCGGAGATCAAACAGAAAGTCACACACACTCAGGCAACAGAGCGCCGCTCCGGTTGTGAAGAGCGTGAAAGAGCTTGTCCATAACGACTTGTTCAGCGGGAAAACAAGCGCCCACAGCAGACCAAGCACAACAGCAAGAAGACCCGCGACCATAAGGAGCGCGGGCCGCCGCGCCGGTAAAATATCTGACCGCCGGAAGAGCTGGCCTGTCAGAACGCCAGATAATGTCGTCCCGATTGCGGGAAGGGTGCTTAAAAGCCCCTCCGGGTCCCACGTCTTTTCATACAGCACACCAGTATGCAGCCATGCCCGGCACCACGCGGAAAACTGCCTGTCCAGCCATGCCGCCATATTTTTATCGGCATCCAGAAAAGGAAAATCCTTTCCGGGCCAGCCTGCATCCGGCACGGGCAGCGCATACAGCATCCCCCAGTAAGCCAGCAGGAGGATCGCGATAACGGAGACTAAAGCCACCGGCTTGCGGACAAACACATAAAGGCTGGCGGCCGCCACGTAACACAGGGCAATCCGCGTCAGGACCCCAAAAAAGCGCAGATGCCCGAAATGAAAGAACGGATACAGGCTGAGCAGAAGTTTAAAGCCGATTAATGCCAGACCGCGCCACGCGATATGCGCCATCAGCTGCCTCCGCTGCACTCCCTCGCTCAGGCGTCTGTCAAACGCAAAGGGGATGACACACCCCATGAGAAACAGGAAAAACGGAAAAACAAGGTCAGCAAGGGTGCAGCCATTCCATGCGGCATGCTCCAGCGGGGGCCAGACCTTGCTCCAGTCCCCCGGATTGTTGACCAGAATCATGACAGCAACGGTTACACCGCGCAGGATATCAAAAGAGAGGATGCGGGAAGAAGGCGGAGGCTGCACGGCCCCCGCTCCATGCTCTGACCTAGAAATGAACCTGCGCCTTCAGATAAACATACCGCCCGGCATAGTCATACATTCCGGGTGACGTATTATAATCACCGTTTGCGTAAAAATTCGGGTCCCGGCCCCCAAGATTTTTCACACCTGCCGTCACGCTGTAGATATCTCCGTGATAGGTCAGCATCAGATCATGATACCAGGCCTGATTGGTTTTCCACCACTCGGAGACAGTCGGGCCATAAGAAGAACTGGGATAATACGTGAACCCATCAATAAACCGGAGCATGTATGTCAGGCTCCAGCGACCATGGGTGAAGGTGGCAGACCCGTTGGCAACCCACTTTGGCACACCCGCATCCGTGCTGAGATAGGAAATAAGGGGCTGGCCATCCTGACTTTGCGCTTTGTAGGACATGATGTCCTGAATATCCGCACCGAATGTCAGCGTATTGTTGTAGTCAATCGGCACCTGATAGGACGCGTTGATATCCAGACCATCTTCAATAAAAGCACCGGTATTTTCATGCAGACGTGCAACCGGGTAAAGCTGGCCATTCACATCGCGCCCATTGAGAATGGAGCAGTAGCTGCTGGACAGGCCCGTGCTTTCATAACAGCCGTTGAGCTCGGTTGAGAGGGACGGATAGCCGATTGTTTCCGTAATATGGGTATGGAAATAATCCACCGTTGCCGTAAAGCCCGGAATGAACCGCGGTGTGATGATGGAACCAATGGTATAGGTTCTGGAAATTTCCGGCTTCAGATTCACATTGCCGCCGGTTTCATATTTCAGAGACCCATTGGTCTGCTTGAATGTGTTCGGGTTGATGCCCTGAGCCCGGCAGTTATCCGCAATGGTGCTCTGCACGGCTCCGGGGTAGGTGGAGATATAAGCACACGGATCACGCGTGCCCGTCAGGCTGATAATTTTGGCTTTATAGAGATCCTGAATGGTCGGGGCCCGGAAACCTGTTGCGATATTCGCCCGGAATTTAATATCGTCAGTCGGCGCATAAATCAGACCTGCGTGCCAGTTATAAGCCTGCCCAAAGGTATTATAATTTGAAAACCGCCCGGAAACTTCAGCATTCAGAGCTTTAACTGCCGGAAGATTCCGCAACAGAGGAATACTCAGCTCCCCAAAAACTTCTGTCACGTTATAGCCGCCGCCCGTATCCCCACGCACCTGATTGGAGTTCAGTCCTGCCTGATCCTGCCATGAAGAATGCCAGTACCCATTCAGACTGCGATGTTCGACCCCAAGCGCAATCCCCAGCGGACCATACGGCAGGCGGGCAAGATGCTTGTTGGCAACAGTAAACTGGACGTCCCGCATTTCCTGAGCAGACGGATACACATCATCAAAGCTGATATAGTTGGCAGCGGCGCGGGACATGGTGCCTGAAAAAGGGTTATACGGTGAGCAGCCAGCGGTATTTGCGCAAAGGTTAGGGTCATAATACCCTTCTGTTGAGCCAGCACCCCCCGTCTGATGGAAGCCCAGCGCGTTTTCCATATTGCGCCAGTTAACGCGGCCCGTGCCTTTATCGGACGTTGTGGTTTTGCCGTAAGAGAAGAAGAAATCATACGTCCAGCCACCCGTATGCGGCAACGTGCCGCGCGCGCCGCCTGTCAGCTGGTAGTAATCAATATTTTCATAGTCATATTCACGACCAATCCCAAACATACGCTGGTTCAGCGCGACATCTGACCCAAACGGATTTCCCGGCTCACCGGCAGGCACAACCATTGCACCGGAATTGCCTGTCAGCGTCGTGGCGGGTGTGGCAATATACATCGGCGTGCCCGCACTAACCGTATGCGTATGGCTGTAATTCGCCGTCATATAAAGCTGAAGATTGCTGTTGACGTCAAAATGCCCTGTAGAGGCCAGAGAGCCGACCTGCTGTTCCGCTATAATCTGGTTATCTTTGGAGTAATCATAGTTATCACTCCATTTATACGGCCTGTACCCACCATGCCCGTCAGAAATAACGGACTGCGCCACACCATCACTGGACGGTGTTAAAGGTGCCCCCCCGTTGAGAGCCGCATAAACAGGCAGAGCGCCATACTGGGAACCATAATACTGGTCCTGCCCCGGCGGGTTATTGACCTTTGCTTCCTGCATCGCCCATTTGCGCTGATCAGCCGCCATAGGCGCCTGATAGTTATAGGACCCGGCAATAGTGAAATTGCCGCGGTCATGCATGAAATTGAACCCATGCGCGGCGGTCAGCGCCGTCGTCTGATCATCCCCGTATTCACTGATCCCACCGTTTGCGGTCAGCGTTGTACCGGTAAAATTCTTCTTCAGAATAATATTGACCACACCAGCAATGGCGTCAGATCCGTAAGTTGTAGAAGACCCATCTTTCAGGATTTCAATACGGTCAATCATGGCGGGAACAATGCTGTTCACATCCGGGCAATCAACCGCGCCATTCCCGTTGACCATACGGTGGCCATCAACCAGCACCAGCGTGCGGGCCGTGCCAAGGCTCCGGATATTCAGGCAGGAACCGCCTGCGTTGGAATAGGTGTTCCCTGAAAACCCCATGGACGGGATGTGCGCAAAAACATCCCCCGTTGTCATGGAGGAAGACTGCTGAATCTGCTCACTTGTAATGACGGTAACCGGCTGAACTTCCGCCGTTTCAACAGCACCCAGATGCGTACCGACCACGGTGATCGCTTCATCCTTGCCGTTTGTTTTGACCGTCGCGTCCGATTTTTTCGACGATTTGTTGGTTATGGCTTTCCCTGTGGTTGTCCCGGGCAGAGAAATGATCTGGGCGTGCGCCTCAGTCGTCAAGCCATAACAAAAGGCAGAAATGCCTAAAAGAAGAAGTCGCTTTTTATAGGTCCCTGATCCAGACATCGTCCACCTGCCTTCCCCGCCACCACCACGTAAATACGATATCGGAATGATCAGAAGAAAACGGAACGCTGTCCATGTCAAAAATGTCACGAACCATTAGCCAGCGGTTAAGGGGGGGGTTACAGAGCAGGCAGACCAGCAAGATCGTCTGTGATCTCTTTTTTGAGAAGTTCCAGAATATCACGGGAAATATGAGAAAGCGCATAATCAGCCCGGAAGAGAACGGTACAGGCTATCCCCAGTGGCGGCTTGAGTGGGAGCGGGGTGGGCAAACCGGGATGATGCAGAGCCGTCAGCCCATCCACAATGGCGCAGCCACCCCCCAGCCGGACCAGCTCCGCCGCCATATAATGCGTGCGCACCCGCACAACGGGTACAGCCGCCAGACTGGCTTCTTCCCACACCATATCCAGAAGGCGCGCGGTCGGATCATTTTCGCTCAGGCCGATATAGCGGGCCGGATCAATATCTTCCAGAGCGACCGGCCCCTTCGTCACGTCCTGATCAATCAGCACCAGCGGAACATCGGCAATATGGCTGGCGGTAAGCCCCTGCTTCTCATAGGTGCCAAAGACAATACCCAAATCAAGGTCATGATTGAGGATACGCGAGACAATTTCCGGCCCGTGCAGCGTATCAATTGTCAGTTCGTTCCCCGGATGGGCCGCGTGATAGCGCTGAATGACTCTGGGCACCACGCTTAGCCCCAGACTGGGCACACAGCCAATACTGATAGCGTGACCATCCCGCGCATAACGCAAATTTTCCGTAAGCCTTTTAAGGTCAGAAATCTTTTCAAAAATTGTATTAACGTGGGGCAGCATAATCCGTGCTTCCCGCGTGGGCACCAGCCTGCCCCCTGTCCGCTCGAACAGGGCAAACCCTAAAGACTGCTCAGCATAGCGCAGCACCTTGCTGGCGGCGGGCTGAGAGACATGCAGCACCTCCGCAGCACGACGCAGAGAGCCCGTGGACATGATCGCATAAAAAACTTCGATCTGACGTAAACGCATAATAAGCGTTTTATCCTTTCTGGTCTGGTTTCCTAATGTTAACATACCCCAACAAATTAGAAAGACCCATTTTGGGTCTTTACTCTCCCATCAGAAAAGCGAAATTTTTTCCTTTTGAAATTTCTCTAAGGACAGAAGACTTCAACTTTCTGTTATGAATCAATATTTTCTCCATAGATCTTTTTATTTTCTGATCTTTCCAAATGTTCTGAAACAGAATCTCGTTTCCACTCTTTAGTCTGTGAGAGGTTTTTTCAGGATTTCAGCCTCATTCAAAGCCCTGTGGATACAGGTTTATCGCCAAAGCAGTGATAACAGATAACTGCCGATTTCTTTCCCACACAAATATTCAATGGCTTTCCCAGAAAAAATAACTTTCCTTCGGACTCATTATCATTCTGTAATCTATATTAATACCTAAGTATATAAAAACACATCCTCATCATAACCCGAAGTTATACGGCACAGAACAATATGGAATTGCGCCCTCCTGTTTGTTGCGATGATGCTATGAACAGCCCGGATGAATACTCTGTTTCATCACGCCCGTCCCTTTCCTTACTCAGGAGATGTTCCGACCATGCGCTACAAAACCCTGAGACATTTTCTGCTTTACTCAGCCTCCAGCCTTAGTCTGTTCGCGGTGGTTTCACCGTTACAGAGTGGCGTGGCGTACGCAGAGGACGCGCAGCTTCCTAAAAAAACGTCTGTCAAATACAGCACAATCTCCGCTCGAAAGAGCGAGAAGAAAACTCTGCTGCACGTTGCAGACCAGCAGGAAGCGCGCAGCACATCTCCTGAAAATGTGGTTGTGACGGGCTCCATGCTCCGTTCTTCCAACAATTCCAACGCCAACCCGGTGCAGATTATCACGGCCAAGGATATTCAGCGGACATCCGCGACCACGCTGTCCGACTATCTCCAGCGCCTGCCCTCCATGGGCAGTGGCGGAAGCTATAACAGCACCACCAATGGCGGCGGCGGTATTGCCTGCCCGGATATCCGCAACCTTGGGGCCTCCCGCGTTCTGGTTCTGGTGGATGGCAAGCGACAAGTGCAGAACGGCGGCTCAGGCTCCTCCTGCGTGGATCTGAACATGATCCCGGTTTCCATGGTTCAGAGCGTGGAAATCCTGAAGGATGGTGGCTCAGAACTGTATGGCGCAGATGCTGTGTCCGGCGTGATCAACATCAAGCTCAAGCACAATCTGACCACCGGCAATATTACCGTCAAAGGCGGCATCACTCAGTATGGGGACCAGCGGACGGGGATGATCTCCGGCATCAAAGGTTTCAACTTTGATCATGACCGCGGCAATATTACCATCGGCGGCCAGTATCTGAGCCAGGGGCCGGTTATGCAGCGGGACCGCGACTGGGCTTATAACCCCCAGATCAACAACCCTGCACCGGGCGGTTCGGTTGTTTACGGGTCTGGTATTACGCCCACCACCACGGCTCTTGTCGGCGGCAAGCAGCTCAAGCCCGACGGAAACGGAGGCTTTTCTCCTCTCACCGCGTCTGATCGTTATAATTATGGGCCGGAAGGGACGTTATCCCAGTATATACAAAGCAGCACTCTGACGGGTGACGCGCATTATGAGATCAACAAACATCTCAATCTCTATGCCAACGTACGGTATACGCACAAATCCTCTCAGGCGCAGCTTTCTGCCCAGCCCCTGACCGGGAGTGTCGGCGTTAATTCTCTGCCAGCGGCTTTTGTTCTGCCTGCTGGCAACCCCTATAATGTCTGGGGGCAGGATGTCGGACTTTATAAAAGAACAGTAGAATTCGGCCCACGCTCTTATGATTCCGCAAATGACTCGTATCAGGTCATTGCCGGAGGCAACGGGACGATTGTTGGCAACTGGCAGTATGATGCCTCCATGTCTTACGGCATGACGCAGAACACCCTGCGGACGCAAGGGCTGGTCAATTACGCCAACATTTTGCAGGAACTGGGTGTTTCACAAAACGGATCTTCCATTGCGTATGATCCTTCCGTCTGCACATCTCAGGCGGGATGCACTTTGTTTGATCCTTTCCAGACATGGCCAAAATCTGCCGTTGATTACGCCAGACATACGGAAATTGATCATTCCACCTATCAGTTGCGGGACTTCAACCTCCGTATCAACAACAACGATGTTGTGAAACTCCCTTACAAAGGCGGTGGCCCCATCGGGATAGCGCTGGGGATGGAACACCATAGTGAACAGCTTTCCTACCATGCGGACCCGGAGGTGCAGGCAGGCAACGTCGCGGGGTCCTACACCTCCAGCACGGGCGGCGGCTTTAACGCGACTGAAGTCTATCTGGAAGGCAAAGTGCCCCTGCTGCATAACGTCGCCTTCGCGAAAGACCTGACGATTGATGGTCAGGGCCGCTGGTCGCGCTACAACACGTTTGGCGATACGGAAAACTGGAAAGTCAGCATTAACTGGGCTCCTGTTCAGGATATCCGCTTCCGGGCAACACTGGGAACATCGTTCCGGCAGCCCAGCGTGTATTCTCTGTATGGTGGTCAGGCCGTCGGTTTTCCTGCGGCCATCGATCCCTGCACACGCCCGGACTATTATGGCGCAGCGGCGGCAACTGTTGTTGCCAACTGCATGAAGGCCGGTGCCGTGCCCGGCAAGGTCACGCAGGCCTATTCCAATCAGCTCCCCAGTCTGCAGGGCGGAAACCCCAAACTCGGCCCGGAAGTCGGCCGGACTTACACGTTTGGCACGGTCATTACCCCTCGCTGGACTCCCGGGCTCTCGCTCTCGGTGGAGTACTGGCATACCACGCTTAAAAATACCATTGGCTCCGTTGGGACCCAGTATATTGTGGACCAGTGTTACACTGGAGCATCCCCCGGTTACTGTGCCAATATTTCTCCGCGTGACAGTAACGGGCAGATCACCATGGTGAACGCCACAACACAGAACCTTGGCCAGATGACCACCAACGGCATTGATTTTGACCTTGATTACCGCGTGCGCCTGACCCGCACGGATGTTCTGACCCTCAGCAACAATCTGCAAGGGCTGGTTGGCTACAATGTGCAGCCTTATGCCGGATCTTCCTTCAGAAACGGTACGGGCCGCCTTTACTATACCGGTGGCGGTGCATATGCGGGCGCAGGTGTGGGGCACCCCCGTATTACAGATTACGCAACGGCCACATGGACGCATAAAGCGTTCAGCCTGACTTACATGATGAACTATACCAGCGGCATGCGGCTGAACAACGGCTCTGTTGACCTCACCCATTCCTCCGCAGGGTCATGGAACGTGCCCGGCATTTTCACGCATGATGTGACGCTGGGCTATAGACTGAAAGACTGGAACTTTACCGCAGGCGTCAACAATCTTCTCGATAAAAAGCCGCCCTTCATACCAGATGGCGTGATCAATACTGATCTGGCGATGTATTCGCAGAACGCCATTGGCCGATATGCCTTCCTTCAGGCCGGAATGGATTTCTGAGGGGAGGCTCTCAAGACCTGAGGCGCACTGAGCAGACCCACATGAGTGAGTCTGCTCTCCTGCCTGAAGAGCTAATATTTTCTGAGGAGCCTCTATTTGAAATAGAGGCTCCTCAGAAAGGGCAGAACAAAACCTGCGTATCCCTTCAGATTACTGCAAGACTCTTTTCTGGTGGCGTGACAGTCCCGTTTTCTCCAGCAGGACTGTTTGCGTCAGGCGGTCCAGAAATAACAGGCCATCCAGCCAGTCCCCAAGGTCACTTTGGTTGCCGATATGCCCTTTGCGGCCAGCATCGACAAAAGAGGCGCTCCAGTGCCGTGCAAATTTCCGAGCCGATGTGACACTCAGCCACGGGTCATTCCGGCTCCCGACCACTACGGACGGAAATGGCAACGGGGACAACGGGACGGGGCTGAACGCCGCCACACGGTACCGCTCCAGCTCAGGCCCATTCTCTACATCCGCAGGCGCGACCAGCAAGGCACCGGCAACAGTCTCCGGCAGTAGTCCCTTTTTAATCGCATGCGTAATCAGAAGGCAGCCCAGACTATGCCCGACGAGCAGAACGGGCTTTTTGCTTTTTTTGACTGCTGCAACCAGCGCCGTTACCCAGTTCTCATAATCAGGTTTTGACCAGTTGGCCTGCGTGACGCGCCGCACCGCAACACCATTGGCCCGAAACAGCCTTTGCCAACTGGACTGCCAGTGGTGGCGGGCAGACCCATCCAAACCCGGCACAATGAGGACTTCAAACCCGGCCAGAGACGCAGAAAGACGCCGGACGATCTCCTCTGGCGCGCTGCCTTGGACGTTCACCTCCTGATGCAGGGATGCTGCTTTCTGCGGGAGCCTGCTTTGTCCTGAGAATGACAGACGCGACACAGGCTTTCTTTTGAGAGCAGACATTACGCTTCCAATGTTTTTTGCGTCCACTGTCCGTTTATTCACACTCTGTCGCATCACACATTCCTTGTCTGATCAGGACGTTCGGTTGATTTCAGGAGAGCTTCACTAGACGCAGGTAAGGCTTGAGCGTCTTCCAGCCCTGCGGGAACAGGGTTTTTGCCTGCTCATCACTGACAGATGGCGCAATAATCACATCATCCCCGGCCTGCCAGTTGGCCGGGGTGGTCACTTTCTGTTTGTCCGTTAACTGAAGGCTATCAAGCACCCGCAGAATTTCATTGAAGTTTCGGCCTGCTGAGGGCGGATATGTCAGCGTCAGTCTGACTTTTTTAGCGGGATCGATAATAAAGACACTTCGCACCGTCACCTTCGGGTCAGCGTCCGGATGGATCATCCCGTAAAGGGTGGAAACCTTTTTGTCGGTATCTGCCAGAATGGGAAAATTAACTTTGCTGCCTTGAGTTTCAGCAATATCCGCCTCCCATGAGGCATGGTCTTTCAGATCGTCCACCGAAAGGCCGAGCACTTTGGTGTTCCGCTTCTCCCATTCAGGCGCAAGCCGCGCGACGGCCCCCAGTTCAGTCGTGCAGACAGGAGTGAAGTCCTTCGGATGGCTGAACAGGATGCCCCACCCCTCCCCGAGCCATGAATGAAACTGGATTGGCCCCTGCGTGCTGTCCTGCACAAAATCAGGAGCGGTCTGGCCTAGCTGGATTGTCATAAGCGCACCCCAAAACCACACGGTTAAATATGAAATAAAATAAGCACATATTTTTCTCGTTGTAAAAAACATAATTCAATATATTTTAGTGGAATAGAATTTTGGGCATCTGGCCCCCTTTCGAGGAAAGCTCATTCAGCCGTGGAGACCGAACTTATGCGTAGAAAAACACTCTGGTCTGGCCTGACGGCAGGCGTGCTTGTACTGCTGCTCGGAGGCGCACTGGTGCCAGCACACAACACACAGGCCGCGCTGTTTGCGCTTTCAGAGGCCACGTCCTGCCTGTTCCAGTATGATGTGACGCAGCAGACGCTGGAAGTCGCCTCACGATGAAACCACAGAGGCCCTCTAACGGCTACCGCGCCATAATCTGGTGAGGTTTGACCAGAAACACGCAGCAAGCTGACAGAAGACACAGCACGAAACTGAGAAACCCAATCCCCAGATACTGGCCGCTATCACCAGCGACACCAGCCAGAATTGTTGTGGCTGCCTGAGAAAGCATCCATGCGCCTCCGGAACGAGACGCCAGCTTTCCTGAAGGGTCAACCAGACAGGTTAAGCCGACCAGAGCAGGGTAGATAAAAAACCACAAAGCATAGTTTAAAGAAAATGCTGCTTTAAAAACCAGCCACGATGGCGGCCATGCCTGAAAAAAGCAGATCACACCCGTCAGTAGAAGTGCGGGAATCAGCAGGCGCATACTTGCCGTGTTCCGGCTAAGCCGCACACTCGCAAGACAGACGCACAAACCGAGTATGTTTGAAAATGCTGATAATGTGCCAAATGATGCTGTGGTGAGGCCTACTGACGCGGCAATACGCTCCGTAAAAGGCCAGACCGCGAGACTGCCGCCCGTGTAGCACAACACTGCAAGTAATGCGGCAACAGCAGGCCCGGATGCGGGCTGCCCCGTGCGCACTACGCCTCGGGGCTGGTTAACGGTATCGGGCAGCAGCCGCATCAGAGGTGCCAGTGCGAGCACAATACATGCCAGAACGAGGAAAACGCCCTTCTGCCCGGCTATCTTTCCGATAGAGGGCAGGAAAAGGCTGGACGCAGAAAAAACAATCGTCTGAACGACCATCACAAAAGAGAGCACAAAAATGGGTTGCCCCAGTCGGCTGGCGCCCACATTGACGACCGCATTCAGTGCGCCAAGCCCCAATCCGGACAGCACACGGAGCGCCAGCAAACCCCAGAAACCATATACATAGGCAGACGTCGCCTGTGCAAAAACAACGCAGATCGCGGCAACAAGCGCCAGAGAACGCAACCTGATACGATGAACAGCGGAGGCTATGCCCGTCATGGCCGCAGCATAGGAGAGCATTTCTACACTGCTCCACACGCCAGCCTGCGCGGCAGTCATCTGCCCATTTTTTATCAGTTCCCCGACGGCAAACGGACCCAGAGAATTCATACTATGCGCGGCACAGTCCGCCGCGCTGATTGCCACGAGAGTCATAACGCCAAGTGTGCGTGTTTGCTGTAGCATGCTTAAAGAGACCTCATGACTTCAAAGCCGAAGGACCGTAAATCACCGGGATATCGGCTGATATTCCGGTTAAAGAACTCACCAAATGCATTTGTATAGGTCATCTGGTTTGTAATATTATGCAGCCAGACAGCAACTTCCGTCTTTTCATCAACAGAATGCCAGGCAATCCTGACATTGCCAGTAATAACAGGCTTTTGGGAAAAGGCATTTCTCACCAGCGCCTGCGTCTGCGGTGACGATAAAAATGCAGCCGGTGTGGCAGGGTGCACATCAGACCATGCCTGAAAACGATACCGGCTGGTGTAACGCCAATCTGGCTGGAGTGTAAAATCCCCAAATGATACGGGGATTTTATAGCTCAGCAGAAAATTGGTCGTGACGTGTGGCGCCCGTTCCAGCGGCTGGCCGGACAGATCAACCGGGTTCCCTCCATTAAAGGGTGTCGGCGCGCTCGCATTCCGGAAGCTTGTATAATGCGCATCCTGATAGGAAACACCAAAAGACCCAAACAGATTATCCGTCGGCCGCACCTGTCCTTCAAATTCAAATCCGTTGGAGACAGCACGGGCCGCATTGGTTGTATGCGTACCGGTATTTTGCAGAATTGTAACCTGCATATTGTTATAATCATAATGGAAACCCGAGAGGTTAAGCTGCGCCTTGCCGCGCCATAACCGGGCTTTTACCCCACCTTCATAATCAGTCAGCACTTCCGGGTTATACAGGCTGAAATCGGACGCCGTTGCCACATAGGTATTGTAATTGCCGGTCCGGAAACCGCGTGCATAGCGCAGATAACCAGTAATCCCGTGTGAAAAACGATATTTCAGGCTTGCATCTTCACTGTCCCTGTTAAAGGTTTTCTTCAGGGGTGGTCCGCTCAGACTCTCCCCTGTAGCAGGATCAATAAATGTGCCCGTACTGGTGTTGATGTAGGTCAGAGCCCGGCTGCTCGTATCATAAGGATTGGAGCTTTGCGTAGTGTAAGCCCATGCCTCGCCGTTCGCGCTCCGGGTTTCAGACGTAAAACGGCCGCCGATATCAAGGGTCAGGCGGCGTGTAAGATCAAAAGACAAAGCCGAGAAAACCGCAGCATCCTGCGTATTGATATTAAAACTGGATGCGTTGCCATTCACCCCAAAATCAATCGGACTATAAAGCGGCTGCTGGCTGAAAGACTGCGTCATGTTCCGCAGATAATAGACACCCCCGATATAGCGTATTTTCTTGTTCTGCGGAGACGCAACCCGGATTTCGTTACTCAGAACCCGCGCCACGCCGCCAATATTTTCCTGATAATCCACAGCGGCCGGGCTGGCATCATCATCCGAGAAGACATTGAAATGATTCCATTCCAGAGCAAAAATATTACTCAGGCTCCAGCCTCCTGCAAAATCATAGCGTGCCGTGGCAGAAAGCCCGGCCCGTCTTGTTGTTGCATCCGTGCGCCCGTTATTCTGGATATCCCTTCGCGATGTCTGGGCATATCCCTGAGCATCCGTCCCCCCCTCCAGAAGCCCTACATGATCAATGGGAACTTCCGTCCTGTTCCGCCCAAGATGGGCCTTGATCAGAATGGAGAAATTATCAGTTGGTTTTGCAAGAATCTGTCCACGCATATCATAATACTGATATCCGCCTGTCGGGTTTTTATGGCTGCCATTATAATACTGGCCATCCATACGCCGGTTCACAATGGCAAAGCGCGCCATCAGCTTATCTTTTATAATCGGGCCGCCAATGGCGCCTTCTTCTCCCCACAAACCGTAATTACCAGCCGTGCCGCGCACATAACCATCAAGAGTGTTTGTCGGTTTCTTGGTGTAATAAGACACCATCCCCGCCGTTGTATTTTTGCCCTGCAAGGTGCCCTGCGGGCCGCGAAATACTTCCACATGGTCAAGATCGTAAATTGGTGTGCCCTGCGATGCGCCGCTATCCAGAAACACGTCATCTTCAGACACACCAACGGCAGTTGTCATGTTTGCTGAAAAATCATTTGTACCAATCCCGCGCAGGCGATAGCGCGGATTGGTTGAGCCTGACGTGCTTTCTGCCATAAGGCCGGGAATATCGCGCGCCAGAGACAACGCATCCCGCACACCTGTGGTCTGAAGGGTCTTGCCAGAGAGTGCCACAACGGATGCGGGTGTTGTATTCACCTGCTGAGCACGCTTGTTCGACCGCACCGTAATTTCCTCAAGTGCTGAGGGTTTAGACTGTGGCGTGGACACAGCCGCATGGTTTTTCTGACTGGCCGGCTTCTGCACTATGCCTTTTTGGGCGGCTGAAACGGTATGAGGCTCTGTTTCTGCTGCGTATGCCGCGCATGTGGCCCCCAGAGAGACAACAAAAGTGAGAGACGCGCGGTAGGGAAAGTTATGGAAGAGCATGTCACAGTGACCCAACATCCTGTGGTAGCAGCCGCGCTTCGGCTTCAAGCTGCTCCAGAGGTTTATGATGACGGATATAGGCGCGGTGCGCATTGGCGGGAGGCTGATAATCCCATGCCGTACAGCGGCCCGTCGCCAGAGCCCGCTTTACGAGCGCCCGCCGTTGCTGGCTCAGCACAACTTTCTGGCGGAGCAGTTCAAAATTCCATTTCTGAAGAACTTCGGTCTGGAAAGCCTTTACATCGGCCTGATAAAGAGGAAGGGACGCGAGGTTCCGCTTTTCATCCGGGTCGTCTTCCAGATTATAAAGCTGATCAGGATCATCCGGCGTGTAGAGGAATTTCCATTTCCCCCGCCGGATCATGACAGTTGGCGCAAATGTGCCTTCACCCAGATATTCGCCATAAACTTCGTCCGGCCAGACAGTCTCCCCTTTAAGCAGCGGCGTCAGATCACGGCCGGTAACCTGTGGCGCAGAGGGTGCGCCAGCCAGCCCGCAGAGGGTTTCCCCCACATCCGCAAGGCACACAGCCTGAGCCACCTGCTGTGACGCACCACCCGGAAAAGCCATGAGAAGCGGGATACGGGCCGCCCCTTCCCGAAAGGACATTTTATACCATTGCCCATGCTCACCGAGCATTTCACCATGGTCACTTGTGAAAATGATAGCTGTGGTCTTGTCCAGTCCGGTCTGACGCAAAACCTCAACAAGCTGCCCAAGCTGATAATCAACGTAGGACAGAGCGCCGTAATAAGCGCGCCGGGCACGCAGCACGTCAGCCTCGGATGGGCGCTGGGCATCAATCCCGCATGCCGCCCGGATACGGTCAGCAGAAGGGTGATTTTCTACGGCATCCGGCACACGCGGGAGAGGAATGTCACTCTCTGCATAGAGATCCCACCATTCCGGAGTAATATTGAAAGGATCATGGGGGTGCGTAAAGGACACGACCATACAAAACGGCCGCTTATCATCACGCTGGCGGGCCAGATCAAACAGCTTGCGGCGGGACGCAAAAGCAACTTCTTCATCAAAATCAATCTGATTACTGCGCAGAACCGGACCTGCATTCAGCACGGAATCCATCGAATGATACCAGTCCGGCCGGTCCTCCTTATTCTGCCAGTCCGGCACCCAGGTGAAATCCGAAGGATAAATATCTGTGGTCAGGCGCTCCTCAAAACCATGTAGCTGGTCCGCCCCGACAAAGTGCATCTTCCCGGCAAGAATGGTCTGATACCCGGCATTGCGCAGCCTGTGGCCGAATGTGGGAATGTCTGAATGCCATTCGCTCCCGTTATCCATAATCCCGCTTTGAGAGGGCATCAGGCCCGTCATGAAGGCGCCCCGAGACGGCCCGCAGAGTGGGCTGACCGTGTAGGCATTCTTAAAAACTACGCCACGTTCTGCCAGACTGCGCAGAGCGGGCACTTTTGCGGGGGAGGGGTCACGCCCCCCCAGAAAGGCTGGCAATGCAAGAGCCGTCAGCTGGTCCGCCACGACAACCAAGAAGTTCAACGGAGCATCTTTTGTCACTGCATCACTTTCCATTGCTAATTTAACTATTTTTTGTCGTTTTATTATGTAAAATAAACCATGTGATGCGTTATTTTTGATCTATCCACGTTCGTATGTGTTGTATAAGCATGACTTATGACACCGAATCAAGCTGACTATCTGTTACGCTCGCTCCGCCTGATTGAGGCTGTTGGCCGCTGTGGCAGCTTCAGCACAGCAGCGCTTGAACTCGGCATGACCCAACCGGCCGTAAGCCAGCAGGTTGCTCAGCTTGAAAAACTGTTAGGGGTAGTTTTGTTTGAGCGTCGGCACAGAGGGGTGCTGGCTACCAGACACGGCCAGATGCTCCATGCGACAACAAGTGACGTGCTGGCACAGCTCTATAGTACCATGGAGAGTATACATGACTGTCATTCCAGAAAAACGCTGACAATCCTCACAGATTATGGGTTCGCAGCGAACTGGCTTCTGCCCCGGTTGTCTGATTTTGAAGAGAAATTTCCTGAATTTGACGTCAGTCTTCTGACAACACAAGCCAGACGAGACGCCAAAATAGACCACAGGAACACCCCTCATGATGTTTCCATTCTTTTTGGGGAGGACCCCCATGCACACGGCGTCTCTTCAATCTGCCTGTTTCAGGAAGAGATTGTGCCTATCTGTAGTGCCCTATATTTCAAAGCAGCGGGACCATTTCATGAACCTCAAGATCTTCTCTCGGCAAAGCTTTTACATTTAAGCGGGCCGGACCATCAGTGGTTTACATGGGCAGACTGGTTTGGCGCGATTGATAGCAGGCTCCCGTTAAAATCATTCCGGAAAAATGGATTATTTTTCGGAAATTATCCACTCCTGCTTCAGGCTGTGTTGCAAAATCAGGGTATCGCTCTGGGGTGGAGGCCTTTGATTGATGATCTGATAAAAACCAGTCAAATTGTATCTTTAAGTAACAAGAGCATTAAAAGCCAAAGAGGGTATTTTATAGCAACTGATTCCAAAAAAAAGCGTCATGTTGACAGTTTTATACAATGGATTCTTACACACTCTCATACCCCTTAATATAATATCCAATCCTAAAAAGAGTCTAATATTCTTAATTTATTCCAGAAAAACCTGATAAAATAGCGGTTTATACTGCCATTTCAAAACAATATATAATTACCCTGAATGCATCGTGCGAGAAGCATGAAAAGAAATCTTTACGGCGCAAAATAGAACTCTTGAAAATGTTCTAAAAAAAAATCAAATATTTTGAATGCGATAAAGAGACCAGATTTTCTGAACTCCGGAAGGCAGCCAGATAAACTCTGCCGCCTTCCCTTTATCTGAAACAAAAATCAATAAGCCCGTTTCTCTTCCTTTATTCTAAAGAGGAAAACACTCACAAACGGTAGCTTATTTTAGCAAAATAGTATCCGCCCATGAAGCCATACGCCGAATAGTATGGATATTTAAAGGCGCCACTAGACGAGGCCTGCCCGGCTTTGGACACCTGATTAGGATATTTGTTGAACAGGTTTTGCGCCCCCACGCTGACGGACCAGCGCGGCGTAACATCATAACTCACTGTAAGATTGGTAATAAATGCCGGTTTGACAACCGTCCAGTCCTTGGTTGCTAGGCTTGGGTTAGCAATATAGGTCAACTGGCCGTAGCGCTGCTCCTGAAAGGACACCATCCATTTATTTTTTGCCCATGTAATCCCAAGAGTTTCCCGATTTTTAGGGGAGGAGTGCAATAATGTATTCTGAGCATACCCATCAAAATACGGCTGATTAAAAGCGAGAAGCTGGGATGGCGTGGCATTGTAATGGCTGATTTCAGTATCCGAGAAATTGGCACCAATGGAAAAAATCCACTGCCCGTAATCATGCAGATTCAGGTTATAGGCAGCATTCACATCCCCGCCATTGGTCACGGTATTGACCGGGTTCGTATAGTACTGAACGTACCGGATACCATTCAGCCCAAGACTGTTCAGCATACTTTCCACCGCAGTCCCCCCAAACTGGGTGGAATTGGCCATGCGGTCATTGATAGCGATGCGGTAAGGTTGGCTGTGAGTGTGAAATTATCGACCGGATGCGCGTCAATCCCGATACTGTAGCTGCGCGAATACTCGCCTTTTAACGGGCCACCCCCTAACGCGCTGGCCGCAGCGCTCGTAGTCGGTAGCTGTGCAAAGGTATAAGTCGGAAAGGTTGAGGTATAATAATAATTTTCCTGACCAAGCGTCGGCGGGCGATAGCCAGTGTTAAAATTAGCGCGAATGGCCCAGCGTTTGTTAAAATCATAACGGGTGCCAACGGAGCCTGTTTCCGTCGTCGTCAGATTGGAATAGCTGACCACATGCCCACCCAGTGTCCACTCCCATTTTGGCAGAATATGGAAAGAGAGATTAACATGCCCGTCAAACGTATCCCGCGCTGTGTTACTGGCCGTATCCGGGGATGCACCAATATGGCCTGAGGCTCCCGGCGTGGCCGTGGCCCCGGCATTTGGCCCATCCAGCACCTTGACGCCACCATTCGCCCAAGACTGATAATCCCCCGCCATCAGCTGGAACGTATCATGCCGGTATTCCCCGCCAAATTCCAGCGTGACCGGCCGAGACAGAAAGGAGGGTGTGAAGTTTCTGGAGGCCTTGAACCCCGCCACAAACTGGGTGGAAATATCGGACCCATCGTAAAAATTACGTTTGCTGGCCAGACCAAATGTCGGGTTATTGGAATTGAGCGTTGTATAACTTTCATCATCCCGACCGAATGTTACGTACCCATCCCAGTCAAACCCTGCGGTTGTACCCTGCACACCGCCATTAATCTGAAAGTCATTTTCCGTCATTCCCATCAGCGGAATAAAGCCATCAGGGTAGAGGGCACGCACCGTGTTGTTGTTGGCCTGATTGCGATACGTGACCTGATTTTCAACCGTCCTGTGTCCATACGTTCCGGTAAGATAACCACGAATACTGTCCGTTATGGGTAAGGCCCCATTGAGGGAAAGCGTCTCCATGGTTGTGTGCCCCAGCCCTTCCAGCCGGTTATAGTCCCGCCCTGCCTTTTTCTGGCGTGGGTCCACACTCCCGTCGGCCAGAGGGAAGTACATGCTGCCTGTATAAAGCCCGGAACGATTGGTAGGGAGCTGGTTGGATATCTGTGCCGCAATATCCAGAAAGCCCCCACGGTTGCCAAGCTTTATGGCATAATCCCCATACCCGTTTACGCCCACGCCATCTCCGGCATAGTAGCCGCTGTCTACAAAATTGAGCGATCCTCCGCTTGTATTATGCTTGAGCACAATATTGACGGCACCGGCGATGGCATCCTGACCATACAGGGCAGAAGCCCCTTCCGTTATCACTTCAATATGGTCGATGGCACTCAGGGGGATCAGGGACAGATCGGCGGGCTCCGTTCCGGAATTAGGGCCAGCGTTCGCGTTGAAATTTGCTGTCAGATGCCGCCGTTTTCCATTGACCAGCACCAGAGTCTGATCGGCTGAGAGGTTACGCAACTGCATGGTGCGAATAAAGCGGTTGGAGCCCACGCCACTGAATGAGGGAGAACTGACTGAAGGCATAAGCTGTTCCAGTGCAGCCATAGCGTTGCTCTGGCCTGTTTTGACAATGTCCTGCGCGCTGATCACCTGAACATTGACGGTACTGTGCCTGCGGGTTGTGCCGGAAAGCACCGGGTTTTCCTGTCTGCCCACCACCGAAATTGTTTCCGGGGAAGCCTGTAAAACCTCCTTTTTATGAAACGGTTTTGCTGCTGTCGCGCGGCTTTTTGTGGCAGGCTGATGGGAAGAGACCGTATGCGTGCCCTGACGCTCCCGCGTTTTGCCTTCCTCCACCGTGCCTGCATATGCCGTTGCCGGAAGGGCCGCCATAACAACAACAATTGGAAGTGCTTTCCTTCCGCTCGCAACCTCAACAAGCATAGTGAACGATCCCTTTTTCATATAACTGTTTTTGATAGTTATATTTAGATAAAAAAATGCCTCTTGGCTGATTCAGTAAGTAAAGGTAATCGGCGGCGGCTCTTCGTTAAGAAGAAAATTGCCAATAGCCTTGTATTTGTAAGCCACGCTATCATGCGTTGTATGTGTGCGGGCATTACGCCAGTGCCGGTCAAAATTAAACGGCTTTTGTGTTGTGGCGGCACCCCCGACGTCATACAGTTTCTGTGAGACGTACAGAGCGCTTTCCGTGGATGCTATTTTTGCTTCTGCAACCGCAATTGACGACTGTACCAGAAGATTTTCCGTTTCTTCCGTTGAGGCATGACCACGGCTGACGTCCTCCAGTTGCGCGCGGGCCGCCTGCTCCACATATCCGGCGGCACGCCGGACCAGCGATTCGGCTGCTCTTACACGCGCCGCAATTTCTCCTACCGCGTACAGAATGTAAGGATCATCAGTCGCTTTGCTGACGCCGCTTTCACGCAGGGGGCGTGTATGGTTTCTGGCCCAGTAAATGGCATCATCCAGCACAGCCAGCCCAATCCCCACATCAATAGCGCAATGGATCAGCTGCGCCGAGGCCCCAACGTAATTCCGCCTGCCCGACCAGTGACCTGTTGGAATAATCTGCTCTGCTGAGAGGGCAATATCGTGAAACTCCGTCGTACCGCTGGCTGTGGTACGCTGGCCCATGCCATCCCAGTCGTCCTTTAAGACAAGGCCCTGCGCATCTTTTGGCAACATGACGTAGAGCGGCTTCCCTGCCTCATCGAGTGCCTGTACCTTAATCAGATCCGCAAAAAGACAGCCTGTGCTGTAAAATTTATGGCCTCGCAAGACTGTCTTGCCATCAACATGCGCGAGATGGGTATGAATTTCCCCTCTGAAACTGCCGGTCCGTTCCGCCACTGCGCCAGAACTGATGCGGCCGCGGCCAATCTGCCCCAGATAACGCGCCTGCGCGTCTGGTCCCGCCATAAGCCGTAATTGTTCAATATTGATAAAATGCGGGAACAGAGCCTGCGCTACATTCGGGTCTGCTTTACCAAGCGCTATAAAGATCTCAGCAACCGCACCCTGAGTAACGTCTCCACCCCCAAGCTCTTTTTGCACCCGTGCGGCACCAAGCCCTGAACGCGCAATTTTTTCGAAAATATCAAACGGTAAAATCCGTTCTGCGTCCCGCCGCGAAGCCTCTTCAGCAATCACGGGCGCAAGCGTGCGGGCAAGATGAACATAATCTGTCATGACTGTGAATCCATTACCGAATAAGGCTGAGAGACCGGAAGGCGCGCCGTACGGGCGGTCATGGCAAGCATGACGATCACGCCAAGCCCGACAAAGAGGCTGACAAGACTCAAAGCGACCTCAAACCCACCCAGCCGCGTTTTGAGAAAACCAATTAAAACCGGCACAAGCATGCTGCTGATCTGGCCGCAGCAATTGATCAGGGCAAAACCAATGGCCCGGTCCTGCGCTGGCAGCAGGCCTGCGGGAATACTCCAGAAAATTGCTGTTGCAATCAGATAGCCTGCAACCATAACAGTCAGAAAAAAGAGGGTTTCTGTCGTTCCGTGCGCTATCCACGGCAGGGCCAGCATGCCTGCCATAGCCAGCGCTCCGCCCAGCGCGAAATGCCAGCGCCGCTCCTGATGCTGGTCTGAATGCCGGCAGGCCAGTAACATGGCCCCAATACCCACCGCATGCGGCAAGGCACTTAAAAGACCAAGCTGTTGCAGGTTCTGCACTCCTGCGGCACGCAGGAGCGACGGCACCCAGAAATTGACGACATTCCCCGTGCACGTAATGGTCAGGCAGTAGCTCAGAGACAGTAACCAGACTGTACGGTTGGAAAACGCACTGACAAGAGAGGCCCGGACGGGACGGATGGTTGCAGACGGTTCACGTACCATGGCCTGCTGAATGATTTTTTTCTCATTCTTCTTCAACCAGCGTGCGTTATCGGGCTTATCAGCCAGCCAGCCAAAGGCCAGAAATCCAGCAACAACCGGCGGGAGCCCCCCGAGCAGAAACAGCCATTGCCACCCGTGCCAGCCCCAGAGCCCGGCCAGATGGGTCATGATCCAGGTTGCGCTCGGCCCCCCGACGATCCCGCACACAGCAATCGCCATGATAAAGCGCGACGTGATGCGGGCGCGGTAAGCGCTGGGGAACCAGTACGTCAGATAAAGAATGACACCGGGGAAAAACCCGGCTTCCGCCATCCCCAGCAAAGTGCGCGTGGCATACAGGGAGTACGGCCCCTGCACGAATGCCATACCAACAGTCACCAGTCCCCAAATAATCATGATACGGGCGAGGGTTCTGCGTGCCCCCCACCGCTCCATGACCAGATTACTCGGAATTTCGCACAGCAGATAACCGGCTGAAAAAAGGCCGACAGACAGACCAAAAGCTGTGTCGCTGATATGCAGATCCGCACCGAACTGGAGATGCGCAAAGCTGACAGCCACACGATCCAGCCAGTTAAAAACAAGGCAGATGAACAGGAACGGCATAAGACGCCACGCCACACGCCGGAAAACAGCCCCCTCTGCCGCCCCGGCAGGAATCAGATCCTCATTGCTCATATCGACCGACTTCCAGTCTGGCCTGATCAACCAGCGCATAATGTCTGTCCAGCCGCGCACGCCGCTCAGCCAGCAGCAGCCGCTTGCTCCATGCCATAGCGGATGTCGGCAAACCTGCCAGACGTGTGGCGAGAGCCGTGGCCTCTGCCAGCGGATCCTGTGCCAGGGAAGACACCAGCCCTATGCGCTGCGCGTCTTCAGCATCAAAGCTGCGGCCCGTCAGCATAATATCCAGCGCTGCGGCCTCTCCGATCAGCGAGGGCAACTCTATCGCGCTGAAGCCGGAGAGCATGTCATGCTCGACCTCAGGAAAACGAAAACGGGTTCCGGGTGCTGCAATCCGAAAATCACAATACATGGCGATGCTTATCCCTAACCCGATGACATGACCGTGCAGGGCCGCAACAACGGGTTTGGTAAAGTCTTCCGCAACACCGGGAATACAGGAGGCCAGCACATCTGTTGTCGCCACCTGCTGCGTTGCAGAGATTTCCTTAAGGTCTGACCCTGCACAGAACGCCTTTTCTCCCGCACCATGCAAAACCACGGCTCTGACTGCGGAATTATGCAGTGCCTCATGCCAGATACGCCCCAGTGCTGCTTTGTCGTGGCTGTCCAGCGCGTTCAACCGGTCAGGACGGTTGAGAGTGATGGTGAGAACACCGGACTGAATAGCACTATCTATCATGGTTTATCCCGAATTAAGCATGATTCCGATTCGTTAAATTAGCCATAGCAACATTTTTCGATGTGGAATATAAAAAGTTTATATTGTGTTCTTTATGTTCGTTATATGAACAAACATCAGGGCTGTAACAATGAAAGCAATTATCCTTTCGGACTTTGGCGGTCCCTCTCAGCTCAGGCTGGAAGACGTCCCCACACCTGAGGCTGGTGCGCATGATGTGCTTGTGCAGGTTGAAGCCGCAGGGGTGTGCCACCATGACCTGCTGCACAGAGCAGGCAAACTGGCAGGAGCCCCTAAGGGGGTTATCCTCGGTCACGAGGTAGCGGGCCGCGTTGTGGAAACGGGTGCCGCCGTAACCACGCTGCGCGTCGGGGACCGCATAACCGGCTATCAACGCCGCTTTTGCGGACAATGCCGGGACTGTCTGAGAGGGCGGCAAGACCTGTGCCGCGCCGTCTCTCTCCCCGCCGTGGATACGGAAGGGGCTTATGCCCAGTATATTCGCCTGCCCGCCGTCTCCGCCATCCGTATCCCGGATAATGTCACTTTTCAGCAGGCCGCCCTTGCGTCCTGCCCTATTGGCACCGCCATGCGGGCGCTTGTCTCACAGGCCGGACTGACTGCGGGCGAGACTGTTCTGGTCAACGGGGCCAGCGGAGGGCTGGGCGTGCATCAGATCCAGATTGCCCGTGCGCTGGGGGCGCAGGTTATTGCCGTGACAGGGGACCCTGCAAAAGCCAGCAGACTGGAAGAACTTGGAGCATCCTCAGTCATAGTGGCACCGGATGGAAACTACAGTGCTGCGGTGTGGAACCAGACCGGTAAGCGCGGTGTGGATGTTGCCATGGAGAATCTGGGCCTCACCCTTCCCCAAACCCTGCGGGCAACAGGCATGGGCGGACGCATTGTGGTGCTGGGCAATATCGCTCCGGCACCTGTCGAAGTCTCACCCGGCCTGCTGATCGGGCGCAGGCTTCGTGTGCAGGGGTCTGGCAGCGCCACGCTGGATGAAGTCAGCCAGTCTCTCGCCATGATTTCCGCAGGCCTTGTCCGGCCGCAGATTGACCGCGTCATGCCCTTTACGCAGGCGGCGCAGGCCCATGCCCTTCTGGAAGCAAGGCAGGTGAATGGCCGCATTATCTTAAGCGGATGGTAAAAGCATGAGCGTGCAAAATCTTTTTTTGAATGCCGCAGCTCGATGGCCTGATACGGTAGCGCTGCATGAACCCGCTACAGGCCAGACGCTTTCTTTCGGGGATATGCAGACTACTTTACAGGGTTTTGGGGCATTTCTGACTGCACAGGGCGTAACACCCGACGCACGGGTCGGGATTCTGGCTGATGCCAGCATTCCCTATCTGATTGCCGATTACGGCAGCATGGTTTGCGGTTATGTGCGCGTGCCGTTTGACCCTTCCCTTTCCGTTGAGGAATTACGGAATCAGATTAGCGATGCCGATATTGCCATTCTGCTTCATGACCCTACGCATGCGGAACTGGCAGAGCAGGCAGCAGGGGCCACCTGTGTTTCTCTTCCCACAAGCTGGCCAATATCAGACGCGCCGACAGCGCTCACCGTATCCGAAACTGCTCTATCCACATTGGCATCTCTCAATTATACGGGGGGCACAACAGGCCAGCCAAAAGCGGTTATGCACACGCAGGGCAGCCTGAATGCCATTGTGAACAATATCGGACTGGCGCGCCCGACAGACGTGGGGGACGTGCTGTTAAACGTCCGGCCTTTGTGGCCCATTGCCTCAGTCTCCGTGCTGGCGCATCTGTGCCACGGAGGGACTGTGGTGCTGGGAGGGCGCTTTAACCCTGTAACCTTTCTCTCTCTCCTTGAGACGACCAAAGCCGCCTATAGTTCACTTGTCCCGACACAGATTGCCCGTCTTGTGCAGCATATTGCAGAACAGGACGACGTTCCTGAAAGCCGGAAAATGCTTCCTTTTTTCCGCTCGCTCGACGTGGGTGCGGCCTCGCTGCCCACAGAACTGCTTGAGAAAGCTATGTCTCTGCTTGGCCCGCGGCTGAGCATTCTTTACGGCATGACCGAAGCCCCCTGGAGCTTTTACCTGCCAGCCCCGGAACTGACAGCCCTGCATGCCGCCGGAAACTCTATTGGAGCGGTAGGCTTCCCACTCCGACAGGTGCAGGTTCGTCTGTCCCCCACCATCCCCCCTCTTAACGCAGGAGAGGTGGAAATTTGTGGCCCGCACTTGATGGCGGGATACTGGAAGCAACCAGAAAAAACGGCCTCCGTATTACAGGATGGCTGGCTGGCGACAGGAGATCTGGGCGTGATGGACGACACGCACCTTCTTAAAATTGTTGGCCGTAGCAAAGAAATTATTCGATCTGGCGGGATGTCCGTCCAGCCCTCGGAAGTTGTGGAATGTCTGCTCTCCCACAGCAGTGTTGCTGAGGCACATGCTTTTGGTGCGGCTGATCCAGAATGGGGAGAACGCGTCTGCGCAGCAATTGTCCTGCACGCCGATACCTATATCCAAGAAGCAGACCTTATCCTGCACTGCAAACAGCGCCTGTCCCGGCACAAAGTGCCCAAACAAATCCTTTTTGTGTCCCACCTGCCACGCTCTCATTACGGCAAGGTGCAACAGGCTAAGCTGCTTAAACTTTTAGAAGCCTAACTGCCAGCGCGTGCTCAGCCAAAAAGCTGTTCTGAAATACCCTTACAGGCACGCTGGAGATGTTGCGCCAGAGGAGATGAGACCTGCAACACAGCATCCATCTCCAGTCCGGCTATTACCAGCGCCCCAACAGCAGCCTCCTGCCCGTGGCGAATGGGGTAACCCATGGACGACAAGCCCTCGCGCTGCTCACTCCGCCCGAAGGAGTAGCCGCCAGCCTTCATAATTTCCTGTATTCTGGGCGATATATTTTCATACCGTTCCTCTCCCAGTGTCTCCCGCGCCCGTTCCTCAGGATAGGTCGCCAGAATAGCACGTCCACTTGTGCAGCGATCCATGGCGAATTTATCATCCAGATCGGCCACAACATTAAAGGGTGTTGCCGCCGTCCACATGCGTTCGATCAGGACAATCTGATCCCCCACGGGCAGGGCGACAGATACAATGGCGGGGCGGTCCGCAATGACGTTCTGCAAATCAATTGTGTAGGGAAGTGCAACGCGGCGCAAAGGCAGGCGCGTCAGATACGCACTGGCGGGCAGTAAGCACCCTCCCCCCAGACGGTATATGCCGTGTTCTGCTTCCACCTGCCCCCAATAGATCATTGCTTTGAGCAACCGATGAACCGTTCCACGATCCATACTCGTCAAACGGGCGAGCTCCTGCGCTGTCAGGCCTTTGGAAACTCGCGCAAGCTGCTTCTGCAGTTCCATATATTTATCGAGAACACCGACACCGCTACCGTTCATACAATAATACTCTCAGCAGATTGCGACTACCACCTCAGGCTTTTGCACAATTTTTCAGACTTAAAAACAGTAGGGTTTTTCGCTCCCTACTTTTCTTTATGGAATGTATTCACATTTTCCCTTCTCATTTCTGCTCTGGAAGAGTGTGATGGATTTTATGGGTTTGCCAGGGAAGGCTTGAGCGCAACGCAAAAACCCCGCCTGAGGGAGGCGGGTTGGCTGTAGTGATTGCAATTTGGTAGGATTTTGGTTGCGGGGGCAGGATTTGAACCTGCGGCCTTCAGGTTATGAGCCTGACGAGCTACCGGGCTGCTCCACCCCGCGGTGGTGTTTTGTTGGGTAGACTGGAAGACCTGGCGGCGACCGACTTTCCCACGACTTAAGCCGCAGTATCATAGGCGCTGGGGGGTTTCACGGCCGAGTTCGGGATGGGATCGGGTGGATCACTCCCCGCCATGGCCACCAGGTCATCCAGTCCACCCTGAGTGGGGT
>NZ_JACRVR010000002.1:0-189246 GCF_018811975.1 Acetobacter sp. P1H12_c | reverse complement strand
GGCATATGGGGCTTCTGGGGGGCGGACATTGCGCGAGAACTCCTGCTTAGGTGATTGACCGGCGGTCCCGGCTCCGGCACCACTCGCTTCATGACGCGGTTTGATCATCTTTTCCAGCATGGGCTGGAGGAACTGGCCGAACAGGGGCGTCTCCGGACGCCGCGCAGCCTTCAACCCAGAGCCGATGGCATTCTGGAGCGAGAAGACGGCACCCTTCTGGTTGATTTTTCCTCCAATGATTATCTTGGTCTGCGGGCGCACCCGCTGCTGCGGGAGCGCGCCCTGATCTGGGCTGGGCGATATGGAACTGGCTCCGGCGCATCCCGGCTGGTGACAGGCACAGCGCCCGGCATGGTGGCGCTGGAAGCCCGGCTGGCCGCATTGAAAGGGATGGAAGCGGCCTGCATTTTTTCTTCCGGCTGGCAGGCGAATGCGACTCTGGTGCCAGCCCTTGCCCAGATCTCGCTCGCTGCGACGGGGGCATTGCCTCAGATTATTGCTGATAAATTTATTCACGCCAGCCTCTATCATGGCTGTGCCGCGGCGGGCGTGCAGCCGGTGCGCTTCCGGCATAATGACATGGCGCATCTGGAAAGCCTGCTGCGGAAGGCTGATGGTCCGGGTCTGAAGATCATCCTGACAGAAAGCGTCTTCAGCATGGATGGAGACAGAGCGGACATGGCGGCTCTGGGCGCACTGGCCCGGCGGTATGATGCCCTGCTGTGTGTGGATGAAGCCCATGCCACCGGTATTCTGGGGCCGGACGGGAAAGGGATCGCGGACGGACAGGCGGATGTGATCATAGGTACCTTCAGCAAGGCGTTGGGGGGAATGGGGGCATTTGTTGCCTCGTCTTCCGCGTTGTGCCGCTGGCTGGTGAACAAAGGGTCCGGTTATATTTATTCCACAGCGCCCTCTCCGCTGGTGCTGGGGGCGGTGGAGGCTGCGCTGGACCTGTTGCCGCAGATGGAGGCCACGCGACAGCATGTGGCAGCACTGGCGGAGCGATTCCGGCAGCATATGAAGGCTGCGGGTCTGGAGACAGGCCCATCTTCCACCCAGATTGTCCCGGTTGTGGTGGGGAGTGAACAGACCGCGCTCGCACTCTCGCGCAAGGTGGAAGACGCCGGTTTTCTGGCAATTGCCATCCGCCCGCCTACGGTGCCGCCGGGAGGGTGCCGCCTGAGGGTTGTTCTGCACGGAAATCACACGGCAGCGCAGGTTGATCAGTTGGCTGAGGTGCTGTGTGCGGCGGTGGCGGATTATCCTGTAGGCGAACGGCCATGACTGCGCCGCAGCTACTTTTTGTGCATGGCTGGGGCTTTGGGCCGGATGTGTGGAAGCCAGTCTTAAAGGCACTTGGCCAGCCCGAGGTCTGTCTGCCGGACCTTGGATATTTTGGGGCCTCACAGCACGAGGCGCAGAGACAGGTCGAGGCTCTGCGGAGCGGCCCACATCCTGTTCTGGCTGTGGGGCATTCTTTGGGGTTTCTCTGTCTTCTTGCGCGCGGGAACTGGCCGGAGGGCAGCCGCTTTCTCGGTATCAACGCCTTTGGGCGTTTTGCCGCCGGGGAGGGGTTTTTACAGGGTATTTCCCCGCGTGTGCTGGCACGGATGCAGGCGGGGCTGATACGGAATCCGGCTCAGGTGGTGATGGATTTTCGGACCCGATGTGGAGCCGGACCAGTTTCCTCTGAGATGGTGAGTCAAGAGGCCTTGCAGGAGGGGCTGACAGATTTGAGGACGCTGGATATGCGCCCCGTTCTGTCACGTCTGGCAGGGGTGCCGGGTGCGGTCAGTATTCTGGCCGGAGGGCAGGACCCGATTGTCAGCCCGGACATGACACGCGCCTCCTTGCCGCCAGACCTCCCGATCAGCTGGCAGGCAGAGGGAGGACATATGTTGCCACAGACGCACCCCGATATCTGCGCCGAGGTCATTCGGCGCATGACTCTACAGATGCTGGAAAATTCATGACTGACTGTTCTGCCCATTCCCGACAGACCCGTATTCAGCACAGTTTTGATGCTGCCGAAGGCTATGACGCGGCGGCGCTGCTGCAACGTGTGGCGGCTCGGCGGCTGTTTGACTTGTTACAGTCCCGGCTGGCCGGCAAAGCGCCACGCCGTATTCTGGAAGTGGGATGCGGCACTGGCTTTCTGACGCAGATGTTGCACGAAGCTTGGCCTGAGGCGGAACTGATTGCGACAGATATTGCCCCCAAGATGCTGGAACGTGCCCGCAACCGCGTCGGTAACCGTGTACAGTTTTGTGAGATGGATGCCGCGCGCCCTGATGTTGCGGGTTCGTTTGATCTGATTTGCGGCAATCTGGTCTTTCAGTGGCTGGCCGAACCCGCCGCTGTTCTGCAAACACTGGCCGAGCGCCTGACGCCCGGTGGCGTGATTGCGGTTTCAACCTTGCTGGATGGCACATTTGCGGAATGGCAGAATGCCTGCGCGGCAGAAGGGCTTGTGGCAGGCACGCCGGAGTACCCGGACGTCCGGACCGTGCAGGGCTGGCAGCCCCGCCTGTGTGCAGGGCGGTGGACAGCGGAGCGGTGTGTTCAGCCTTTTGAAAGCGGACTGGCGTTTGTCAGGCACCTGAAGGCAACCGGGGCGTCTGTCCCTCGAGAGGGTGTCGCGGCGTTCTCCCCGGCAGACCTGCGGCGGGTGATGGCACGGTTTGATGTGAGCGGCGCTCTGGCCACCTGGCATCTGGCGTATGGCTGTTTCCAAACACCCCGGAGAGCCGGGGTGTTTGTCACCGGAACAGATACCGGCGTGGGGAAAACGCTGACGTCTGCCTGCCTCGTGCAGGCATGGAACGCCCTGTACTGGAAGCCTCTGCAAAGCGGGCTGGCGGATGAAGAAGGGGATACTGCGACCGTTATAAAACTGAGTGGTTGTCTGCCGGAGGACTGTATTCCTCCCGCCGGAGCCTATCAGGCGTCTCTCTCCCCCCTTGCCGCAGCACAGGCAGAAGGAGCGGAAATTGACCCGGCCCTTCTGGCTTTGCCGTTGCAGAACCCCGAACGCCCGATGGTGGTGGAAGGGGCGGGCGGCCTGATGGTCCCTGCCACGGATACGTTGATGATGCTTGATCTGGCGGAACGCTGGGGGCTGCCGGTGGTGCTGGTTGCCCGCAGCGGGCTGGGTACACTCAACCATACGTTGCTGAGTCTGGAGGCCATGCGGGCCAGAGGTCTGGCTGTTGCCGGAGTGGTGCTGAGCGGGCCACTCAACCCTGAGAATCGGAAAACGATTGAGGGAAAAGGAAAGGTGCGGATTTTGGCCGAACTGCCGCAGCAGGAGGCTGTTACACCGGAGGCTGTGCGCACGCTGAGCGGGCTCATTCCCTCATGGGATGCCGTCTGTGGAGGCAGGGAGAGTGTGTGAGTGAGAAGGGGGCGTGATATCGAAATCACGCCCCCTTCTCAGGTCTGGTCTCAATCCCCGCGCCTAAGGCGCGTTGCTTGGTGAGGTGGTCGCACAAGCGGGGCTTTAGTGATACTGGCGGATCAGACCGGCCAGACGCCCCTGAATATGCAGACGCTCCGCCGGGACAATCCGCGTTTCATAGCGCGGGTTGGCGGGTTCAAGCGCGATTGTGTTGCCTTTACGGCGCAGGCGCTTGAGCGTGACTTCACTATTATCAATCAGCGCCACGACAATCTGCCCGTTCTCGGCATCTTCCGTACGACGGATGATAACGTGGTCGCCGTCCATAATTCCGGCCTCAATCATGGAATCACCAGTGACTTCCAGAGCGTAGTAATCGCCCGAGCCGACCATATCTTTGGGGATATCCAGAAAGGTGTCGGTCTCGGCCATTGCCTCAATGGGCAGACCGGCGGCAATGCGACCATAAAGCGGGATTTTCAGTGCCGCTGTCTGCGGACGGGAGAAATCACCGCGCACGACGTTGGCGGGGAGGGTCTCGGACGCAGGCATGATTTCCGGCAGGTGGATGACTTCCAGCGCACGGGCCCGGTGATGATGGCGTCGCAGAAAACCGCGCTCCTCCAGCCCGGAAATCAGGCGGTGGATACCGGATTTGGAGCGCAGGCCCATGGCCTCTTTCATCTCATCAAAAGAAGGAGAAAAACCCGTCTGCTTGAGGTGGGAATCAATAAAAAGAAGCAGTTTGTGCTGTTTGCGCGTCAGCATTGCGGCACCCCGGAGCAGATGATCGTTTTTGTATTTATAAGACTTTGTTCTATATAAGTTCTCTTTTTGGGTCAAGGGGTTATTCGGTCATATCAAAAGCGCTTCTGTATTTTTTGCGGGGCCTGTAAAGTTGTGAAACAGAAGGGTCCGTTGCGGGCCTGTTGCTTTGCAGTATGGCGATTTAAGCGGGTGGCGGTTGCTATTGGCCACAGGACCCGGAGCCGTTCTTTCAGCCGGTAGCATAGTAATTTTGAACAGGTTTTGTGTTTAGAAAAATTATCACAGTTCCGGCAGCGTTCTGCGCCTGCCTGACCCTGAATGTGGCTCCGGCGGGAGCGCAGGATGCACAGTCTGGCGAGGATGCGTTCAGTTTTAAAGACCGTCTGACGCAGGACTGGGGCGGTGTGCGCCGTACTCTCGCTGAGCATGGTGTGGATTTTCAGCTCACGGACCAGAACGAATTCTGGGCTATTCCGGTTGGCGGAAGCCAGCCTTCCAATAATTATATCGGGGTGACGACGGGCCAGCTCTCGCTGGACCTAGGCCGTCTGACGCATCTGCCGCTCGGCACTCTCGGGATCAGTGGCGTGGATATTCGCGGGCATCCCTTCAGTAATCAGCCGCTTTATGTGTTCAATCAGGTCTCGGGGATTGAGGCGGATATCAATCTCCGGCTTTATGAGGTCTGGTATGGTCAGACCTTTGACCATGACAAGCTGGACCTGCGGGTTGGCAAGCTGGACCTCAGCCATGATTTTATGGGGAGTGACGGTGCTCAGCAGTTTATGAACGCCTCATTTTCCTGGCCTATGGTGCCGGATAATAACCTGTATGATCAGGGGCCTGCCGCACCGCTGGGGACGCCTGCTCTCCGGCTCAAATATGCCCTGTCCCATGACTGGACGGTTCTGGCGGCGGTTGCGGATGATAACCCCATCGGGGCCAGTTTCCTGAATGAGGCAGATCCGTGGAACCAGAATCAGGACCCGAGTGGCACGCGGTTCCATTTTGGCACCGGCGTGCTGATGTTTCTGGAAGCGCAGTATCACACAAAGCTCTGGGGGCGGGACGGCACCTATAAGCTGGGCGGCTATGGGGATACGGGCCGCTTTCCGGATCAGGCCGACTCTTCTGTGCGGCATAAAGGCAACTGGACGTTGTATGCCGTGGCGGATCAGGAGCTTGCCAGCCTGTCTGGCGCGCAGACGCTCGCGGGCTTTGTGCGGGCGACATGGGCTCCCCCAGCAAACCGCAACCAGATTGCCAATGCGGTGGATGCGGGGCTTGTGCTTAACGCGCCCTTCCAGCGCGCGGATGATGTGCTGGCTCTTGGCTTTGGTTATGGCGAGGCCAGTCCTGTACTGCGCCGTGCAGAGCGGCGCGCAGGGACGCTGGCCCAGCATGCGGAATACCATCTGGAACTGACGTACCAGTTTCAGGCTACACGCTGGCTGCTGATCCAGCCTGATTTGCAGGGGATGCTCTCACCCAGCGGCGGGGTTCTGGATACCGCAGGCCGCCGGGTGAAAGATGAAGCGATTTTTGGGCTGCACTCCAGCGTGTCGTTCTGAAAGGCCTCAGGGCAGGCGCAGAATTCGGCAGGGTGTTCCGGCTTTATCCGCAGGGGCAAACGGGGCGCGGATCAGAAGAGCCTGACTTTGGGCAAAAATATTGAGCTGAGCCGAATCCTGTGAACTGAACGGAGTGGCAAGAGGAAGCTGCCCGTCGGCCTGCGGAGTCAGGCGGCATCGCACAAAATCCTGCCGCTGATCATTTTCCCCGATATCCGCCCCCAGCAGGGCGGGTTCTGTTTCCATTTCCTCCGGAACAGGCTGCCCCAGCAGCTTGCGCAGGGCCGGGGCAATAAACACCAGACTGCATACAAGTGCTGCCACCGGATTACCCGGCAGGCCAATAACGGGGGTGTGGCCAAGCTGGCCGAACATCAGCGGCCTGCCGGGACGCATGGCAATTTTCCAGAAATTCAGATCCAGCCCGTGCGCTTCCAGCGTGCTGCGCACGATATCGTACGTGCCGACACTGGCCCCGCCGATGGTCACCAGAAGGTCCAGCGAATGGGCCTGTCCGATCGCTGCGGAGAGAGAGGCTGCGTTATCCCGCGCGATGGGGAGCAGAAATGCATCCGCCCCCAGAGACTTCAGCAGTGCGACAATCATGAACGCGCCGGAATTGACGATGGAGTCTGGAGAGGCCGGGTCTCCGGGGAGAATAATTTCATCCCCTGTGGCCAGAACGCCTATACGCGGGCGGCGGGATACGGGGAGCCAGATATGGCCGCCTGCGGCTGCCAGCCCGATATCCCGCGGGCCAATGCACTGACCGGCGGGAACCAGAATGTCGCCTTTACGGAAGTCCTGCCCCTCGGTGCGGATAAATTGTCCTTTGCGCCCCGCGCTGAGCAGGGTTGCGTTATCCCCCTCGCGCCGCACGTTTTCCTGAATCATGACCATGTCAGCTCCGGCGGGGATCTGGCTGCCGGTAAACAGGCGCAGACAGGTGCCTTTTTCCACAGTCAGGCTCGACGGATGGCCCGCAGGGGCTTCACCGATAATGCGCAGCGATGCGCCCTCCTGCGCGTCTTCCGCCCGCAGGGCATAGCCATCCATGGAGGAGATGGAGACGGGGGGATTGGAGAGGCGGGCCGTCAGAGGGGATGCCAGCACACGACCGCAGCCATCGGCGAGAGAGACGGTTTCCAGACCACAGGCAGAGAATTTTTCAAGGATTCGGGCGCGTGCAACAGCCACATCCAGCATGTTTTTTTACTCCTTTCGGCTATTCCCACGCCTGAATGATGCAAGAATGCTTGACGTTTGGCTCTTGTATGCGCATTTTGCCGGCACTTGAACACCACCCGACCACGTTTCTGGCGTGGTGCCGGGTTTAACGATGCTCTGCTGAGGAAGCTATGGCCAAGACCAATGTTATCAAAATCCGTCTCGTTTCCACGGCGGACACCGGTTACTTCTACGTCACCAAAAAGAACGCCCGTGCGCACACCGGTAAGATGGAACTGAAGAAGTACGATCCCGTTGCGCGCAAGCACGTCGTCTTCCGTGAAGCGAAAATCAAATAATCTCTCCCTTCCGGGTAAGAGATTTAAAAAGGCGGTTCCCTCTGGGGCCGCTTTTTTTATGCCTGCTTGCTCGCTGCGCTGTGGGCACGGGCAAAGAAAAACCCCGCCAGACGAGGGTCTGCGGGGTTCTGGCTGTTCGTGAGACTGGTGCTTAGTAAAGCGGGTCATGCCGGTCATACGGCACAACGATATCGTTCTTATCGGCCAGATTGAGCATGGCGCGGGCGCGTTCATCCAGCGTGTCATTATCCAGAGACTGTTCCCGCAGGCCATTCACGCGCCGCTTCCAGGCAATCTGTTCGGCTGAGGCATCCTGCTGGGCCTGTTTTGCCTGATCCAGCAGGAGAAGCTGCTGCTGATAGGCTTTCATCCCGTGGTCACCCTGCGTGGCGTTCCAGCCAAAATAAACCGCAATACCCAGAAAAACGGTGGGGGGAACAATGGCGCGCACAGCACGTCTGATAAAGCGGCCTATCTTCACGGTTTTAGCGTCCCTCTGCCCCGGAAAGTGTCATTCTGGTCATATCTTTATTTCTAAACCATGAAGTTCTGGACAGGAAGCTCTCTCTGCTAACGCAGACATAAAAAAAGCCGCGCTCCGGAGAGCACGGCTTTTCAACGGGTTCGATCCTTAAAAAAGGTGCCTTACTCAGGCTTTCAGGATGGAGCGGCCAGCATACTGTGCTGCGGTCGCCAGTTCCTGCTCAATCCGGATAAGCTGGTTGTATTTTGCGGTTCTGTCAGACCGGGAGAGCGAGCCGGTTTTGATCTGACCGCAATTGGTCGCAACGGCCAGATCCGCGATGATGGAATCCTCCGTCTCACCGGAGCGATGGCTCATAACGGCTGTGTAGCCTGCTTTATGGGCGACCTCGATCGCTTCCAGCGTTTCCGTCAGCGTGCCGATCTGGTTGACCTTCACCAGAATGGAGTTGCCGACACCAGCCTTGATGCCACGACGCAGGCGCTCAGGGTTGGTCACGAACAGATCATCCCCAACGAGCTGCACTTTTTTGCCAAGTGTTTCCGTCAGGAGAGCCCAGCCCTCCCAGTCGTCTTCCGCCAGACCGTCCTCAATGGAGGCAATGGGGTAACGGCGGGTCAGATCAGCCAGCCAGCTGACCATCTCGCCGGAATCGAAGGTCTTGCCTTCACCCTTCATGATGTATTTGCCATCACGGAAGAATTCGGTGGAGGCGCAGTCCAGCGCAAATGTCACATCTTCACCCGGGCGGTAGCCTGCGGCTTCCACTGCGCGGGTAATAAAGCCCAGAGCTTCATCAGCCGATTTCAGGGCCGGGGCAAATCCGCCTTCATCCCCGACATTGGTGTTATGGCCCGCAGCCTGAAGCGCCTTTTTCAGATGCGTGAAAATTTCCGCACCCCAGCGAATGGCATCGGATTCCGTCGGCGCGCCGACCGGCTGGATCATGAATTCCTGAATATCAATGGGGTTATCGGCATGTTCGCCACCATTGACGATGTTCATCATCGGGACGGGCAGGGTGTGGGCAAAGACACCGCCAACATAGCGATAAAGCGGGATTTCAAGCTCAGCCGCCGTGGCTTTGGCAACGGCCAGAGAAACGCCGAGAATCGCGTTGGCACCCATGCGGCTCTTGTTGGGGGTGCCGTCCAGATCAATCATCGCGTTGTCGATATCAATCTGATCCGAAGATTCGGCGCCCTGAAGAGTCGGCAGAATTTCGTTTTCAATATTTTCAATGGCCTGAAGAACGCCCTTGCCGCCAAAGCGTTTGGGGTCCTTGTCACGCAGTTCAACGGCTTCATGCGCGCCGGTGGATGCACCTGAGGGGACAGCAGCCCGGCCTTTAGCGCCTGAGGCCAGTTCCACATCCACCTCAACTGTCGGGTTTCCGCGGCTGTCCAGAATTTCACGCGCGATGATATCGACAATGGCACTCATAATTTCTCATTCCCGTTTCAGGCTCAGGCGACCTGGGCTGGCCCAGATGCGTTGTTTTTCTTCTTCCTTCAACGAAACGCGGCGGCGCGCGTTTCCCTGTAGTTGCTAGTGGCAGCCTCTTGGGCTTTTCTGTCAACCAGTTGACGACCTGAAACCGTGCAGAGGAGGCACGCCCGAGGCTCATGAAGAGACTACCGTTTGTGGCTGTGGTGCTGGCAATAGCGGGGCTTATCCCCCTAATTCTCTGCGCGTGCGGGATCGTATTTTTTTCATCTGGTGTGCCCATCCCTAATCTGATGATGGCGTTTGTTTCCTACTGTGCCGTGTCTCTGGCCTTTTTCGGGGCGGTGCACTGGGGGCTGGCGCTGGAGCCTGCACCCGTCATTGTGACGAGCCGGGCGGACCGGACGGATATCACCCGCCTTGTGCTGGGTGTGGTGCCTGCTTTTGTCGGGTGGGTTGCGGCCTATACCGCGTTTGCGTGGATGCCTGTGGCAGGCGTTGCGATTCTCGCGGTGGCAGTGCCGCTGCTGGCGTTGCTGGAACGGCAGGGCTGGCGCACGGGCGCTTTGCCAAGCGGCTATATGGGGCTGCGCTGGATTGTCACGGCGATTACGGAATGTTGCCTGCTGGTGGTGCTTGTCGCGCGGCTCTTCTAGGCAGAGGGTGTGAAGAGGGCGGGAACAAGAGTTTGATGATACAGGTCTTTAGTCTCGCTCCGTTCTTTTGTTATAACATGAAAGCCCGGATGGAACGGTCGGGTGGACATGGAAGGATTGGATGAGCATGCACAGCACTCCGCGCATTCTGGTCAAAGGTGCCGGTGTTGCCGGTATGACGGCGTCTGTCACGCTGGCCGAGCGCGGCGCGCAGGTCACGCTTTACGAGTCCGGCGGTCGGATCGGGGCCGGGGCATCATGGATGGCCGGTGGCATGCTGGCCCCCTGGTGTGAGGCCGAGTCAGCTCCCCCGGAGGTGACAGCGCAATCCGTCGATTCCGTGGACTGGTGGGCCGCGCATGTGCCCGACGTGGTGCGGGCAGGGAGTCTGGTGCTGGCTCCCCCGAGGGATGTGGGCGAGATTGCCCGGTTCGGGCGGCGTACATCACATTTTCAGACGATCGGCACTGAAGAAATTGCGTCTCTTGAGCCGGATCTGGCCGGCCGTTTCCATAAAGCGCTGTTTTTTGCGGATGAAGGTCACGTGGACCCGCGCAAGGCTTTGCTGGCACTCGGCTGGACGCTGGAGGCACTGGGCGGCAGGGTTGTTCTGGACGGCGGGCAGGCTCCTGATGAGGCAGCATTTGACTGGATTGTGGATTGCACGGGTCTGACCGTCCGCAACACCGTCTCCGCCCTGCATGCGCCTTTACGTGGCGTGCGGGGGGAGATGCTCCTGCTGCGGTGCCCTGATGTTGTGCTGCACAGGCCGGTGCGGATGCTGCACCCGCGTATTCCCATTTACATTGTGCCGCGGGCTGACCATGTCTTTATGGTCGGGGCGACCATGATTGAGAGCGAGAACTCGGGCGGCATGACCGTGCGCTCCATGACGGAATTGCTGAATGCCGTCTGGACGTTGCATCCGGGGTTTGCGGAAGCAGAAATTCTGGAAATGGGCACCGGGTTACGTCCGTCTTACCCCGATAACATGCCAGCCGTGGTGCGCGACGGGCGGCATATTTATATCAACGGGATGTACCGGCACGGATTTCTGCTCTCTCCCGCGCGGGCGCGGGAGGCGGCGGACGTGATTTTTAAGGCATCGGTTACCGCAGGCTGAACGCGGTTACTCCACAGGGGGAACGTGCGTTAGTCCGGCAGCGGAGTTTGAAGGGGAACACCCATATGCAGATCGTGGTCAATGATGAAGCTCATGAGGTCTCAGCCAAAACTCTGGCGGCTCTGATTGATGAACTCGGCTACGGCGGGGCTCGGGTTGCCACAGCCATAGATGGCAGTTTTGTGCCGGTGCCCTACCGCGCCAGAACTGTCCTGCGGGATGGGGCGCGGATTGAAATTGTTGCCCCGATGCAGGGAGGGTAAGACCTTATGACCAAATCTTTCTATGGCACGGAGTTGTCCTCGCCGCTCATGCTCGGCACGGCGCAATATCCCTCTCCCGACATTCTGCGTGATGCCGTCCGGGCAGCCCGGCCGGGTGTGGTCACGGTTTCTTTGCGGCGCGAATCTGCCGGGGAACGGGCCGGGCAGGCGTTCTGGGGGCTTATTCAGGAACTGGGTGTGCCGGTTCTGCCCAACACGGCCGGGTGCCATACGGTTAAGGAGGCCGTCACGACGGCCCATATGGCGCGCGAAGTGTTCGGCACGGACTGGATCAAGCTGGAAGTGATCGGGGAGCTGGATACGCTTCAGCCTGATGTGTTCGGGCTGGTGGAAGCCGCCCGCGTGCTGACGGAAGACGGCTTTAAAGTCTTTCCCTACACCACGGAAGATCTGGTGGTGGCCGAGCGCCTTCTGGCCGTGGGGTGTGAAGTGCTGATGCCGTGGGGCGCGCCGATCGGGTCTGGCAAGGGGCTGAACAATGTGTTTGGCCTGCGGGCCATGCGGGCGCATTTTCCGGACGTGCCGCTGGTAGTGGATGCGGGCATTGGCGTGCCCTCCCATGCGGCGCAGGCGCTGGAACTGGGGTATGACGCCGTGCTGATTAATACCGCTGTGGCCAAGGCCGGTGACCCTGCGCTGATGGCTGAGGCCTTTCGCTTTGCCGTACAGGCGGGCGTTCTGGCCCGCACGGCTGACCCTATGGAAGAGCGTGATATGGCTGTTCCTTCAACCCCCGTTGCCGGAAAGGCTCTGCTGGCATGACCTCTCTCCCGCAGAAAATTTATCCTGTTGTTGATACCGCGCTCTGGGTGGACCGGCTGGGCGGTGCTGGAGCACGTTTCATCCAGCTCCGCGTCAAAGACCGCTCACCGGAGGATCTGCTAGCGGAAATTCGCGCAGCCCATGCCTTTGCAAAAAAGCACGGAGTCTGTCTGGTGCTTAATGATTACTGGCAGATCGCTATCGCTGAGGGGATTGATTACCTGCATCTGGGGCAGGAAGATCTGGATACAGCGGACCTTGAGGCTATTCGTAAGGCGGGTATCCGGCTTGGTCTCAGCACCCACAGCCATGAAGAACTGACCCGTGCACTGGCCTGCAAGCCGGATTACGTAGCCCTTGGCCCCATCTGGCCGACACGGCTGAAAAAAATGCCGTTTGGCCCGCAGGGCACAGAGCGCCTGACAGAATGGAAAGCCCTGATTGGCGATCTGCCTTTGGTTGCCATTGGCGGGATTACGCTTGAGCGCCTGCGCCCCTGTCTGGATGCCGGGGCGGATAGCGTGGCCGCTGTGTCTGATTTCACGCAGCATGCGGACCCGGAAGGGCAGGTCAAAGCCTGGCTGGCGGAGGCCGATCGCGGGGCCTGACCTGCGTATTGGCAGTTTCTGAGGGGAATAGCCTTGTTGGCGTGACACCGGGGTGTGTTGCTGCTGTTGTTCGTGGCTACATTCATCCCGTGCCGCTCCGGTCAGCCGCCAGAAAAAATACGGGCGGCATCAGTTTTATTGAACAGGAGCAGGAGAATTCTGGCGGATAGCGGCAGGGAGGGGGCGGCATCCGGCTGAGTGGTCTCGGGCAGAAGTTTTTCTGCTTCCGCATGAGCCGTTTCGAGCAGTATATCGACCAGAATTTCCGCAGCCATCCGGTATTCCGGCAGGCCGGACTGGCGGCGGCCCGTCATGTCCCCGCCGCCGCGCAGGCGGAAGTCTTCATCGGCAATCAGAAAGCCGTCTTCCGTCTCGCGCAGGCAGGTCAGCCTGCGGCGGGCTGTCAGGCCCAGACCTTCATCATGCAGCATGAGGCAGTAGGACGCGGCAGACCCACGGCCCACACGCCCGCGGAGCTGGTGGAGCTGCGCCAGCCCGAAGCGCTCGGCATGTTCTATGACCATGATTGTCGCGGTGGGCACATCCACGCCCACTTCAATGACGGTCGTTGCGACCAGAATACGGGTTTTGCCCTGTGCAAACTCCTGAAGAGCCTCTTCGCGCATGTTGGCGTCCTGCCGCCCGTGCGCCAGCCCGACAATTTCGCCAAACCGGTCCAGAAGGGCTGCCTGCCGGGCTTCTGCCGCAGCAATGTCCAGAGCCTCACTTTCTGAGACCAGCGGGCAGACCCAGAAAATCTGGGCCCCTTTGCTCAGCGCCCGTGCCAGCCCTTCAATGACTTCATCCATTATGCTGATGGTGTGCAAAGAGGTGCGGACCGGTTTGCGCCCAGCCGGTTTGCCGTCCAGACGGCTGATCTGCATATCGCCAAAACGGGTGATCAGCAGGGTGCGGGGGATGGGGGTTGCCGTCATGACCAGCATGTCCGTGGCCGGTCCTTTTTCCACCAGCGCCAGACGCTGCTCCACGCCAAAGCGGTGCTGTTCATCAATCACCGCCAGCCCGAGGTCCGCGAACTTTACAGTCTCCTGCACCAGCGCATGCGTGCCGATGATCAGCTTTGCCGTGCCGTCCTCAATCTCCTGCAAGGCTTTTTTGCGGGCCTTGCCTTTGACGGAACTGGAGAGAAACGCCACAGGCACGGGGGAGAGCCGGGCAAAGGTTGCGGCATGCTGGCGGGCCAGAATTTCCGTGGGCGCCATCAGCGCCCCCTGTGTTCCGGCTTCCACCGCCCGCAGCATGGCTAGCAGAGCAACAAGCGTTTTTCCGGCTCCCACATCCCCCTGCAACAGGCGGCTCATGCGGTAGGGGGCGGCCATATCCGCTTCAATTTCAGCCAGAGCCTTTTTCTGGCCGGGCGTTGGCGCGTGGCCAAATGCGGCCAGTGCCTGCCGTTGCAGGTGGCCATCCCCCCTCAGGCTGCGGCCGGGGCGGGCGCGGGAGGCTTGCAGGGCAATCCGCGTGGCAAGCTGGTCTGCCAGAAGTTCATCACAGGCCAGACGGGCCTGCGCGCGGGTTTGCTGCGCCCGCCATGCGTCCCCGCTGGCGCTGTCCGGAATACGGTCGGGGGCGTGCATCCATGTCAGAGCTGTTGGGAAATCCGGCCAGTTTTTTTCCTCAATGAGTTTTGCCTCGTGCCATTCCGGCAGCGCGGCGGGCAGGCGGGCGAGGGCAGCCGTCATGGCCTGCCGGACATGCCCGGCAAACAGGCCCGCTGTTAGCGGCCACACAGGGTCCAGTCCGGGAATACGGTCTGCCGAGCGGGCGGGCAGGAGATAGTCCGGGGAGGTCATGCACAGGCGTTCCCCAAACCGCTCGACCTTGCCGGAGGCGACGATGGATTCGCCCTGTACGACCTTTTCCGCCTGCCATTTGGAGAAAAAAGCGAGTTCAAGCTGCCCGGTGCCGTCCGTCAGGGTTACGCGCCAAGGTTGGCGTGTGCGGGGCGCTGGTTGACGGATATCCTGCACGGTGCCGGAAACGGTTGCGATTGTCTCCGGCCTGAGTTGCGCCAGAGTCGGGCGCAGCCTGCGGTCCACCACGCTTTCCGGCAGGCAGAACAGCAGGTCCAGCACCCGTGTGCCGCCCGCAATCCGGCTTAGAAGCTTTGCCCGTGCCGTGCTGACACCCGGCAGCGTCTCCAGCGGAGCCAGCAGGCCGGACAGGCAGGCGCGGTCAAACGGAGGGGCTGCCGAAGCGGATGTGATAGGCGGGGGGCTGGACACTGGCGTAACAGAGGCCTCTGTTGGCAGGCTGACAGAAGAGAATGCCAAGGCTATAGGACACCAGCGCCATGCAACACAATTCAACCACCACGCTTCCGCCCGAACACGATTCTGAAGAGGCTCTGGCTCTCCGGCGGCGTCGCCTGCAGTTTCGTGCCTCGCATCGCGGCACGTTTGAGACCGATGCGCTGATTGGCGGCTTTGTGGAAGACAACGTCGCGAGCATGAACGCGGCAGAGCTTGCGGACATGGAAGCCATTCTGGAAATTCCGGACCCGGACCTGACAGACTGGCTGTTTGGCCGCCTGCCATTGCCGCCGGAGCGGGAGACGCCCATGTTACGCCGGATGGTTGATGCGTGCCGCGCCAAAGGAGTTGGGATAACCGGATGACGGAAGAGACGAGCGCTGAGGGCCGTATTGCGCCCATCTGGGGCGTGCCTGAAGGGTATGATGCGCTTTTGCTGGCCAGACGGGCCAGAGAACATAAAGGCCCCGTCCTGCATATTGCGCGGGATGATGCCGCAACGGCCCGGCTGGCGGATATGCTGGCCTATGTGGCGGCGGATGTGGAAACCCTGCGGTTCCCGGCGTGGGATTGCCTGCCGTATGACCGTGTTTCCCCCAATCCGGCCATTGTGGCGGAACGCGTTGCCACGCTGACCCGCCTGCTGGAACCCTCCGGGGGGCGGCCGCGTCTGGTGCTGACAACGGTGGGGGCCGTGGTGCAGCGTGTCTCCCCGCGTTCCACGTTTGAAGGCCAGTCTCTGACGGTAAAGCAGGGGGAAAGCCTTGATCAGGCTTTTCTGATCGAACTGCTGATTGCCAACGGCTACACCCGCACCGATACGGTGATGGAAGCCGGTGAATTTGCCTCCCGCGGGGGGATTTTTGATCTCTTCCCGGCGGGCGCTGCCGAGCCGGTCCGGCTGGATCTGTTTGGTGATGAAGTTGAAAATATCCGGGCGTTTGACCCCGGCACCCAGCGGTCGACTACCAAACAGGATGCGCTGACTCTCCGCCCGGTTTCAGAATTTTCGCTGGATGCCGCCAGTATCTCCCGTTTCCGCACAGGCTGGCGGGATGTTTTTGGCCCGGCTGCGGCGGCTGATCCGCTTTATGAGCATATTTCTGACGGCCGCCGTTATCCGGGCATTGAGCACTGGCTGCCACTGTTTCATGAGCAGCTGGAAACGCTGTTTGACTACCTGCCGGACGTGTCTGTCTCACTCGATTATCAGGTTGAGGATGTCTTCAGAACCCGGTTGGAGATGATTGCGGACCATTATCAGGCCCGTCGTCAGCCCGCGCGGGAAGGGGAGACCCCTTACCGGGCTCTGCCGCCGCATCTGCTGTATCTGGATTCCAAAGGCTGGGAGGCCATTCTCAGCCGTCTGCCGGTTGTGGCCTTTAGTCCGTTTGCCAAGCCCGACGGTGCGGCTGGCATGGATGTCGGCGGCCGGCCTGGCAAGATGTTTGCCAAAATCGTCCCCGGTGCCCAGCGTGAACAGGTTTTTACCCTGCTGGGAGACCAGGTGCGGGAGTGGGAGCAGGTTAAGCGCAGAACCTATGTTACCGCATGGACCAAAGGCTCGCGGGAGCGCATTGGCACATTGCTGCGGGAGCATGGTGTTGCGACCCAGAGCTATGAGGACTGGGCATCTGCCAGCAAAGCGAAGCCCGGCGCCGTCGCCCTGCTGACTCTTGGGCTGGAACGCGGTTTTGTGGCGGATGATCTGGCTTTTGTGTCCGAGCAGGATCTGCTCGGGGAACGTATTGGCCGCCCGCCGCGCCGCAGACGCCGCGCGGATGAACTGATTGCCGAAGCCGGGGAAATTTCCGCAGGCGATCTGGTTGTGCATCAGGATTACGGGATTGGCCGGTATGACGGGCTGGAGACAGTCAGCGTCGGCGTTGCTCCGCATGACTGCCTGCGTCTGCTCTATGATGGCGGGGAGAAGCTGTATCTCCCGGTTGAAAATATCGAACTGCTGAGCCGCTTTGGCTCTGATCAGGCCGGTGTGCCGCTGGACAAGCTGGGCGGCGTGGCCTGGCAGGGCCGCAAGGCCAAGATGAAGCAGCGTATCCGGGACATGGCCGGAGAGCTGATCCGCACCGCTGCTGCCCGCGCCCTGAAGGAAGCCCCCGTTCTGGCTCCGACGGAGGGGCTGTGGGATGAATTCTGTGGCCGCTTCCCGTTTGTGGAAACGGATGATCAGTCCCGCGCCATTGCCGATGTGCTGGATGATATGAGTTCAGGCCGCCCGATGGACCGGCTTGTCTGCGGGGACGTAGGCTTCGGGAAAACCGAGGTAGCGCTCCGTGCCGCCTTTGTGGCCGCCATGTCTGGCGGGCAGGTGGCCGTTGTGGTGCCGACAACGCTTCTGGCGCGGCAGCATTACCGGACCTTTGCCGCACGGTTTGAGGGGTTCCCCATCAAGGTGGCGCAGTTGTCCCGTATGGTGACGGGGAAGGAAGCTACCGCCGTACGCAAGGGGCTGGCGGATGGGTCCGTCAATATCGTCATTGGCACCCATGCGCTTCTGGCCAAGACGGTACAGTTTGCCTCGCTGGATCTACTGATTATTGATGAAGAACAGCATTTTGGTGTGGGGCATAAGGAAAAGCTGAAGGCGCTGCGGGAGGACGTGCATGTGCTCACGCTTTCCGCCACGCCATTGCCTCGCACATTGCAGCTCTCTCTTTCCGGCGTGCGGGAAATGAGCCTGATAGCAACCCCCCCGACCGACCGTCTGGCCGTGCGCACCTTTATCATGCCGTTTGATAGTGTGGTCATTCGTGAGGCCATCCAGCGTGAGCGCTTCCGGGGCGGGCAGATTTTCTGTGTGGCGCCCCGCATTGAGGATCTGGACCGTCTGGCCGAGCGGGTGAGCACCATCGTGCCGGATGCCAAGGTGGTGCAGGCGCATGGCCGCCTGACGCCAACCGACCTTGAGCGGGTGATGACGGAATTCTCGGATGGCAAATATGACATTCTGCTCTCCACCAATATTGTGGAAAGCGGGCTGGATATGCCTGCGGTCAATACGCTGATTATCCACCGGGCCGATATGTTTGGCCTTGGGCAGCTTTATCAGCTCCGGGGGCGTGTGGGGCGCGGCAAGCAGCGTGGCTACGCCTATCTGACATGGCCGCAGACGCATACGCTTTCTGCCTCTTCCGAAAAGCGGCTGGAAGTGATGCAGACGCTGGATACGCTGGGTGCGGGCTTCACGCTGGCCTCGCACGATCTGGACCTGCGCGGGGCCGGGAACCTGCTGGGGGATCAGCAGTCCGGCCATGTGCGGGAAGTCGGGATCGAACTCTACCAGCAGATGCTGGAAGATGCGGTGGCCGACCTCAGGAATGAAACCAGCCGCAGGCGGGCGGAAGACCGGGACTGGACGCCGAATATTATTGTCGGTCTGCCAGTCCTGATCCCCGACGCCTATGTGCCGGACCTGCCGGTGCGGCTTGGATTGTATCGGCGTATCAGCGGCCTTGGGTCAGACGCGGAGCTGGAAGCTATGGAAGCCGAACTGGTGGACCGCTTTGGCACGCTACCACCAGAAGTGAAGAACCTTCTCGATATTGTCGACCTCAAGCGCCTCTGCCGCGCCGCGGGTGTGGAGCGTCTGGAAGCGGGGCCCAAAGGCATGGTGCTGCAATTCCGCAATAACAGCTTCAGGAACCCGGCGGGGCTGGTGCAGTGGATGGGCCGCTGGAAAGATGGCGCTGTTCGCCTGCGGCCTGACCATAAAATGGCGGTGGTGCGGGAGCTGACCAATACGCAGCGTATCGACCTTGCCCGCCGCGTGTTGCGGGATCTGGTTAAGCTGACAAAGAAGGTCGCGGCGGAGGCGGCCTGAGTCTGCCTTTTGTCTTCCGCCTACTCGGCGGCGCCTTCATCAGGGGCTGCGTCCGGGTCCGGGTGAAGCGGAATGCCGCGTCGGGCCAGTGCTTCCTTGAGGAGGACTTCAATCTGGGCATTCACGCTGCGCAGGTCGGCGGCTGCGCAGCGGCGGATGGCGGCCAGTAACTTAGGGTCAAGCCGCAGCGCGAAGGCGGCTTTCTCCGGTCCGCGCGGTCTGCCCCTGCGGTTGTCTTCCGTCACGAATACAGCGTGCCTGCGTTGACAACAGGGGTCACGTCTCTGTCCCCGACCAGAACAACCAGCAAATTAGAGACCATGGCGGCTTTCCGCTCGGCGTCCAGCACTCCGTCAAGGCGCTCTTCAAGTTCGTTAAGCGCCTGCTCGACAATATTGACAGCGCCAGATGTAATGGTGCGCCGGGCGGCGATAACGGCACTTGCTGCCTGCTTGCGGAGCATTGTTGCGGCAATCTCAGGCGCATAGGCAAGGTGGGACAGGCGTGCGTCCTGAACAACCAGCCCGGCCAGCGCCATCCGTTCCCGCAGATCAGCGGTGAGAATGGCCGTCAGACGGTCTCCTCCATCACGCAGCGAGAGAACGCCGCCTTCTGGCAGGGGGAGCGGCTCTGCCTGCCGTGCGGCGTGGCTCTGTGCGTATTCATCTTCATCATAGGGGTACCGGCTGGCGAGGCTGCGCAGGGCCGTCTCTCCCTGTGCCGTCACGTAGCGGGAATAATTTTCCACATCAAAGATCGCGCGGGCAGCCTGCTCCACCCGCCATGTCAGCACCATGCCGATTTCGACGGGATTGCCAGAAGCGTCATTCACTTTCAGCGGGCCAATCTCCTGCGTGACCAGCCGCAGCGTGACGCGCTTGCGCAGAGCAAACGGGTTGATGAACCAGAAGCCATCCCGGTTCAGGGTTCCGGAATATTTTCCAAGGAATGTCAGTACAGAGGCTTCATTGGGTTGCAGGGTTACAAACCCACGCAGCAGGATGGCTGCGGCCCCCCAGAACAGGGCTGTGCCCGCGACCCCCGCAGGCGTCTCTCTGGCCGCAAGCTGGCAGACCAGACCTCCCGCCGCGAGGATGAGGACAACGCCCGCACCGACAAATCCGGAGAGCGCCCATGGTCTGGTTTCTGTCGTGCTCATTGTCAGATCATTCCCTGTTTTCTGATATATTAATGATATCAAAAAATAGGGCGGCAAACAACGTCATTCAGAGGGAAGGGAGCAGGGATTCCCGTAAATCCCGAAAAACCTGCCCCTCCGGTTTGGCTCTGTAACGCTCAGTGCAGAGGGAGCGGGAACCCGTTTACTGTCAGCACGCCGCCCTGCCAAACCGTATTCCATACATTCACATCGTTCTGGGCGTGGCTGACCAGCCGGGCGAGGACGAGTCCGGCGGCCAGCTTCATCTGTCTGGCATCACGGGCTTTTTCAATCAGCGCTTCCAGATTGCTGATTTCCAGATGGCCGGAGGCGGTGGTGGCGTTGACGTCACCCGTGAGGGTGGCCGTGCCGTTGCCTTTCAGGTGCACGGTGTCCAGCACCGCATCAAAGCTGGAAATGGTGACATGGACCGCAGGGGCAGCCGAGGCCCGGCCCCCGATGGCGGCCATCAGTGCAGGAAGCTCGGACGCCGGGAGAGAGAACGCAGCATAGGCGGAAGAGGGGAGCAGGGCCTCATTGCTAATGCCCTGAAAGCTCATGCCGGACAGGGCCAGCGTTGCCGCGCTGGTATGGGCCGATGTGCTGCCATCGACCTTGAAATGCGCTGTGCTGCTGTTCACGCGGCTGGAGCCGTGGGTCAGAACCGCATTGGTCCATGTAATGTCATACCCGCCGCCTGCTTTAAGAGTCGTCGCGGCGATTTTCCCCTGCTGGGCCAGCCAGTCCGAGCACGCGGTATTGTGACGCCCCGTGATGGCGGACATCAGCAGGAGCGAGGCGGCATCCGCCTGATCATGCGCAGCCTCGGCGGTGCCGCCCGTCAGCGTCATTTTGCTGGCGGTCAGGCCACCGCTGCCGTCTGGTGCGTGCACCACCACGTTTTCATACGTCACGCCATGCGCGCTGTCCTGCGTCGCACCGTGCGTAATCACGGCGCAGGCGGCCGGAGGGGCTGAGGCCTGCGTTGCCCGGAGCGGCACAACGGCGGCGCAAAGACCAAGGCTCATAAGTATGAGACCAGCGGGGGAAGGAATGGTGTTGTGTTTCATTTGATCGTAAAGGTGGCGTAAGCGGGTGCCGGGTGCAATCGGGATCTTAAGAATAATACAGATTTCACGGCGTCCTGCGCGCAAACTTCTGTCACAATCAAAAAGAGCCACAGCAGATGTTGAGACTGGACCCTTTTCTCCTCGGCCTGATCTGTACCATTTTCCTGGCGACAGTCCTGCCCTGTCATGGCGCTGCTGTGCCGGTTTTTCAGTGGCTTGCGATTATTGTCATTGCCGTGATGTTTTTCCTGCAAGGCGCGCGGCTCTCCCGCAAGGCGGTGGTGGACGGCGTGATGGCCTGGCGGCTGCATCTGATTATCCTGGCGTGCACATTTGTGCTGTTCCCGCTGCTGGGGCTGGCCGCTCATGCTCTGGCGCCGGGGCTTTTACAGAATGACGTCTGGATGGGCGTGCTGTTTCTGTGCTGCCTGCCGTCCACTGTGCAGTCTTCCATTGCCTTCACCTCCATTGGCGGTGGCAATGTGCCAGCGGCGGTCTGTGCCGCGACGGCGTCCAACATTGCCGGGATTTTTATCACGCCTTTTCTGGTCGGACTGGTTCTCAGCAAACATGGCGGCTCGTCCGGCAATGTCCTGAATATTGTTTTCCAGCTTCTTCTGCCCTTTCTTCTGGGCCAGTTGCTTCAGCCGTGGATCGGGGGGTGGGCGCACCGCAACAAAAAGCTGCTTTCCCTCACGGACCGTGGGTCTATTCTGATTGTGGTCTACACGGCCTTCAGTGAGGCTGTGATGCAGGGCCTGTGGCACCGCCTGCCGCTCAGCCAGCTTGGGCTGATTGCGCTGGTGGATTTTCTGCTGCTTGTCTGTGTGCTGCTGATTACCGCTTATGGCAGCCGTATGGCGGGTGTGCCGCTGCGTGATGAGATTGCCATTGTGTTCTGTGGCTCCAAAAAAACGCTGGCGTCAGGCGTGCCGATGGCCAACGTGCTGTTCCCTGCATCCTCTGTCGGGCTTATCGTCCTGCCGCTGATGATCTATCACCAGATCCAGTTGTTCGTCTGTGCGGTGCTGGCCCGAAAGTTTGCCCGCATGACGCAGGAAAGCGCGGAACGCCTGCCAGCGGCAGGAGAGCCGCAAAAGGAGTAAGACGTGGCGGGGCTTGATCCGGAAAACTGGGACGCATTACGGGCACTTGGACACCGGATGCTGGATGAAATGCTGGATAACGTCCAGACCGTGGCCTCCGGCCCCGTCTGGCAGCCTATGCCTCCCGCTGTGCGGCAGGCGTTCCGGGGCGCAGAGCTGCCGGTACAGGAAACCTCTCTGACCGCGCTGTATGAGCAGTTTGCACAGTCCGTCGTGCCTTACGCGACAGGCAACCGGCACCCCCGGTTTATGGGATGGGTGCATGGTGGCGGTACAGCGCAGGGGATGCTGGCCGAGTTACTGGCTGCGGGCCTGAACGCCAATCTGGGCGGCCGGGACCACGCGCCGATTGAAGTGGAGCGGATGGTGATCCGCTGGGCCGCGACCATGCTGGGCTTTCCGGAAACAGCGACGGGCGTTCTGGTAACTGGTTCTTCCATGGCCAACTTCATTGCCGTGATTACTGCCAGCCGCGCAGTACCGGGTGGTCTGGAAATGCGGAGCGCGGGACTGGCCGGGCGCAGGCTGGTTGGGTACGCCGCTCAGACGGCCCATGGCTGTATTGCCCGTGCGTTTGATATGGCCGGACTGGGTACGCAGGCCCTCAGCCGCGTGCCGGTGGATGCGGACTTCCGGATGGATCTCGCGGCGTTGCGCCGCATGGTGGCGGAAGACCGGGCTGCCGGGCTGGAGCCATTTGTAGTGGTGGGCACTGCCGGGACAGTCGATACCGGCTCTGTTGACCCGCTGGCGGCGCTGGCGGATTTTGCTGAAGCCGAGGCGCTCTGGTTCCATGTAGACGGCGCGTTTGGTGCCATGGCCCGCCTTTCTCCGGAACATGCTCCGGCTCTGACAGGCATGGAGCGTGCCAACAGCATTGCGTTTGACTTCCATAAATGGGCGCAGACACCGTATGACGCCGGATGCATTCTTGTGCGGGAAGAGGGGTGGCAGGCAGCGGCTTTTGCGCAGTCTCTGGCCTATCTCTCGCGCGAAGACCGTGGACTGGCGGCCGGGGCTCCGTGGTTTTGTGATCTCGGGCCGGACCTCTCGCGTGGGTTCCGTGCGCTCAAGGTCTGGTTCACGCTGGCGTCCTTCGGGACGGAACGACTGGGGCAGATGGTGTCACACTGCTGCGCTGTGGCGCAGCATCTGGCCGCACGGGTGCAGGCAACGCCCTGTCTTGAACTGCTGGCCCCTGTCACGCTCAACATTGTCTGCTTTCGCGTTGTTGCGCCGGGCGTGGATGAAGAGAGGCTAAATGGAGAACTGGTGAAAGACCTGCATGAAAGTGGGGTTGCCGCGCCTTCAACCACCATTGTGCATGGCAAGCGCGCCATTCGGGCCGCAATCGTCAATCACCGCACAATAGACGCAGATGTTGATCTGATGCTGGAAACGCTGCTGAAACTGGCCGAGAAACGCCTTGGACATACGCTGGAACGTCAGGCGGCTTAAACGGGAGGCGCAGACGCGCCTGAAAAAGTAGTGTTGGAGAACGAGAAAAGGTAATTTCGAATACTCACATCAGGGGTATTTAAGAGCCTGCGATGAGGGGGGTGAGTCTCCTGTGGGTTCTTTTTCCCTGTTCTTTATTCTTGCAGATATCGTGAAAAGCGTCCTGTTATCCGGATCAAAGCCACAGAAAAACTCAATGTTCTTTATGAGAAATGATTTGGAAATGGGTGAAAAATGGCCCATTTCCAAAAATGTCATTGATAAAATCACAAGTTTTTCTGGTGGCGGTGGCGCAAATATATCTCTTTTTTGAGAATGTATTCATGTTCGTTGCTCTGTTGTCCTTTGAAAAAATCGGCATTTTCAAGGGTGTTCGCTCTGAAAAAACCCAGTTTTTCAAGGAGTAAGATAGATCCAGTGTTGCGCGTATCTACAAATGCTCGTGCGGTTGTGACGTCTTTTCGGTCAAAGATATTTTCAAGCGTTTGAGTGACCGCCTCAGATCCAATGCCTTTGCGCCAAAATGCGGGAAAAACATGATACCCTATAAGGGCATCTTTCCCTGTAATCGTGGCCTGAGTATAGCCTGCGGCAACCTTGTTGCTTCCATATCGGATAACCCAGTTTAGCCAGATTTCATGGGCATCTGGCGGCCCTCCGGATGCGAGCATCTGATAGCGTTCACGGAGAGTTTCAGGCGTGTCCGGAGGTGTATCAGGAATAAACTGATAGGCTTTCGCATCTGATAACCCGGGGAACATTTCTTCCGCATCTTTAGGCCGTAACGGTACGAGAGAAATATTGTTATTGAGATGTCGTTTTTGAGCCATTCTATGGTTTTATACGGACTGTCTTTATTGACAAGATCACTGTCCTGAAGGCAGGAAATTCTCAGAGCCAAAGTAACAGAGGAGGGCACGATCATGATCATGAGTCTCGCTATTGTTCCTTTCCGTCGTTCTGGGCTCTTTCCCGTTTAAAGGGCGGTCGGCGGAATTCAATTTCGCCACGAAAGACAAAAAATCTGACCATACTCACATCTTATGGCTGGAACGCTGCGACCATGTGCGCGGTTCAGCAGGTATCTGGACGTGCTCAGCTTCCCGGTCGCGTTATTTCTCAGCAGCGTCATTATCTCACCGTCGTAACGGCAGCAGGGCTGTTACAGGCGGATATTGCCGGGCGGTTGCTACATACGTCCGCCCCGCTGGAAAGGCCAGTCATCGGGGATTGGGTGATGTGTTCGCCACGTAAGAGCGAACAGCGCGCAACGATCCACAGCGTATTGCCACGTTCGACGTGTTTCGTCCGCAAGGAAGTCGGTAAACGGACCGGTTCACAGGTCATAGCGGCCAATATTGATGTGGCATTTCTCGTTATGACGATGGGGGAAGATTTTAATCTCTCTCGCCTTGAGCGTTATCTGACTTTGACAAAAGAGAGCGGGGCCACCCCCGTTATCATACTGACTAAAGCGGATATGTGCGATAATCCGCAAGCATGTATGCAGGCGGTCAGAGCATGCGCTCCGACTACTGATATCCAGATAGTCTCCGCTTTTGATGGAACGGGTATTGAGCACACCGCCTTATATCTAACCGGACACAGAACAGGCGTGATGGTCGGCAGTTCGGGGGCTGGAAAATCAACTCTGCTGAACGCGTTCTTAGAAACGGACTATGCCGCAACGGGGCATGTGTCGCCATTTGCGGAAAAAGGACGCCACACGACGACACATCGCGAACTGGTTCGTCTTCCTTCGGGAGGGTTGCTCATTGATACGCCGGGAATGCGTGAGCTCGGAATGGTCGGCGCGGATAAGAGTATTGACGAAAGCTTTAGTGACTTTACGTCGCAGATTGAGCGAATTGCGCAGCAATGTCGTTTCCGAAACTGTCAGCATCAGGCGGAGCCTGACTGTGCTGTAAGGGTTGCCCGTGCAGACGGCAGAATCGACAGTCGACGCTGGAATAACTGGCTCAAATTAAAACGGGAGGGTGCTTATCAGACCGAGAAAGAAGACCCGGAATCCAGGAGAGCCAAACGACGCGAGCAGGTTAGGCTTAATCGACAGTCACGATCATTGAGACGAAATGATTAATTCGACTGAGAAAATCGGCTTCCTTGTGCCGTCTGCCTGAGGAGTTATCCGATCATCAACGTCTTCCGGGTTGAGAAGATCCTTATCGTTACTTCGTGACCCGGAAGGCCTTCAGCCTCTTCAGAGCTCCCGGCTGTCAGCTTATTATTCCTCTTTTGGGTGAGGGGGGGACACATTTGAGGAACTGGCACCCAGAACACAGGGAAAGCAACCATGTTCTTGCCTTTGTGTTTTGGACGCGGAGACTTGAGGGGTTACGTCTGCGGGGCGTGTTTAAGCTCTTGCGCCCCTGCCGCGTCGACCTGGGAGGTTCTGCTTTTCATCAAACAGGCCGGAGAGGGCCTGTAGCATGGTGCCGCCCAGTTCTTCCGCGTCGGTAATTGTCACGGCGCGCTGGTAATACCGGCCGACGTCATGGCCGATCCCGATGGCTGTCAGTTCGACCGGGCTGCGGTCTTCAATCTGATGAATAACGGCCCGCAGATGGTCTTCCAGATAGGATGCCGGATTAACGGACAACGTACTGTCATCCACCGGCGCGCCGTCTGAAATGACCATCAGGATTTTGCGCGCTTCCGGCCGCCCCCGGATGCGTTTCCATGCCCAGAGCAGAGCTTCCCCGTCGATATTTTCCTTCAGCAGTCCCTCGCGCAGCATCAGACCTAGATTAGGGCGCGCCCGCCGCCAGGGCATGTCCGCAGCTTTGTAGATAATGTGCCGCAGATCATTCAGGCGTCCCGGTTCTGCGGGTTTGCCGTCTTTTACCCACTGCTCACGGCTCTGGCCGCCTTTCCATGCGCGCGTGGTAAAACCCAGAATTTCCACTTTCACGCCGCAGCGTTCCAGTGTGCGGGCCAGAATATCCCCGCAGGAGGCGGCGACTGAAATGGGGCGGCCCCGCATGGAGCCGGAGTTATCAACCAGCAGCGTAACAACCGTATCGCGGAACTCCGTCTCGCGCTCCCGTTTGTAGGACAGTGAGAGCATGGGGTTGACCACAATGCGGGAGAGGCGGCCTGCATCCAGCATGCCGTCATCAAGATCAAACTCCCAGGAGCGCGTCTGCTGCGCCATCAGGCGACGTTGCAGCTTGTTGGCAAGGCGGGAGACAACGCCATGCAGCGTGGCCAGTTGCAGATCAAGCTGGTGGCGCAGGCGGTTCAGTTCCTCCGGGTCACACAGATCTTCGGCTTTGATTTCTTCATCAAACGCGGTGGTGTAGGCGTGATAGCTGCCTGCGGTTTCTCCGGCTTCGCGTTCCGGGTTGCTGCCGGGGCCTGCGGCTTCCCCCGTGCCATCCGCGCCTGCGCCTTCCCGTTCTTCTTCCAGCCCTTCCGGGGAGGTCTCTCCGCCGCCGCCAATCAGTTCAGGCTGCGGGACTGGCTCGGAAGAAGAATCCGGCTCCGGTGGAGCGTTTTCTTCCTGAGCCTCCGGAGGCGGAGCCGTGCTGTCATCTTCATTCGCCGCAGAGTCGGAGCCGTTTTCATCCGCTTCCATCTCGTCCGACGGAGCGTCATCGTCTGTCAGGGAGCAGGCTGCGAGCAGCTTGCGTGTGGCTCTGGCATAGGCTGTCTGGTCATCCTGAGTGAGTGCAAGATTTTCCAGCGCGGTTTGCGCCTGAGGGGAGAGTGCGACCTGCCATTTGCGCAGGATGGGCTGTGCGGACTCAGGAGCCGGTTCGCCTGTCAGCCGCTCACGGGCCAGCAGTTCGAGTGCTACTGCGGGGGAGAGTTCGTCAGGGTCTGTAATCCGGTCCAGCCCGGCTGCCTGACACTCTTTTTCCAGCCTGTAGCGCAGGTTGGCGGCAACACCCCGCATATGGCGTGCGCCGACAGACTCAATCCGGGCCTGTTCCAGAGCATCATAGACGTCCCGCGCTACCGTATCCTCTGGCTGGCGGGCACGGTGCAGGTCAAAATCGTGGTGTTTCAGGCGCAGGGCCTGCGCATCAGCCGCCCCGCGAATACGTTCGATTTCTTCCGCATCCATATGGCGGGAGGGCTGGGGGAGGCGGATTTTTCCGGCAAGGCTGATCGGCCCCACAGGCATGTTGCCTGTGTGGAATGAAACATCCGTATCCCGCTGGCCGCCAATCGCGCGCAATGTTGCCGCTGTGGCTTGCTTGAACGCATCCACTCTGGTCTGCCCGGACTCGCTGGCTGGCCGGTTATGGCCAGACGGTGGAGCGTGCGCTCCCTTCCTGCTGTCAGCCATTGATAAAGCCGCTCTCCGTTTGTGCTTCAGGCCCGCTTACCGGGGCAGGGGACTTTTGTTGAAGCAGCGCTGATAATACTCGGCCACCATACCGCGTTCCGCCTCGTCACATTTGTTGAGGAACGTCACGCGGAAGGCAAACGCCGTGTCCTTGAAGATTTTCTCGTTTTCCGCCCACGCAATGACGGAGCGTGGAGACATGACGGTGGAAAGGTCTCCGGCCATAAATCCGGCGCGGGTCAGTTCGGCCAGCGCCACCATGCTTTCAATCGTGCGGCGGGCTTCTTTATCATCCGGGCTGATGCCCATGCGGGACAGGACAATGCCGACTTCCTGCGCATGGGGCAGATAATTCAGGGATGTGACGATGTTCCAGCGGTCCATCTGGCCCTGATTGATCTGCTGCGTGCCATGATACAGGCCGGTCGTGTCCCCCAGACCAATGGTGTTGGCAGTTGCAAACAGGCGGAACCACGGATGCGGTTTGATCACGCGGTTCTGATCCAGCAGCGTAAGCTGGCCTTCCACTTCCAGCACGCGCTGAATGACGAACATCACATCCGGGCGGCCCGCGTCATATTCATCAAAAACCAGTGCGCAAGGGTGCTGGAGACACCAGGGGAGCAGGCCTTCCTGAAATTCGGTAATTTGCTGGCCGTCCCGCACCACAATGGCGTCCTTGCCGATCAGATCAATACGCGAGACATGGCTGTCCAGATTGATGCGGACGCAGGGCCAGTTCAGTCGCGCGGAAATTTGTTCGATATGCGAGGATTTCCCGGTGCCGTGGAAGCCCTGCACCATCACGCGGCGGTTGAAGGCAAATCCTGCCAGAATGGCCAGTGTGGTGTCATGATCAAACAGGTAGGCGGAATCAATCTCCGGCACATGCTCTGTGCGGATGGAGAAGGCCGGAACCATCATGTCGGACTCGATGCCAAACACCTCGCGCACAGAAACCTGAAGGTCAGGCGCAGAAAGAGCTGAAATCGGGGGAAGAGCGCCTGTGGTGCTCAGGCTGGCAGAATCAGTCATTCTTTATCCGTCTGGTAGGTGGAGCATTCTGGTGAAGCAGGCAGACACAGCGATGTATCCGGGCTGCCTTACTGATAATGCAGGCAGCATGGCATGGTTACCCCGCTTTTTCGAGGCCCTGTGACGTAAGATGTGCCCTGACGACCGTGAACGCAACGTTGATGCTTTTCAGCCGCTCTTCCGAGCGCCGGTCTCCATTATTGGCATCCGGGTGATGTTTGCGGGCCAGTGAGCGGTAACGCGCTTTTGCATCTTCCAGTGTCACAGGCCAGGGCAGGCCCAGCGTTGCCAGCGGTTCACGCAGGGCTTCCGGTGCCGCAGGCTGCGCACGGCTTTTTGCGCGTTCTGCACGGGAGCGGCGGTTCTGGCCGAGGATATCCAGCGGATCCAGCACGTCTTCTTCATCAAAGGTCTGTTTACGGGGCTTAGCACTCTGGCCAAACGCCCACGATGGCCGATCCCATGCGATATCGGCGCGCAGATGCGCTTCGATCTGGCCGGGTGACATCCCTTTGTAGTAATCCCACCGTGCGTTATACTCCCGCACATGCTCGAGGCAGAACCAGTAATACTGGTTGAGAGTCTCGCGTGAGCGGGGGGCACGGTAGCCTGCCGGCTTTTCACAATCAGGCATGTCACAGCAGCGCTGGGGCGCATCCGGGTCCGGATCGAACGCCCGGTGACGGGTATTCCTTCGCTTCATCATCAGGGTTATGTGCGTGCTGATGTGTTCTGTGCAAGAGGGAACGTAGGATGACACAACGCAATTCAGCTTCCACGCCTGAGGCAGATGGCATCCGTGCCCGCCGGGTGAGGGACACTCTGACGACGGCTTTCCAGCCCGTCCGGCTGGAAATTCTGGATGAAAGCAGCCGCCACGCCCACCATGTGGCCATGACGCGCGGCCCGGAAGCGGGTGCAACGGAGACGCATTTTCGCGTTCATCTGGTCAGCCGTCTGTTTGAAGGGGTGAGCCGGGTCAACCGCTCCCGTATGGTGCATGACGCACTGGGATATGAGTTTGGCAGCGGACTGCATGCTCTCGCGCTGACGCTGCGCACCCCGGAAGAAGAAAGTGCTCTGGCATGACCTTTCAGGGCTCAGGCCTGACACGCCGGACGATAATGCTGCTGGCTCCGGCCTTTCTGGCTGCCTGTGCGACCGGGCAGGGCGGCCGGACGGGTCCGCAGGCCAGCGATACGGCGCGGGTTGAGGCGTGGCTGCGGGCCGCAAAGCTGGAGAATGTCCCGTTTACCCAGACGTGGCCAAACGGGACGACTGGCGGCGGGGTGCTGACCTATCATCCGGGTTATCTGCACCTGAACTATAGCGTGCCGCATAAGATGGACCTTGAAGCATCCGGTGCGCATGCCGTGTTCAAAGACAGCCAGACGGGGTCTGAAACACGGATGGGGCTGGCGCATAATCCTCTTGGCGTGCTGATGGGGAACCCCATCACGCTTTCAGGGCCGGTGACGGTTACCGATATTCAAAAGCCTGCCGGGATTTTGCAGATTTCGCTCACCCGCACGGAAAACCCTTCACAGGGGCTGGTGACGCTGATTTTCCGGGATGCGGGGCAGGCGCTGGATCTCTATGAACTCCGTATTCTGGATGAGCGGCAGCGCACGCTGTTTATTCGTCTGGGAGCGATGTGAGGGCTGAGGGTGTGCTGCCAAAAACAGCACGCCAGCTTTCTGCTAGTGCGGCATCCAGTTGAGCCAGTGTGACAGCCAACCCCAGCTTTTCAAAACTGGTGACGCCAAATTCACGAATGCCGCAGGGCACAATGCCTTCAAAGTCTGACATGCGGGGATTCAGATTGATGGATACCCCATGCCAGCTGACCCAGCGGGACACACGCACCCCGATGGCGGCAATTTTTTCCTCCTGCCCGGTTGCAGGGTCAATCACCCAGACACCAACGCGCCCCTCCCGGCATTCGCCTTTGAGCCCGAACGCGGAGAGGGTGCGGATAACCCACTCTTCCAGCCCGTGAACGTAAGATCGTACGTCACGCGCGCGGACTTCACCGTGGGCGTTGTGCAGATCAAGCATCACGTAGGCGATTCGCTGCCCCGGTCCGTGGTACGTCCATTGTCCGCCCCGGCCGGCGTCATAGGTGGGGTAGTGGTGCGGGTTGAACAAATCTTCCGCTCTGGCGGATGTGCCGGCTGTAAAAAGCGGCGGGTGTTCAAGCAGCCAGACCCGCTCTGCAGCCTCACCGGCCCGGATTTCTCTGGCCAAAGTCTGCATGCGCGTCAGGGCGACAGGGTAGGAAACAGGCTTTTTGCTTATTTCCCATAAAAAACGTCCGTTGGTCATTGCCGCGTGTTCCCGCTTCGGTTATAGGGCTTCTCACCAAACGGTATCGCCTTTCAGATGCTGGTTGTCACGTGCGGTCGTGGCGGAATGGTAGACGCGCAAGCTTGAGGTGCTTGTGGGGGAATACCCCGTGGAAGTTCGAGTCTTCTCGACCGCACCATTTTTCAGCTCTCACAAAAATCAGTTCAAAAGTTTCTGGTTTCTGTGAGAGCTGTTTTTCTCAAAATATCAGAGTTTAAACAGCTTAGCGCTGTATTTTAACGCATTTGGCCATATTCAGGCCCTGCTTTCCCGGTTTAAAAAGAACACTGAGCTTTGTTGCTGTATGGCGTCACACACGCCCGCATCTCTGCGCGCCGCATCCTGTTGCGGTGTGAGGGGCAGGTTTGATTTGACGAACGGGTCTTCCCGCGATTACGTGCCACAGTGTTCACGTTCTGTTGTAACTTATTTTTAAGGTGTCATATTCGTGTCCAAGCCCAAGCCTTTACGTAAAGCAGTCCTGCCGGTTGCAGGGCTAGGTACACGCTTCCTGCCGGCGACCAAGGCCATGCCGAAGGAAATGCTGACAGTTGTCGACAGACCGCTGATTCAGTACGCCATTGATGAAGCGCGTGAAGCCGGGATTGAAGAGTTCTGCCTGATTACAGGCCGCGGCAAAGACTCTCTGATTGATTATTTTGATATTGCCTATGAGCTTGAAGCGACGCTGCGTGAGCGCAACAAGCTGGATACCCTGAAAGCTCTGGAGCCAAGCTCTATTGAGGCCGGGTCTCTGGTTGCTGTGCGCCAGCAGGAACCGCTGGGCCTTGGTCATGCCATCTGGTGTGCCCGCAGCTTTATCGGGGATGACCCGTTTGCCATTCTGCTGCCTGACGATATCGTGAAGTCCGGCACGTCCTGCGTAAAGCAGCTTGTGGATGCCTATAACCAGACCGGCGGGAATGTGGTGGCGGTGACGGAAGTGCCGCGTGAGCAGACAAACCGCTATGGTATTCTGGATATCGGTAAGGATGATGGCCGTCTGGTGGAAGTGAAGGGGCTTGTTGAAAAGCCCAAACCGGAAGACGCACCCTCCAACCTGTCCATTATTGGCCGTTACGTTCTGACGCCGGACGTCATGACGCATCTTGCCAAGCTGGAAAAAGGTGCGGGTGGTGAAGTGCAGTTGACGGACGCCATGGCCAAGACCATTGGGCATGTGCCCTTCCACGGTCTGCGCTACGAGGGTGAGCGTTTTGACTGCGGCAACAAGATCGGCTTCTTGGAAGCGCAGATTGCCTTCTCTCTTGAACGCCCCGATCTTGCGGATGAAGTCAGGGCGTTCCTGAAGAAATATACCTCTCAGATCTGATGAGGTTTACGCACACGTTCAATCCGACCAGTCTCCGCGAATATGATATTCGCGGGATTGTCGGGAAGAGCCTTACGTCTGAGGATGCCTTTGCTATTGGGCGGACGTTCGGGACTGTTGTTGTCCGTCATGGCGGTAAAACTGTTGTGACTGGCTATGACGGACGCCTGTCTTCCCCCGAGCTTGAGAAAGCACTTGTGGACGGGCTGGTAGCCTGTGGATTGAATGTTGTGCGGGTTGGCTGTGGTCCGACGCCAATGCTGTATTTCGGTTCTGTGTCGCTTCAGGCCGACGGTGCGGTGATGGTGACGGGCAGCCACAATCCGGCGGATTATAACGGCTTCAAGATGATGCTGGCCGGAAAGCCTTTTTTTGGTCCGCAGATTCAGGAACTGGGTGATCTGGCCCGGACAGGGGATGTTGTGCCCTCTCAGGAGGGGACGATCCGCGGAATGGATTTGCGGGCGCGCTACGTTCAGAGACTCCTGGAAGACTGGGATGGAGGCAATAAGCCTCTGAAAGTGGTTTGGGATAACGGCAACAGTGCCGCAGGGGATGTTCTGCAAAAGCTGGTGGCAGGAGTGCCGGGGGACCATACCGTTCTCAACGGCACGATTGACGGCCATTTTCCGGCACATCACCCAGACCCGACTGTTGCTAAAAATCTTGAACAATTGATAGCCGAAGTGCGCCGACAAAAGGCGGACATCGGTCTGGCGTTTGACGGGGATGCCGACCGTGTTGGCGTGGTGGATGATCAGGGTGAAATTCTCTGGGGGGATCAGATTCTGATTCTTCTGGCGCGGGACGTGCTGAAAACCCATCCCGGTGCCACGATTATCGCCGATGTCAAAGCCAGTCAGGTTCTGTTTGAAGAGGTCAAAAAGGCCGGTGGCGTGCCGCTGATGTGGCGGACCGGACATTCCCTGATCAAGACCAAAATGGCGGAAACAGGGTCTCCGCTGGCTGGGGAAATGTCAGGCCATATTTTCTTTGCAGACAAATGGTATGGTTTTGACGATGCCTTATATGCCGCTGTGCGGTTACTGGGCATTCTGGCGCGGCAGGACAAGCCATTGTCCGCAATCAGAGAAGCCCTTCCTCGCACGGTCTCCACGCCGGAGGTGCGCTTTGATTGTGATGATACGCGCAAGTTCAGAGTGATTGAGGACGTTGCCGCTCGGTTAAGGCACGAGGGCGCGGACGTTTCTGAAATTGATGGTGTCCGGGTCAATACACCGGATGGCTGGTGGCTCCTCCGTGCGTCCAACACACAGGCTGTGCTCGTTGTGCGTGCCGAAGGTCAGGACGAGGCGGCTCTTGAGCGCCTGAAACAGGCCGTGGTTGCGCAACTGGCGCGCTCAGGGCTCTCCGCTCCGGATTTTTCCGGCAATAATGCAGGCCACTGACAGGGCCATCTGCGGTTTTTTGTAAAAGCGCGGAGGCGGGGTGCCGGCTTCGTATTTTTTGGCTTCTGTGCCCGTGCTGTTCTCAGAGTTTGCGCACGATGGGCTGAGGCCGTTGGCGGAGGCTATCCCCGAACTGCATGGCATGCGGCTTTTTCGGGAAACTGCAGGGGGGGAGGCTCTCGGCTTGAAGTTTCCGGGCGGCGTCGCCATTTGGGTTTCGACAAAATGTTTCTTTCTGACTATATAGAGGACCTATGTTGTCCGGTTTAGTGGACCCTATGGGGCGCCGCATCTCCTACCTTCGTGTTTCGGTTACAGACCGGTGTGATATGCGGTGCACGTACTGCATGTCCGAACGCATGACTTTTCTGCCGCGTGTCGATGTTCTTGATTTTGAAGAATTACTCCGCCTCTGTCAGGTTTTTGTAAAACAGGGCGTCAGAAAGCTGCGTATTACCGGAGGGGAGCCTCTGGTGCGCCGGGATATCGGTCCGTTTTTTGAAACGCTGGGGCAGTGGCTGCATCACCCGGAACAGGCAGGCACTCTGGATGAACTGACCCTGACAACCAACGGCAGCAGGCTGGCCCTGTATGCGGAAACCTTGTTCCGGGCAGGCGTCAGGCGCGTCAATGTCAGTCTGGATACGCTGGATGAAGAGCGTTTTGCGCACATCACCCGTCGGGGAAAGCTGACGGCTACGCTGAATGGTATCCGGGCCGCGCGTGAGGCCGGTCTGGCCGTGCGCGTCAACGCCGTGGCCATGGCAGGCGTGAATGATGACGAGTTTGACGCCATGCTGGCATGGTGCGGAAAAATTGGCGCTGATCTGTGCCTGATTGAAACCATGCCAATGGGAGATACGGGGGAAGACCGGACAGCCCGCTATCTGCCTTTGTCTGATGTTCGCGCGGACCTAGCCCAACGCTGGACTCTGGAACCGCTGATGGACCGTTCAGCCGGACCCGCGCGGTATATGCGGGTCGCGGAAACAGGGCAGCGTATTGGGTTTATTACGCCCATGAGTCATAATTTCTGCTCGACCTGCAATCGTGTTCGGCTGTCCTGCACAGGGCAGTTGTATACCTGCCTTGGGCATGAAGACGGTGTTGATTTACGGGCAATTCTGCGGTCTGGCGGCGATGATGCGGCCCTGCTGGCGGGAATACAGTCAGCGATTGACCGGAAGCCGCTGCGGCATGATTTCATGCTTGGGGCTCATCCCGGTGAAGTATCCGGGCCTGTGCGCCATATGAGTGTTACGGGCGGTTAAAAGCCTGCCTTAATCCGTGCTGCCGGGTGACCGCGGCTGGGGTGAAGCAAGAACCGTATCCAGCGTGTGGGTAAAGGCACCCGGCTTGAGGGGCTGGGGTTGCGTGGGTGCGGGCGCCCATGCCGTCAGAATGGCCATATGGAGCGGCATGGCGAGTGAGTCGCGCGCATCAGGCGCTAATTCCGCCGAAGCTGCCGGAAAAAGAAAGCGCGGCGCTGTGGTGCGGCTGCGCAGAGCGAGGGCATTTGTTTCTCCTGCCGCGCGCAAATCCTGCAAGAGTGCTGTGAGCGAACGGTACCGCAAATCCAGTTTTTCCGTATCCACAACCGGCAACGCAAAGCCTGCGCGCTGGAGGAGATGGGCGCAGCTTTGCTGGGTGGGGAGGGGGGATACGCGAGGAGAGACGCCGTCGCATAATGCCAGTTCGGCATCCTCCAGCGCCTGTCTGAGCGGGCGGAGAGTCGGCAGGATCGGCACACTGGCGAGAAACAGCCCATCCGGTTTTAAAATGCGGCAAATCTGGCGGAATGTGCCGGGGAGGTCATTAATCCAGTGCAAAGAGAGGCTGGCGGTGACCAGATCGAAGCTGTGCGGGGCAAAGGGCAGGGCTTCCTCATCCACGCAGACGGCCGGGCCGGGTGCATTGGCGGCCATGGCGTGAGAGAGATCACAGGATATAGTCGGGATGCCACGGGCTATCAGCCGTGGCGCCACGATACCCCGGCCCCCCACATCAAGAGCCGCCGTAAAATGGCGGGTGACATCATCTAGCCTGTCGATCAGAATATCGGCGGCGGCGTCCAGAACAGGCATGACGGAGTGTTGCAGGCTGGCGGAGCGGGTTCTGTGCGCTTTGACAGCCTTACGGTCAAAAATGATGGGGGTATCCATGGCACCGGAATCTGCGCGTTTCAGCCGTGTTTGCCAAGGGGACGCGCTCTGTAAAGGCGTGCAGCACGAGGCTTTGTGATGGGATGGAAACATGTCCGGCATATAGGAGGGGCCGCGCTGGACGTGCTGTTCCCGCCATCCTGCCTGTTGTGTGCTGCGGATGTGGTGCAGGCCGGACTGGTCTGTACAGAGTGTTTCGGGCGGCTGCATCCGGTTGTCGCCCCGTGCTGTGATGCCTGTGCGACCCCGCAGACGGCAGCAGCCTATCTGGGTGCGGACGGCTTATGTCCGGCCTGCGAGCGTCAGCATCCTGTGTGGGCGCACGCCCGTGCGGCTTTTTTGTATGATCAGGCAAGCCGGGATCTGATCCTGCAATTGAAATATGCGGACAGGCTGGAAAATGCCCGCTTTCTGGCGCAGCGGATGAGACAGGCCGGGCAGGATATTTTAACGCCGGACGCCGTGCTGGTACCTGTGCCCGTGCATCGCTGGCGGCTCATGGGGCGGCGGTATAATCAGGCTGCGGTTCTGGCTCTGGCCGTGGCGCGCAGAAGCGGGGTGCGCTGTGTGCCGGATGCGCTGGTCCGCAGCAAGGCCACAACACGTCTGGCCAGTTTTTCACCGCAGGAGCGCAAGGCCGAGATGCGTAACGCCATTACGCTGCATCCCGCGCGTGCCGCCGGGCTAGCCGGCCGGTCCGTCGTGCTGGTGGATGATGTGTTGACGACGGGCGCTACGGCGAGTGTCTGCACGCAGGTTTTGCTGGAGGCCGGGGCGGCGTCTGTCAGCCTGCTGGTGGCGGGGCGTGTGCCTGCGCAAAAAGAGGTTGATCTTGATTTTCCCGTCATGGAAACACCTATTTAAAGACGGGTGCAGAAATGCACGCAGAGACATGAGGAAAAAGCTAAGATGCCAGTCATAGAAATTTATACGCAGCCCGGTTGCCCCTACTGCATTCGCGCCGTCCGGCTTCTTGAAAGCAAGAATGTCGCGTTTAAGGAGATCAATGCGCCCCGTGGCACGCCGGAACGGGAGCAGGCCAGTGAGCGTTCAGGCGGGAGTTCCACAGTGCCGCAGACGTTCGTGGATGGCCGGCCTCTGGGCGGGTGTGATGATCTGATGCGTCTGGAGCGGCAGGGGCAACTGGATGCCGCGTTAGGGCTGGCGGGGTAACGGAAAAGGGCACGGGATGATCTGCTATCGTTTGCGCTGCGCCGTCGGGCATGAGTTTGAAGGCTGGTACCGTGACAGTGCGGCTTTTGCGCAGTTACAGGCTGGTGGCTTTCTGTCCTGCCCGGATTGTGGACACACGGACGTGCAGCAGGCGCTGATGGCGCCCGCCATCGCTAAAAAGCGCGGCACTGTTCCGGCAGGCAGCGTTGCAGACGCATCCGCCAGTCAGTCGGCCAGTGCCCTGGTGCCGGATAAGATGATTGCGGCCCTGCAAAAAATCCGGCAGGCGGTTGAAGCCGGGTGTGAAAATGTCGGCGACCGCTTTGCGGAAGAAGCGTTGCGGATGCACCATAAGGAAGCCCCGGAACGCGGGATTTACGGGCATGCCTCAGAAGAAGATCGCGCCGTCCTGGCGGAAGAGGGTGTGCAGGTTCTGAACATTCCATGGGTGCGCCGGGCCGATGGGTGAGTGTTGAAGGGCTGGCTGTAACGTGGCATGACCACCTGCTGGGTTCTCGCCCGGAATGCCGTGATGCTGGCTGTGTCTGAAAAGGGAGAAGAGCAGCGTGACCCTCAAAAACGCATGGATGACGGCGTTTCTCAGCGCGTTTCTGCTCTGTGCCGCAGGTGTGATGCCGGATCGGGCGCATGCTGAAGCACCGGAAAGTGCCTTTATGGGCTACTGGCTCAGTCAGGGGCATGATGGTGTTTTCAGGATCGGCATGTGTGGTGATACCGTGTGCGGCCAGCTTGTCGGGCTGAGCTATAAGGGGGACGATGTACCGAAGGACCATAAAGGTCAGTCGGAATGTGGCCTCCAGATGCTGACAGGATTCCGTCAGTCCTCAGACGATAAAAAACGCTGGAATGGCAAGATCCTCGACCCAGACAGCGGAAATGTCTATCAGGCGCAGATCTGGTCTCCTCAGAAAGATGTTCTCAAGTTGAGGGGCTATATTGGGCTGCCGCTTTTTGGTGAAACACAGACATGGACGCGGTATGAAGGGACATTAGGGCCAGTCTGCAAGATGCCCTGAAATAAAAAGACCAATAAAAAGAACAAGGCGATACCTGAATGACACACTCCTTTTCCCGACGTGTTTTTGGTCTGGGCAGTTTTGCGGGAGCTTTGACTGTCGCACTCCCTGTAAAGGCCGCGGATGATACGGCTAAAGCCCCTGTTCAGGATGGCAAGCCTGCCCAGCGCACCATCTGCTATATCGGCGGCTATACCAAACACGGGCCGCCGGGTGGAAATGGAGAAGGCATCAGCGTTTTCGAGATGAATCAGAAAACGGGAACGCTGACCAGCCTGACAACTTTTACGGATATTGCCAGCCCGTCTTATATTACGCTTTCTCCGGACAAACGCTTTCTGTACGCCGTCAGTGAAATCAATGATTTTGATACGGCCCATAGTGGCTCAGTGACGGCGTTTCTGGTGGATCAGGCGACAGGCGGCCTGAAAAAACTGAATACGGTGGCGTCCGGCGGGGCAGACCCTGCGCATCTGAGTGTTCATCCTTCGGGCCGGTTTGTCATGGTCGCCAATTATACCGGCGGCACGATTGGCATTATTCATGTGCTTGCGGATGGCTCTCTGGGCCGTATGACGGACCTGATCCATAATTCCGGCCCCCGGATGCCGGATCGCGCCGCGGATAACCCGCCGGGGAATTTCGCGGTGAGCGATCATTCCTCCGCGCATCCGCATATGATCAAAACCGACCCGAGCGGCCGCTTTGTGCTGGTGATGGATGCCGGGCTGGACAGGGTATACGTCTGGACCATCAATCTACAGACCGGCAAGCTCTCACCCGCGGCGGTGCCGTTCACCACCATGACGCCCGGCTCTGCTCCCCGCCATTATGTTTTCGGGTCTGGTGGTAAGAAGCTTTACCTGCTGTGTGAGCAGGATTCCAAGGTGGTTGTGGCGGACTTTGACCCACAAACCGGCAAAATCTCGCCTCAGCAGACTGTCAGTTCCGTAACGGCGCATTTCCGTGGCAGCACGCTGGCGGCGGGTATTCTGCTCTCCCCGGATGAACGCTTTTTGTATGTGTCGAACCGTCTGGGGGATTCGCTGGCGGTCTTTCAGGTTGCCAAAGATGGCAGCCTGACGCTGGTTGATGAAATCTGGACACATGCCGATTATGGCCGGTCTCTGATGTTCGATCCGTCTGGCAGCTATCTGTATGTTGCAAACCAGAGGAGTGATTCCATCACATCCTTCCGTGTGGATAAGACAACCGGGAAGATCAGCTTTACGTGGGACTTCACGCCGGTTGGAAGCCCCACCTGTTTTGAATTTATGACCCTTCAGGCAGACCCGACAGCGTCAGACGTCAGTCCTTCCTGAAGGCGGCAATGTAGTTCACGCCCAGGTCCCGGCTCTCTTTCCATCCGGAGAGAGAGGGGGTCATGCCCGCAATATCCTGAATGCTTAGGCGGGACTCACGGCCAAAGCGCCCGAGTTCCGCCGGGGTAAGAAACTTGCGCCATTCATGCGTGCCAATGGGCAGCAGGCGCAGCACATATTCCGCCCCGATTTTACCAACCGCCAGAGACCGCAAGGTGCGGTTCATGGTGGAAACAATCACAATGCCGCCCGGCTCCACCAGATCAGAAAGCATTTTCATAAATGCTTCAGGATCAGTGACATGCTCGATAATTTCTAAGGCCACAACGGCATCAAATCTGGCCTGCTCCGCGACCAGTTCTTCCGCGCTGCCAACCCGGTAATCCAGAGTGCCGGAACCTGCTGGCAGCGGGTGCGCCTCCAGATGCGCGCGGGCTGCGGCAATGCCATCGGCCGAGGCATCCAGCCCCAGCACATCATGCCCGGCTTTTGCCAGAGCCTCACTGGCAAGGCCTGCGCCACAGCCAATATCCAGCACGCGTACATGACGTGTGGTGCGGCCCCGCATGGGGAAGTGGCGGCAGGCCCAGCTGATGCGCAGGGCGTTCATGGCGTGCAGCGGGCGCATGGGGCCTGTTGGGTCCCACCACTGGCTGGCCAGCGCGCTGAAGCGGGCAATTTCCTCAGGAGAAACGGAAGAAGCAGCGTCTCGGCTGGAGGGATGCATGGAACAAAATTCCTTTCCTGCTGATCTCCCCCGCTGGACGAGAGGGGGCCGGGAAGGGTATGTGACGCGCCTTGTGAAGCTGTGCAACCATTTGCAGCCCGTCTGGTGGAGAAAAAATTATGCCCGGTTCCGTCCCTCGGATCGTCATGAAGTTCGGTGGAACATCCGTGGGGGATCTTGAGCGCATTAAGGCTGTGGCCGAGCGTGTTAAAAAACAGAAGGACGCTGGCTGTGATGTGCTGGTGGTTGTCTCCGCCATGGCCGGAGAAACCAACAAGCTTGTTGGCTATTGCGATAACCTGTCTGACCTGCATGACGCACGGGAATATGATTCCATTGTCGCGACGGGTGAGCAGGTGACAAGCGGGCTGCTGGCCATTGCATTGCAGAAGCTGGGCGTGCCCTCACGCTCCTTTGCGGGCTGGCAGGTGCCGATCCGGACCGATTCGGTGCATGGCAAGGCCAGTCTGGACACGATTGACGGTGAACGGCTGCTGGGGTGCATGGCAGAAGGTATGGTGCCGGTTGTGGCAGGCTTTCAGGGCGTGGGGCCGGATGGCCGCGTGACGACACTGGGGCGCGGCGGGTCTGACACGTCTGCTGTGGCGCTTGCTGCGGCGATCAAGGCCGACCGATGTGATATTTATACCGATGTGGACGGGATTTACACGACAGACCCGCGCATTGTGGCCAAAGCCCGCAAGCTTGAAAAAATCACCTACGAGGAAATGCTGGAACTGGCTTCCGTAGGGGCCAAGGTGTTGCAGACGCGCAGCGTGGGCCTAGCCATGCGTGAGCAGGTGCGCGTTCAGGTGCTTTCAAGCTTTGTGGATGGTCCGGCGCTGGTTGAAGGTGAATTGCCCGGCTCTCTTGTGGTGGATGAGGACGAAATCGTGGAAAAGAAACTGGTAACCGGCATTGCGTATTCCCGTGATGAAGCAAAGCTGTCGGTCAGGCGTATTCCTGATCGTCCGGGCATCGCCGCGGCAATTTTTGGCCCGCTGAGCGAAGCCAACGTGAACGTGGACATGATTGTGCAGAGCACGGGTGCTGACGGCACGACGAACATGACGTTTACCACCAGCAAGACCGACCTGCCGCGCGCGATCAGCACGCTGGAATCCGTGCGGGAAGCCGTGCAGTATGAAGAACTGGCCACAGACGCCGATGTTGTAAAAATCAGTGTGGTTGGGACCGGTATGCGGTCTCACGCCGGGGTGGCGGCAACCATGTTCCGCACGCTGTCTGAGCGCTCCATCAATATTCAGGTGATTTCCACCAGCGAGATCAAAGTGTCCGTCCTGCTGTCTGCAGAATATGCAGAACTGGCCGTGCGCGCCCTGCACACAGCATACGGGCTGGATAATGTCTGACGTGTCCGCCCCTGACCTGACCGCTCCGCCGACCGAGGCGGAAAGAATTCGCGCCAGAAAACGGTTTGACGGTCTTTGCCAGCGTGGCACCGCGTTCCTTGGGACGGAATACGCCATTCTTGGCGGCGCGATGTCCTGGGTGAGTGAGCGGCATCTTGTTTCGGCCATTTCCAATGCGGGCGGGTTTGGCGTCATTGCCTGCGGGGCCATGCAACCCGAACGGCTGGCGGAAGAAATCGCGGCAACCCGTGCGCTGACGGATCGTCCGTTTGGCGTAAACCTGATCACCATGCATCCGCAGCTTAATGAGCTGGTTGAGGTCTGCCTTCAGGCCGGTGTCGGCCATATTGTTCTCGCCGGTGGAATTCCGCCGGGGGCTGCGATCAAGGCTGCCAAGGATGGCGGCGCGAAGGTGGTTGCCTTTGCTCCGGCTCTGGTGCTGGCAAAACGCCTGATCAAGATGGGTGTTGATGCGCTGGTCATTGAGGGGGCTGAGGCTGGTGGCCACGTCGGCCCTGTGTCCCTGACGGTGCTCGCGCAGGAAATCCTGCCGCATATTGATCAGGTGCCTGTGTTTGTCGCGGGTGGTCTGGGGCGTGGAGATGCGCTCCTGTCCTATCTGGAGCAGGGCGCTTCTGGCGGCCAGCTCGGAACGCGGTTTGCGGCCGCCGCCGAGAGCATCGCTCATGAGAAGTTCAAGACGGCCTTCGTGCGGTCCAATGCGCGGGATGCCATTACGTCGGTGCAGCTTGATGAGCGTTTTCCAGTTATTCCCGTGCGTGGGCTGGTGAACGAGGGTAGCCGCCGCTTTATTGCACATCAGGCTGAAGTCATTAAACGCTTTCAGAGCGGTGAACTGACGCGTGAGGATGCCCAGCTTGATATCGAACATTTCTGGGCTGGCGCTTTGCGCCGGGCTGTGATTGATGGAGATGTGGAAAACGGATCTGTCATGGCCGGGCAGTCCGTGGGTATGGTAAAGGCCGTTCAGCCGGTGGCTGAAATTATCTCTGACCTTGTTGAGCAGGCTGTTACGGCGCTTGTCCGCCAGCAGCGGCGCATGGATTGTAATGGCTGAATCCGGTTCTGTTCCAGAGCAGGAACCTCCTGCTTTCTCGCCTCCTTTGCCTGATGTTGAAAGCCTCGGGGTGGGGGCGGCGTTGCGTGCGCGGCGGGAACAGCTTGGCTGGTCTTTGGCGGATGTTGCAGCCTGGCTGCGTATCCGGGAATCCTATCTGGAAGCACTGGAAAGCGGGCGCGCCGGTGTTTTCCCGGCAGAAGCCTATGCGCTGGGGTTTTTGCGCACCTATGGCACCGCACTGGGGTTTGATGCCTCAATTCTGGTGCAGCGCTATAAGCGGGAGGGGAAAAGCGGCGGCCAGAAGCCTGACCTGACGTTCCCCGCGCCGCAGCCCGACCGGCGTATTCCTCCGGGTGTCAGCGTGTCTCTGGGGCTCGCCGTTATCCTTGCCAGTTATGTCGGGTGGTATCATTTTATCGGGCATGCCCCGCCAGCCCCTGAGCATGTGCCGCCAGTGGCGGCCATTATTCCGGGCGCTCAGACCTCCAACACCCCTTCTCCGCAAGTGGCGTCCATTCTGCCTGGCCCCGGAGCCGTGCCTTCCCGCAGGCCGGACGCCCCGGCAGCATCCGCGGGAGCGCTGGCAGGTTCCTCCGCCAGTTCTGCTCAGACGCCGCCCGCAGGGTCTGCCGCCGCACCGCAGCAGACCGCGCAAAATCCTGATTTCACCAAGCCTGCTTTTCCTGCGGAGCAGGACGGGAACGTGGGGGCTGACGGAGCGGCTGCAAGCCCGGCAGGAGATGCCGCGCTGGCTGCTAATCCGCAGGCAACTACCGCGCCGCCGGGGGCAGAACCACCCCAGCCAGTACCGGCTGTGCCTGATAATCAGATAACCCTGAAAGCCATTGCGCCTAGTTGGGTGCAGGTGAGGGATGCCAGCGGTAAGGTCGCGTATGACCATATCATGCAGGTTGGGGACCAGTGGGCTGTGCCTGTGGACGGTGGGCCATATAGTCTGACCGTCGGGAATGCCGGTGGGATCGTGCTCAGCGCAGGTGCTGTCACCACGCAGCCTCTGGGTAAAAATGGTGCTGTGCGCAGAAAGCTGATTCTGACGCCTGAGGCCGTCAAAGATGGTTCTCTGGCTGGAACTACGCAGAGCGCGCCTGCGGGTGGTGTTACTCCTGCTCCGGCTGCCACTCCTGCGGGAGCAGGCGGAAGTTCGGGTCCAGCAATGCCAGAAAATAAGCTACCCGCTGGTGCTGGTGCTGGTGCTGGTGTTGTTGGTGCAGGCGCCAGTGTTGCGGGGCAGGCGTTCTCTGTCGGGCCGAATGGTCAGCCTGTGGCGCCGCCGCAGGGCGCAGCAGGGCAGCCGCCTGCACCGCCCAGACCGCGCCCCCGTCGTCAGCCCGTGGAGCAGCATGACTCCAGCGCGGATGATCTGAATGCCCGCCAGCTTCAGGGGATAACCGGTCACTGAAGGACTGTTTTTCGTGCTTTCATGTAGCCAACGCGCATTGATTTTGGCAGGAAGGCATCAAACGTAATGGGCAGGCGCGCGGCGGAACGCGGTTTGCCTGACAACTGTCGTCTCGACAAAAGGATCTAACATGAGTGGCTACCGGCCTTACCAGTATATCGAGCGTCGGAAATCACGGAAAATCCATGTCGGCAAGGTTGCCGTCGGTGGGGATGCGCCGATTTCCGTCCAGACCATGACAAACACCCTGACCAGTGATGCACAGGCGACGATCGAACAGATCCGCCGTGCGGAACTGGCGGGCGTTGATATTGTGCGTGTGTCCTGTCCGGATGAAGAGAGCACGAAGGCGCTGGAAGAAATTGTGCGGGAAGTGAACGTGCCCATCGTGGCGGATATTCACTTCCACTATAAGCGCGCGATTGAGGCCGCCAAAGCAGGTGCGGCCTGCCTGCGCATCAACCCCGGCAACATCGGCAGCCCCGACCGCGTGCGTGAAGTTGTGCAGGCCGCCAAAGATTATGGCTGCGCCATCCGCATTGGTGTGAATGCCGGGTCTCTGGAAAAGCACCTGCTGGAAAAATATGGTGAGCCTAACCCTGAAGCGCTGGTAGAAAGCGCTCTGGAACACGCTAAAATTCTGGAAGATCATGACTTCCGTGAATTCAAGATCAGCGTGAAGGCCTCTGACGTCTTCATGGCAGTTGCTGCGTATCAGCAGCTTGCGGATGCGTGTGACTACCCGCTGCATATCGGCATTACAGAAGCAGGCAGCAAGCGGGCTGGCACCGTGAAGTCTTCCATCGGTCTGGGCAATCTGCTGTGGGCCGGTGTGGGTGACACCATGCGCGTCTCTCTTTCCGCAGCGCCGGAAGAAGAAGTTCTGGTCGGCTGGGATATCCTGAAATCCCTCGGCCTGCGCCACCGTGGCGTGAAGATCATTTCCTGCCCTTCCTGTGCGCGTCAGGGCTTTAACGTGGTGGAAACGGTGCAGACGCTGGAAGATCGTCTGGCGCATATCAAAACACCGCTGACCCTCTCCATCATCGGCTGTGTGGTGAATGGTCCGGGTGAGGCTCTGATGACGGATCTGGGTGTGACCGGCGGCGGCTCTGGCCGCCATATGGTCTACTCCGCCGGGAAGCAGGATCATACCGTGCCGGGTGCGGACATGATTGAGCATGTTGTGGAACTGGTGGAAGCCCGCGTGGCGGCTATTCAGGCAGAAGAAGCTAAAGAAAAAGCTGAAGGCGTTGTGCCGGAACTGTCTTCCGCCAAATAATACACACTTCTCTCTGAAGGATGCGTGAGAGGCCAACGCCCGCTCACGCATCCTTCAGGTTTTTCTTTTTTTATGACAGATCAGGACATGGTGTCCGGCGGCCCTTGAGTTCGTGCGGATGTCAGGCCGGGAGCCATTTGTGAGCAACATTCAGCCCGTCAGAGGAACGCACGACCTTATTGGGGAGCAGCAGCGCCGGCACGCCCATGTGGTGTCTGTAGCCCGCCATATTGCTGGCCTTTACGGGTTTGACGAATGGGCGACCCCGATTTTTGAGGAAACCCGCGTCTTCTCCCGCTCTCTGGGCGATACGTCCGACGTGGTGTCCAAGGAAATGTATTCCTTCAATGACCGTGACGGGGAAAGTCTGACCCTGCGGCCTGAAGGAACGGCGGCAATCTGCCGCGCGCTGGTAACCAATGGCCTGACCCAGTCCCTGCCGCAGAAGGTTTTTTATGCCGGACCGATGTTCCGGTATGAGCGCCCGCAAAAGGGCCGTTATCGCCAGTTCCACCAGATTGGCGCCGAGCTTCTGGGGGCAGCGGAACCTCTGGCCGACGCGGAAGCCATTGCTCTGGCGCACCAGTTGCTGACGGCGCTTGGCGTTGCGGATGATGTGACGCTGGAACTCAATACGCTGGGTGATACAGCCAGCCGGGATGCCTGGCGCGCGGCGCTGGTCGCCTATTTTTCCGGGCATAAAGACAAGTTGTCCGAAGACAGCCTGAACCGTCTAGAAAAAAATCCGCTGCGTATCCTCGACAGTAAGGACGCCGGGGATTGCTCTCTGGTGGCCGATGCGCCGATGATGGAAGAGTTCCTGACCCCGGAGGCCCGCACGTTCTGGGATGGTCTGCTGCGCACACTGGATGGGTTCGGGATTGCGTATAAAATCAACCCGAGCATTGTCCGCGGGCTGGACTATTACAACCATACGACGTTCGAGTTCGTCACGCGCCGCCTTGGCTCACAGGGCACAGTGCTGGCTGGCGGGCGGTATGATGGGCTTGTGCAGCAGATGGGTGGGCCGGAAGTGCCCTCTATTGGCTGGGCCGCGGGGATTGAGCGGCTTGCGATGTTACTGGAGGCTGCCCCCGCAGCCCCGCGTTCTGTTGTGATTGTGCCGGTGGGGACGCCAGATGAAAACGCCGTCCTCGCCATTCTGCAAACGCTGCGCCAGCAGGGTGTGCGGGTGGAAATTGGCTACCGCGGCTCCCTGCGGAAGCGGATGGAGCGGGCGGGTAAGCAGAACGCCAGCCATGTGCTGTTTCTGGGGGATGATGAGCTGGCGCGAGGCAGCTTCCGTGTGAAAAACATGGAAACGGGTGAAGAAGCAGAAGTGTCTCGTGAGACGCTGTTTTCCGCTGCGGCCAGCGTGTTTGCAAAAGCAGGTGAGTCTGCCGCGCAATGACTCTGGACGAACGGCTGGACAGAATTGTTGGCCGGGCGCTGGAGCTTGAGGCCCTGCTGGCAAGTGGTGTGAGTGGAGAGGCGTTTACGCAGGCCTCGCGGGAATACGGGGAGATAGAACCCGTTGTCTCCCGTATTAACGCCCTGCGTGCGGCCGAGCAGGGCGCACGTCAGGCGGAAGCTCTGCTGGCTGACCCGGAAATGAAGGAACTGGCAGAAGCCGAACTGGCCGAGCTGCATGATGCCCTGCCACAACTGCGGCAGGATGTGCGGCTGGCGATGCTGCCGCGGGATGCAGCGGATGAGCGCAGCGCCATTCTGGAAGTGCGGCCCGCTGCGGGCGGGGATGAGGCGGCGTTATTCGCTTCCGAACTGTTTGACCTGTATCGCCGGTACGCGGATCTGCGGGGCTGGCGCTTTTCCGTCATGGATTATGATGAAAGTGAGTTGGGCGGCCTGCGGTGTGGCATTGCCGAAATTACCGGCAAGGGCGTGTTTGCGCGCCTGAAATATGAATCCGGTGTGCATCGGGTCCAGCGTGTGCCTGCCACGGAAAGTCAGGGTCGCATCCATACCTCTACCGTGACGGTGGCTGTGCTGCCCGAAGCAGAAGAGGTGGATGTCACGATTGATGAAACCGATTTGCGCATAGACGTCTATCGTGCCTCCGGCGCGGGTGGGCAGCATGTGAACAAAACGGAAAGTGCTGTGCGTATCACCCACATGCCGAGCGGCATTGTGGTGGCCATGCAGGAAGAGAAGAGCCAGCATAAGAACAAGGCCAAGGCCATGAAGATCCTGCGGGCGCGGCTGTATGAGCAGCAGCGGGCGCAGGCCCATGAGTCCCGGGCCGCAGACAGACGTTCTCAGGTCGGGACGGGGGACAGGTCGGAGCGTATCCGTACCTATAACTTCCCGCAGGGGCGGGTGACGGACCACCGTGTGACTCTCACCCTCTACAAGATTGACCGCATCATGCTGGGCGAGATTGATGACTTTGTGGACGCGCTGACGCAGGAAGAGCAGGCAGCCCTGCTGGCGGCGGAAGGTCTGTAAGCCGTCTGCTGTTTAGCTGACCGGCGTTGCGCAGACGCTGGACTGGCCGGGGTGATGTTCGGCGGCGTCCGGATCATCCGGGTCCTGCAGAAAAAACTCGGTGAAGTTGTCTGACCCCAGCGCATAGAAATGATGGTGGTCGGGGTTATGCAGGGTGCCATCACTGTTCACCTCATGCGTTTCCACCCGGCCTTCCGGGGTGCGGATCGTAATTTCTCCGCATAAGGTATAGGTGTGCTCAAGCCGGCCTGCCGGGGTCGTCACGTGGATGGTTTTTTCCGGGGTCTTGTCATTCAGCCGGATGGTGGCAGCAAGGGTGCCGTCAATATAAATGCGCGAGACTTCCGAGATTTCAGCACTGGCTTTCCCGTCCGTTACGGTAAAGTCGCCAGCCAGAGCTGGTGTCACGACAAGCGGGGCTGTGACAAAAGATGCGCAAACCGCTAAGGCCGTACGGGAGATGAGGGGAATGCTGAAAAAACGCGTCATGACACCCAAGCCGCTGACAGGACAATACTCCCGTGACTAGAGCAGAAAACCACCAGACCTGCCAGCCGCTGGAGCAGCTTCTGGCTCTGGGCACCCGCCAGTTGCGCGACGCTGGCATTGAAGGGCCGCGGCGTGAAGCCCGGCTGCTGCTGATGTACGCTCTGGGCCTTACCGCCGAACAGATGCTCTCTCGCTCCCCGCGAGATCTGGTGCCGGACCAGCCGTTTCTGACCTATCTGGCACGGCGGGCGGCGCGGGAGCCGATGGCGTTTATAACCGGCAGTAAAGGGTTCTGGACGCTGGATCTGGCGGTCACCCGCGCGACGCTGGTGCCGCGGGGGGATAGTGAGACGCTGCTGTCCTGCCTGCTGGATTATTGCCCGGACACCCAGAGCAGCAAAGCCATGCTTGACCTCGGCACGGGCACGGGCTGCCTGTTGCTGGCTGCTCTGGCGGAATATCCGGAGGCATGGGGGATCGGGGTAGATATCAATCCGGAAGCCGCCGTGCTGGCGCAGGGCAATGCCCGCCGCTGTGGTCTGGCGGACAGAGCGCTCTTTATGGCCGGAGTGTGGGATAATGCCCTGCAAGGTCAGCGTTTTGATGTGGTTTTGAGTAACCCGCCCTATATACCTACTGCTGATCTGGCTGAACTGATGCCTGAGGTACGCCTGCATGAACCGCTTGCCGCGCTGGATGGTGGTGCAGACGGTATGGAGGCTTACCGGGATCTGTGCGCGCATATGCCCCGGCTGCTGACGCCGGACGGGCTGGCTATTTTTGAAATTGGGATCGGGCAGGGGGAAGACCTGCGGGTAGTGGCCGCTGCGGCGGGCCTTGAGGTGCTGGAAATCCGGTCTGATTTTGGGGATGTGCCGAGAGCCGCAGTTTTGCGGGTCTGTCGTGAAAAGACAGCATAAAAAACAGGTTGGCTTTATGGCCGCTGATTGATAATGTGTCTGTAGCTTATCCTTTTGGTAGCGATGGCCTTATTTTAGCCGCTACCCGGACAAGCCATGGGGCTTTTCACTCAGCAGCGGTTTTCTCTGCGCTGGACTAAGCCCGTTCCGAAAGACAATTCGGCCTTCAGTCAGGAAACGCGTCTTAACACAATAGTCTTGGACTGTTTCTTCATGCAGAACGCCATGAACAGGAAAGTGCTGCGATAGCTCATGAATGTAAAACGGATGCGAACCAGAAATCATCGCCCTAGCGGTGGAAGTGGTGGAACTTCCCGGCATCTGAATGGTCAGATCCCGATGAACCGGAACCATGTTTTTGATAGCCATGGGCCGGACGTCCGTGTGCGCGGGACAGCGCAGCAGCTTTTTGAAAAATATCTCCAGCATGGCCGTGATGCGACGGGTGCGGGTGACCGCGTTGCCGCTGAAGCCTATTTTCAGCATGCCGAGCATTATTTCCGTATCATGAACGCCATGGCGCAGGCCGCGCAGCAGAGCCAGCAGGAACGTGCAGAACGTCAGTCCGCGCGTCAGTCCAGCCGGGCGCAGATGAATGCTGCTGAAGAGGCCGATGAAGGGCATCGCGAGGCAGAAGATGCTCAGTCTGCGCAGCACGATAACGAGCCTCAGCCAGAACTTTCCGAATAATCGAAAAATTATGACTTCTGTGCTTCAGTTCCGGCTTTAAGGGCGGGCTGAAGGGCAGGGCGCGACTGATCCATGCTACGTTCAATGTGGCATGGAAACTGCTGGACACGCGGGCGTGCATGAGTCGTCTTGCAGACGATTTCTGCGTATTCCCGTTTAGAGGATTATTCAAAAAAGAGAAAAACCGAACCCTTTAAAATCTCTCATAACCTTTTTTCTCAGCAAAGAACTGATCAGGCTAATGATCTGATTTTTAAGGAAAGATGGTAGCGGCGGACGGATTTGAACCGCCGACCAAGGGATTATGATTCCCCTGCTCTACCGCTGAGCTACGCCGCCATCGTTCGGTGGAGGTGATCTACTATCCGGAAGGGGAGGCCGTCAAGACGTGAAGTCTGAATTTATTACAAAAATTATGCGGCCCCTTACTGATCCAGATTGCCGCCGCCGAAAATATAATTGCTGACCTGCTGCTCCAGGCTGGAGGGTTCTATGGTGTGCGTCATCATGGTGCCGGGTGCGACCATGGTGCGTGATTTCCCCGGCTCCACCCGCAGAGCGTTATCTGAGGAGAGGGTGCTGCTGCCGATGGTCAGTGTCGTATCTTCTGGCAGTTTCAGGTCAGAATTCAGCCGAAAGCGCACAATGGCCATCTGCGACGCCGGGTCGAGCGCGATGGAGGAAACCCGGCCTACCGTGACCCCGCCAATATCCACGTCCGCACCGCGTTTAAGTCCATTGGCGGACACAAAGCGGGCAGACAGATCATACCGGTCCTGCCCCGGCGCCGTCTGGGTGGCACGGGCATAGAGGGCAAACGCCAGAGTGCCTGCCAGTACTGCGCCGCTAAAAATGCTCGCGCCTGCGCGACCACGTCCAATCATGTCTCTCTTTTCTCCGTCAGCCCTGCTCTGGCGCGCCACACCTTAATTTCATCAATGCTTGCAGCACGTAAGCACATGGTGCAAGGACAACCTTCTTTCTTTGATGCGGCCAGATCAGGGTTTGTAGCGGATGTCTTTCTTTCAGGCGATGATCATAGCGTTCCTGCAGGGTGCTACGGAGCTTTTCCCAGTCAGTAGTCTGGGGCATGCCGTCATTCTGCCTGCGCTGCTGCACTGGTCTTTTGACCAGCATGCCCCGGCGTTTCTGCCGTTTCTGGTCATGCTGCATCTTGGCACGTCCGTCGCGCTGCTGATTTTTTTCTGGAAAGACTGGATGGCGCTCGCCAAAGGCGCGCTGGGTGGTGAGGGCAGAAGTCTGCAAATGCAGAGCCTGCACATCCTGAGCCTTCTGGTGGTTGCGACTATTCCGGCCGTTGTGATTGGTCTGCTGTTTGAACATATGCTGCGCAGCTTGTTTGGGTCCGCCTCGGCTGCCGCTATTTTCCTGTTTCTAAATGGTTTTATGCTTCTGCTGGCTGAAAGGCTGCGGGGTGTTTCCGGGCAGGGTGATGTCCGCACTGTGGCGGATATGACGTATAAGGACGCGGTGGTTATAGGCCTGTTCCAGTGCATTGCGTTCTTGCCGGGCTTTTCCCGGTCCGGGGCGACAATCTGCGCCGGGCTGCTGCGTGGCCTCCGGCATGATACCGCCGCCCGCTTTTCTTTCCTGATGGCCGAGCCGGTTATTATCGCCGCGACAGTACGTGAAGCTTTTAAGCTTCGCTCAGAACCCTTTGATCCGGCGCAGATGCATCTGGCGCTGATTGCGGCTGTGGTGTCAGGGCTTACGGCACTGGCCAGCACAGCGTTCCTGATGCGGTATTTCCGGGATCATGACAGATGGGCTCTGTCTCCGTTCGCGTATTATTGTATGGCGGCAGGGGCTGCTGCGACTGTAATTTTTCATTTCTCTTCGTAAATAAAAAGCCTACGCTGCACAGGCACAGGGCATAAAATGCTGGCAAACCGGGCTGGATCATCAGGCCCGGTTTTTGGTTGGAGGTTACACAGGCTCTCATGGGGTTTTCATCCTGCCCGGATACGGGGCGGTCTCGTCGCAAATCACTTGAGAGAATTGAGCAGGAAAATGGTGCTCAACGGCTGAAGAGAACGCTGGGGCCTCTGCAACTCACCATGCTGGGGGTTGGTTCAACCATCGGGGCTGGCATTTACGTCATGACAGGAACGGCGGCCGCCAACTATGCCGGGCCGTCTATCCTGCTTTCCTTTATTGTGGCCGGGCTGGCCTGCCTGTTTACCGCGTTATCCTATGGGGAACTGGCATCCGCTATGCCGGTCTCAGGCTCAGCCTATACATATGCGTATGTGTCTATGGGTGAGGCCTGCGCCTGGGGCGTCGGCTGGTTGCTGCTGCTGGAATACGGCATTTCCTGCGCCGGTGTGGCTGCGGGCTTTTCTGGTTACGCGGTCAGTCTCCTGCAGGATTTTGGAATTCAGATTCCACACGCGCTAACCACCACGACCCTTCAGGTCATTTTTGATAGTGCCGGACGTCATATTTCAGGCGGCGGCAGGCTGGATCTGGTGGGGGCCTTTTCCATTCTGGTGGTGACGGGCCTTCTGATTCTCGGCGTGAAGGAATCCCTGCGGATCAATACGGCCATCGTCTTCCTGAAAGTGGGGGTTCTGGCAGTTTTTGTGGGTGTTGGGTTGTGGCAGATCCATCCGTCTTACTGGACGCCCTTTATCCCGCCGCATGAGGGAGGGTTCCGCTACGGTATTCCGGGTATTTTCCGGGCGGCGTCCATAATTTTCTTTGCTTATGTCGGGTTCGAGGCTGTTTCCACGGCGTCGTCCGAAGCGCGTAATCCCCGGCGTGATATTCCGGCCGGGATTATCCTGTCCCTGCTGATCTGCACCGCCGTTTACATGATTGTGGCTGCTGTGCTGATAGGCGTCGTGCCTTGGAAGCTGCTGGATGTGGCCGATCCTCTGGCCGTGGCGGTCAATGCCATGCATCAGTCATGGCTGGTGTTTTTTGTTAAAATCGGGGCCGTCATTGGCCTTTGCTCAGTCCTGTTTGGACTGCTCTATGCGCAAAGCCGCATTTTTTTCGCTATGGCGGAAGATGGCCTTCTGATGCCGTTGTTCTGCACTCTGCATCCACGTTTCTGCACGCCATGGGTCGGGACCATTCTGCTGGGTGTTGTGGTGGCCATTGCTACAGCAACCCTGCCTATTGATATCATCGGGGATCTGGTGAGTCTGGGAACAGCCACGGCGTTTGGGATTGTCTGCTTTACGGTGATCTGGATTCGCAATACGGCTCCGGACTTTCCGCGCACCTTTAGCGTGCCGGGTGGCGGTTTTAGCGTGAAGGGACTCTGGATTGGCTATGTCCCGCTTCTGGGGATTCTGTTCTGCCTGATTATGGCGGCGCCGCTGTTTGTAGATATGATTTTTGCTCTGTTTTCCGGGGACCCGGTGCCGGCTACTCTGCTGGCCATCTATTGCGCCTGTGGCTGGGCTAGCTACCGGTTTTATGGCCGTAAACATTCCCGCCTCGGGCAGGAACAGGCGGCCCGCTCAGCCTAAAGAAAAGGCTGCCTGAGGCAGCCTTTAATCGTTCATCGGGTAGGAGGCCAGCAGGCGTTTCTGCTGGCGCCACAGACGGACACCGTGCCACAGGCCGCTGGACTTCCAGCCTTCTTTTTTCTTCTTCGCGCCAATGCGGAATGTTTCCCGGTAATGATGAAACTGGGCTGCATAGGCTTCGCGCAGCGTAGTGCTGGAATCCCAGATATGGGTCGCTTCTGAACCGACACCGTTGATTTCGATAATCTCGAACTTCTCGCCCTGCCGCAACGCCTCGACAGACTCGAATTTCACATCCACCCGACCAAAGTGGAAGTCGGGAATGTCCTGCATGATCTCGTCCAGCCGGTCCACCAGTGCAGGCGTGATGTCCGCCGCGCCGTTATGGAAAATAGCGCCTTTGCAATGGTTGCCCGCAAAAACAAGGTCGAGCGTTTCCCCTGCCGCGAGCACATCGTTCAGGCGGGCCTTGAGGCGCGGCGTATAAATATGCAGTAGCAGGCTGGTGCGTGGGTCCTGTTTGAGCAGGTCCAGCACTGTGGAGTGTCCGTCGCCCGTCAGCATCGGAATATCTTTGTAGGTGAGGGAGGAAATTTCCCCACGGGGACTGTCGGGGTGCCGAATGTAGAACAGACCTGCTTCATTCTTGTAGGGGATGAGCCGCTGTAAAACCAGTTTGATGCGTCGCGGGAAGGCCGCCAGAGCGGCTGTCAGTTCGGCTTCCGTGCGGGCCAGCTTAACGCCGGTGCCGTTACAGCCGACGTCCGGTTTTACAACCACAGGGACGCTGAGCCCTTTCTCCGCCAGAGCTTCCAGCGCGCGTTGTGTGTCATTCGTGCCGGTTATGAGCGTAGTATAGGGCGCGATCCAGCGGGACGCGACGCTACCTGCCATATCCAGAATGCCACTTTTACTCTCACCACACAGGCCGCCTGTCTCAATGCGCGGATTGGCGGCGGTCGGGGTGCTGAAGTCACCGTAACGGATACCCAGCAGGATCCAGTAAATCACAACCGGCGTGTAAAACGCCCAGCCCGGCCAGAATTCAAAGCTGGAGAGCGGAGAGCCAGACTTGCTCCCGGGCTGTGGTGACGGAATGGAGGCCGTATGGGGCTGAGAGGATGGTGACAGCTGGGTCATTTTCCCTGCTTCTGAATGCGGGCAGCAATGCGACCCATAATGATGATTACCAGCACAAAGCCAAAAATACCGACCCAGCGCCAGGCTCCGAGATGGGCCAGCAGAAACCCACCAACGCGCAGCGATAGCGCAAAAAGTGCAGATGTCCAGATCATGGTTGCCAGAATGGTGGCTAGCGTAAAAGTGCGCAAACCAGCATTGAAGAACCCGCAGGCCGTGTAGAGCGGCAGGCGGGTGCCGGGCACAAAACGGCTGATAAAAACGACTTTGAACAGCTTTTGCGTCAGCCACTGGCGTTGCACATCCCGCTCCGGCGTATCAATCCATCTGCGGGCTGGTGGCCAGCGCGCAGCAAGATATCCTAGCCCGTACAGGCCTACATCGCCTGCAACAATTCCGACATAAAGCGCGATTAAAGCGGTGCCCGGCGCGAGCGTGTGCAGATTGACCTGAATGGCGGTAAGAACTGTTGCGGCATCTTCAAGAATAAACGTGGCGATGATGACGATCAGAACCTGAACAAGCGGGTGAGCCGTCGTCAGCGCAAGAAAATGATCCAGAGAGCCGGGCATAAAGGAAAGAGGTCCATAAGGTCGGAGTGCAGGGTTACAGGGTGCGTAACGGGATAAGGGGGAGAAAGGAGTCTCCGCGCGCGGGAATGTCAAGCGATAGCGCAGGGGCGGTCACGCTGCCGGACAGATGTCTCTGAGAGACAGAACAGATGCGGGAGGATAAAGTGACGTCCTGTCCCGCCGGGTTTATGTGAGCAACAACAGGGCTGATACGGAATGCTGAGAAGACAATTTCTTGTTTGCGGGGCTGTGTCCGCCGCTGTGGTGACTCCCGCCTTTGCAAAAAACAAAGCCGCCCGGGCCGTCTCAGGTGCGGAGCAGGGGAGCTATGCTGCGTTTCTTGCCGGTGTGCGGCGGGAGGCGATCAGCAAAGGGCTTTCAGCCTCGGTGGTGGATGAGGCTCTGGTGCTGACGGCAGAACCCAATCAGAAAGTCCTGAAGGCAGACAGGCATCAGCCGGAATTCACCCTGACATGGGCGCAATACAAAGCGCGCGTTATCACCGATAAAAAGATTTCAGACGGGCAGGCGGCAGTCAGTGAGCGTGAGGCCCTTCTGGGGAAGGTCAGCCAGATTTATGGCGTGGATCGCGGTGTGATCGCCGGGATCTGGGGGCTGGAATCCGCGTATGGCACCCGAATGGGCACGTTCCATGTGGTCGATGCCCTTGCGACTCTGGCCTATGACGGCCGGCGGGCTTCCTTCTTCCGGGCAGAGCTGTTCAAGGCACTGACAATTCTGGGTGAAGGCGACATTACGCCGGCAGGGATGCTGGGGAGTTATGCGGGTGCCATGGGACAGCCGCAGTTTATGCCCAGTGCGTATGAGCAGTATGCGGCCAGTTTCCCGGCCGGTGGGCGCCGCGATATCTGGAATAATGAAGGGGATGTTTTCGCCTCCATTGCCAATTATCTGGCCAAATGCCACTGGGTTGCCGGGCAGCCGTGGGGCGAGGCGGTAGATATGCCGGACTCGCTGGAGCAGGGGCAGATCGGCCGGACCATTGTGCGGCCTGTGTCCTACTGGGCCACGCAGGGAGTGCGGCCGCAGGGCGGGGGTGACTTTACGCATCTGGATCTGAGTGGTGCGATTATCCGCCCCGATGGCGTTGGGGGCGAGGCCTATATGGTGTACCACAACTTCAATGTGATCCGGCGGTATAATCCGTCTGATTTCTATGCTCTTGGTGTTGGTCTGTTGGGTAGTGCCGTGGCGTGAAAAAAGCCGTTCTTTTCTGTTGTGTGACTGTTGCGGCCTGTTCCAGACCGCAACCTGAAGTAAAGCCGGATGTGCATTATGTCGTTGGTCCGGCCTGGCAGGCAGGGGCGGCGTGGATGTATCCGCGAGAAGATTTTTCCTATCAGGCTATGGGGTTGGCCGTCCGGCAGGCAGACTCTGGTACGCCGCTGACAACGGATGGAGAAGTGCGCAATCCGCTCTCCATGACGGGAAGCCACCCAACCCTGCAACTGCCCGCTGTTGTGACAGTTATCAATCTGGAAAACGGGCGTGAAATTACGATCCGGGTGAATGAGCGTGGTCCGGCAGAAACAGGACGTATTCTGGGGCTGTCACGCAGGGCGGCTGACCTGCTGGGGGTTGGGGCTGGCCCGGCACGCGTACGGATTATTGAGGATGAAGTGACGAGCCGCCAGCTTGCGGAGCAACTGCCCGGCGGCCCGATGCTACAAATCAGCGCAGCCCCGCGGGAAGCTGTAAAACAGACAGATCTTGCCGGCCCGGTGGCGGGGGCTGAGAGCAGGGGAGTCTCGTCTGCGACGGAGCAATCCACAGTCTCAGCGGCGCAGGGCACTGGGCCGACGCCTGTTCAATTGCCGGACCTCCCGGTGCAGTGGCGGCAGGGACAACCTGTGGCGACGCAACTCTGGGTTGAAACGGCAGATTTTACGGCGCGTGGCGCAGCCGCAAGGCTTGCTGTGCAGGAGGGAGGCTCGGTCTGGCCTTCTTTCTCACCACAAGGCAAGATGTGGGCTGTCCGACAAGGACCTTTTACGACTATAAGCGACGCGGATGCGGCCCTGAAGCGCGCACTCGCTGATGGCTTGACCGGATCTCATATCGTCGTCGAATAGGAAAGAACGTGCAAACTCGACGGTTTCTTCTCGCAGGAGGCGCAGCCCTCCTCTCAGGTAGTTATTCTCTGACCGCTTTTGCCCGCAAATCAAAGGGAGCGCATCCGCATGCTGCGGCGGCTCCTGCTGGCAGCGCAGTTCCTCTGCCTGATGCTGTGGCGCAGACGCCTGCCACCACGCCTGTTGGCCCGCTGGATACACTGGCGCGCTGGGCCTGCATTGTTGACTATAAGAGTGGCACAACCCTGCTTGAAAAAGCAGCGGATGAACGGATGCCCCCGTCCTCTCTGACCAAGATGATGACGGCTTACGTCACCTTCAGCATGCTCAAGGCAGGTCGCCTGCGGCTGGACCAGCAGCTCCCGGTGAGCGAGCGGGCCTGGCGCATGCAGGGGTCACGTATGTTCGTGCCGCTGGGGCAGAGCATTCCGGTGCAGGACCTCATTCAGGGGATGGTGATCCAGTCCGGGAATGATGCCTGTATCGTTCTGGCGGAAGGGATTTCCGGGTCCGAAGAACAGTTTGTCGCCCTGATGAACGACATGGCGGGCAAGCTGGGTCTGACCAACTCCCACTTTATGAATGCTACCGGCTGGCCCGCGGAAAACCACTACATGACGGCCCGCGATGTGGCCTATCTGGCTCTGCGGCTGATTCATGATTTCCCGGAATATTATCATTATTTCTCGGAAAAAGAGTTCTTCTTCAACAAGATCCGTCAGGCGAACCGCAACGCTCTGGTGGTCAAAGGGCTGGCTGACGGCCTGAAGACCGGCCACACCGATGCCGGTGGGTTCGGGCTGTGCGCCTCTTCCGAGCGAGAAGGCCGCCGGGTGATTATGGCGATCAACGGCCTGCCGTCAGACGGCGCGCGTGCGCGTGAAGGCGAACGCCTGATGGGCTGGGCTTTTGCCAATTTCGAATCCGCGAAGATTGTCTCCAAAGGGGATGTTCTGGAACAGGCTCCTGTCTGGATGGGTGTGAACCAGACTGTGCCGCTGGTGGCCGGGCAGGATTTTGTGATGATGCTGCCGCATGGCTGGCGGAATGGCACCCATATGTCTCTGGATTATCAGGGTCCGATTGCAGCCCCGATCCAGCAGGGCCAGCCTGTAGGGCAACTGACGGTTCTGCTGCCGGGTGGACGGCAGGCTCTGGTGCCGGTGGTGGCCGGGCAGAGTGTCCCGGCTCTGGGTGTCTTTGGGCGCGCCGCACGTCGTCTGCATCTCTGAGCCATGACAAAAGGTCTGTTTGTCACACTGGAAGGGAGCGAGGGGGTTGGGAAGTCTACCCAGCTCCGGCTGCTTCAGTCCGCTCTTGCGTCTCTCGGGCATGATGTTCTGACGACGCGGGAGCCGGGTGGCTCTCCGGGAGCGGAAGATTTGCGGCAGCTTCTGCTGTTTGGCAAAAATCCGCTTTCCCTGCGGGCCGAGATCCTGACGCATTTTGCTGCCCGTGCTGACCATCTGGACAACATGATTACCCCTGCACTGGCCAGAGGCCAGATTGTAGTGTGTGACCGGTTTACAGATTCGACCATGGCCTATCAGGGGTATGGGCGCGCGGAAGGAGAGCCGGATGTACTGGATCTGATTGCTCGCCTGCAAAATCAGTTAGGGCAGGACCCGGACGTAACGTTCCTTCTGGAAGCGCCACGGAATATCGCCCGCCTACGGCTGGCAACCCGCGGCGCGCCGGTGGACCGGTATGAACAGTCTGATGAGGCGTTTCATGCGCGGGTATCCGCCGGGTTCCGTGAAATTGCCCGCCAGAATACCGGGCGCGTTCGCAGGTTGCAGACCGACGAACAGTCAGCAGAAGAGATTAATAGCCTGATTGTGAAAGATATTCTTTCTCACCTCGCGCGGGCCTGACCCGTGGAGGGTGACCCGCGTCAGGCCTCCCTGCATTTGCAAGGGCATGAGGCGCCTCTTCAGGCATTTCGTAAGATTTTTGAAGGCGGACGCCTTCCCCATGCCTGGCTGATCACCGGACCACCGGGCATCGGCAAGGCGACGTTTGCATTCCGTCTGGCCCGGATGATTCTGGGGGGAGAAGAGGCGGAAAGTCCGGCAGGACGCCGGATTTCGGCGGCGACCCATGCTGACCTTCTGGTTGTCAGCCGCAGTTTTGATGAAAAAAAGCAGCGTTATCGGGGTGAGATTGTCGCGGACGAGGTGCGGCCCATCAATGCCTTTTTGCGTCGTACGGCAGCGGAAGGCGGCTGGCGCGTCGTGATTGTGGATGGTGCTGAGTGGCTTAACCGAAGTGCCGCCAACGCTTTGCTAAAAATTCTGGAAGAACCTCCTCCTGCAGCTGTTTTGCTGCTGACATGTTCCGCACCGGGGCGTCTGCTGCCAACCATCCGCAGCCGGTGCCGCAGGCTGGAACTGGAACCACTGGCTCCTACGGACATGATGGCTGTGCTCAGACGCATTCAGCCTGATGCGTCCGCCGAGGAAATCAGCCGGGTGCAGGCGGCCGCCCATGGTGCGCCGGGGCGTGCTGCGGCGTTTCTTGCGGATAAGAACGGTCAGATTGCCAGTCTGGTGGAAGAAACCCTGAACGGTCTTTCCGCCAGCCGGGGCTACGAAATTGCCGAGATTGTTCTCCGTAAAGATGATGGGTTTAACTTATTTTTCAGCCTATTATCTGACTTTCTTCAGGAGCGGGCCCGCTCTGCTGCCCGGCAGGGCCATGCCGCCTGTGTTGCTCTGGCAGACGCATGGGAAGCCATCATGCGTCTTCAGGGCGAGACGGAACGCTTCAATCTCGATAAACAGGAAACACTTCTCGAAGCCATGACTATTGCGAGTATTGCATGACCCGCCCTTTCTACGTCACCACCCCGATTTATTATGTGAACGGCGCGCCGCACATTGGCCACGCTTATACCTCCATTGCGGCGGACGTGCTGGCGCGGTTCCATCGTCTGGCCGGAGATGATGTGTTTTTCCTGACAGGCACAGATGAGCATGGTCAGAAAGTGGAGCAGGCCGCGCAGGCTGCCGGTGTGGTGCCGAAGGCCTTTGCGGACAAGGTGTCTGATGACTTCCGCAGCATGGCGGACGCCATGGCGATTTCCTACGATGATTTTATCCGCACAACGGAGCCACGCCACATTAAAGGCGCACAGGCGCTCTGGCAGAAAGTGGCGGAAAATGACGCCATTTATCTCGGCGCGTATGAAGGCTGGTACGCGCTGCGCGATGAATGTTTCTATGGTGAAGATGAACTGATTGAAGGGCCGGATGGCCAGAAGGTCGCGCCGACCGGCGCTCCGGTGGAATGGGTGAAGGAGCCGTCTTACTTCTTCCGCCTCTCCGCGTTTCAGGACCGCCTGCTGGCACATTATGAGGCCAACCCGGACTTCCTTGGCCCACACGGGATGAAGCGCGAGATTATCAGCTTCGTGAAGCAGGGGCTGCGGGACCTGTCCATCAGCCGCACCAGCTTTAACTGGGGTATCCCGGTGCCGGGGGATGAGGCGCATGTGATGTATGTCTGGTTTGATGCGCTGGCGAACTATCTCAGCGCGCTAGACTACCCGGATGCCGCAGCGCCGCGTGCGCGCTTCTGGCCTGCCAGCCAGCATCTGGTGGGTAAAGATATTGCGCGCTTCCACGCTATTTACTGGCCCGCGTTCCTGATGGCTGCCGGGATTGAGCTGCCTAAAAAGATTTTTGCAAACGGCTGGTGGACTGTTGAAGGCCAGAAGATGAGCAAATCTCTGGGCAATGTGGTGGACCCGCGTGATCTTGTGCAGGAATTCGGTCTGGACACCGTGCGATTCTTCCTATTGCGGGAAGTCCCGTTTGGCGGGGATAGCGATCTGTCTCGCAAGTCTCTGATTGTGCGGAATAATGTTGAGCTGGCGAACGATCTGGGTAATCTGGCGCAGCGCACTCTGTCTCTGGTGGCCCGCAATTGTGGTGGTGTGCTGCCAGAGCGGCGCACGCTGACGGAAGAAGATACGCAGCTTCTTAACCATGTGGCGGTGTTGCCTGAGCTGATGGGCAGCCAGCTCGACCGGTGTGCGCTGACCGATGCGCTGGAAGATGTGTGGAAAGTGATCCGCGCCTGCAATGCCTATATCGACCATCAGGCTCCCTGGGCGCTCAAAAAGACTGACCCGGAACGGATGAACGATGTGCTGCGTGTTCTGGTCGATGCTCTGCGCGGCATTGCTACCATGCTCCAGCCCTACATGCCGCAGAGCATGGACCGGATGCTGACCCAGCTTGGGGTGACGGAAGAGGAGCGTACGTTTGCTGCTCTGGAAACACCGCTTCCGGGAGGCCGCGTGCTCCCCGCGCCGCAGGGGATTTTCCCGCGCTATGTTGAAGCCGCTGATCCGGCGTGAATGAGACGAGTATGACTGGACTGATCGATTCCCACTGTCATCTGGACCACTTTGCGGACGAAGAACTGCCCGGATTGCTGGCGGCGGCCCGAGAGGCCGGCATCAGCGGGATGGTGACGATCGGGACGCGGCTGGCTCGTGCGGATGAACAGAAGCGTCTGACGGGCTTCAGCACGCCAGACGTGAAAATCTGGTGCACGCTTGGCACGCATCCTGACCATGTTGAAGAAGGCCCGGTGCCCTCAGTGGAAGAGATTGTCGCGATTGCAGATGCCCCGAACGTGGTGGGTATTGGTGAGAGCGGTCTGGATTATTTTCACGGGGCAGAAGAGGTCAGGCCGCTCCAGCATGAGAGTTTCCGCAACCATATTGGTGCAGCCCGCGCTCTGAATATTCCCATTATCATCCACGCCCGGCAGGCGGATGAGGATGTGGCGCAGATTTTGCGGGATGAGGCAGAAAAGGGGGCATTCCCCATTTTGCTGCACTGCTTTGCGTCCAGCGTTGATCTGGCCCGGTGTGTGGTGGATCTCGGCGGGTCTGTCAGTTTCTCCGGTATTGCGACATTCCCTAAATGTGGCGAGTTCCGTGACGTCGCGCGGGATCTGCCCGCTGACCGTCTTCTGGTTGAAACCGATTCCCCGTTTCTGGCTCCGGTGCCGCGCCGTGGAAAGAGGAACCAGCCCGCTTATGTGGCCTATACGGCCGCCTGTCTTGCGCAGGAACGCGGGCAGGATCTCGCCGCGTTTACGCAGATGACGACCGATAATTTTTTCCGGCTCTTCCGCAAGGCGGCCTGAAGAGGGAAGGCGACCGCATGAAGGTTACAATTCTGGGGTGTGGCGGGTCTGCTGGTGTGCCAATGCTGGGCGGCGAAGATGGCCGCGGTATCTGGGGGCAGTGTGACCCGAACGAGCCCCGGAATATCCGCACCCGTGCGTCAGTTTTTATCCGGATGGACGATGGGGAAGGGATTCTGGTCGATACCGGTCCTGATATTCGTGCCCAGCTTCTGGCGAACGGAATCAGCGCCTTCAGATCCATATTCTTCACGCACGCCCATGCGGACCATATTGCTGGTCTGGATGAAGTGCGGGGCATTAACCGCACAATCGGGCAGCCCATTACGGCCTACGCCACGCCTTCCGTGCTGGAAGAAGTCCAGACGCGTTTCAACTACGTTTTTCAGCCATGGACCACCGCGCCTCATTTTTTCCGGGCGGTAGTTGAGGCGCAGCCAGTGCCGTTACACGGCGACGTTGTAATGAGTGGCTATAAAATTTCCCTGTTTGAGCAGAATCACGGGCGCATTCCTTCCGGCGGGCTGCGGTGCGGGGATTTTGCCTATAGCACGGATACTGTGGAACTGCCGGAAGCATCGTTTGATGTGCTGGCTGGGGTCGATACCTGGATTGTCGATTGCTTCCAGAAAGAACCCCATAGCGCCCATGCCTGGCTGGAGAGGGTGCTGGAGTGGAAGGAGCGCGTTCAGCCACGCCGCCTCATTCTGACGCATCTGGGGCCGGACATGGACTGGGCGTGGATGCGGAACACTCTGCCAGCAGGCGTGGAAGCTGCTTACGACGGACTAAGCTTTACCCTGCCTGACCCTGAAAAAGCGTAACGCCATCACTGGGCCGTCGTCCTTCCAGATAAGCCGTATCATTGGGCATGTGAAACCCCGGAATGCGTGAGCACGCCGGGGTTTCTTTTTGTCTGAAAGTGTAAAGGATCAGACAGCCGGGCTTTAACGGCTCATCAGCACCGTCAGGTCTGCATGTTCCAGAATATAGCGGGTGACCCCACCCAGAATGAGCTGTCGCAGGCGGGAGTGAGAATAAGCGCCCATGGCCAGCATATCGGCATTGAAGTCATGGCAGGCGGCGAGGAGCCCTTTGCCAACATCACGGTCTACCGGCGGAAATTCTACAGAGTCGGCTTTGATCCCGTGGAAGGACAGATAGTCGATCACATCCCGCGCCTTGGGGCCACGGCGCTGATAGTCCCCGCAATGCAGAACGCGTACGGCTTCTGCCGTGTGGGCCCATGCCAGAGCGCCACGCAGGGCGGATGACGATTCTGCCGTGCCATTCCACCCGATACAGACACGCTTGATCATGCCTTTGGGCGGCGTGCGCGGGGCGATCACCACAGGGCGTCCACTGTCAAAAAGCACCGCATGCAGTGTTTCGGAAGAGGAAACCTCAGCGCCTGAATCCGGGTGAGGGACCAGAGTGAAATCCGAAAGGCGTGCGTGCGAGGGAACAATCTCACTTTCCGCACCATTGATAACATTGAAGCTGATGCTCGGCTTGTCCCACGGAAAGGTGGAATGAGGTGAGATCACCTCAATATCCGGGTGTGCGGCAACAAAGCGTTCAAACAGTGCACGGACCTCATGCGCATGGCGGGAGCTTTCATGCTCCGCCGTGCGCATGAGATCTTCCACCATGGCACCGGACAAGCCTTCGCCTGCCAGCGGAGCAATGTCCCGCCCGTCCGGGCGGACATGCAGCACGGCCAGATGCGCGCCAAAACGGCGGGCGAAATTATAGCCACGGATCAGCGCAGCCTCCCCATTGGAGGTGCTGACCATAGGAAGCAGGATTTTACGGACGTCTTTCATTGTTTTTGTTCTCCGTCTCTACAGGAATCGGACAGGCCGTGCGGATGATCTGTTCCGTAAGAGTTATGGATATAAACGCGTGACATTCCAGTGGTTTCCTTCACGCGTCCATGTCGCACGATCATGCAGGCGGTAGGGTCTTTCCTGCCAGAACTCAAAACAGGATGGCTCAACCCGGTAGCCAGACCAGTTGGCGGGACGCGGGATCAGATCCTGCCCTTCATACCGGGCTTCCACATCCTTCAGGCGCTGCTCAAAAATGGCGCGGTCTGCCAGCGGGCGGGACTGGTCGGATGCCACGGCCCCCATACGGGAAATCCGGCTCCGACTCGCAAAATACGCATCGGCTTCTTCCGGCGTAACGGGCGTGACAGTTCCTTCAATGCGGATCTGCCGGCGCAGGCTCTTCCAGTGGAACAGCAGGGCAACATGCTGGTTTTCTGCCAGTTCATGCCCCTTGCGGCTGTCCTGATTGGTGTAGAAAACAAAACCCCGCCGATCCATGCCCTTCAGCAGCACAATACGGGCCGAGGGGTGGCCATCCGGGGTGCTGGTTGCAACCACCATGGCGTTGGGGTCTGAGGGCTCGGTTTTTTCGGCCTCCTGCATCCATGCGGAAAACAGGGTGAACGGATCGGCCGCAAGGTCAATCAGTGTGGGCGTTGGAGCCGGGGGCGTGGAGATGGTGGAGTCAGTCATACCCTGTTTCTTTCAGCATCAAAAAAACCTGCTCTTCACGCTTTGTATCGAAAGGCATGAATGGTTTGAAGCGTTAGCAGGCGCTTAGGTCTTGTTTAGCAGGCTGTGGTATGCGACCAACCGCTACAAGTTTCAGAGTACAGTCAACAGACAGGTCGAGGTCACAGCATGTCTTCTCACAACACCACATTGCCCGCCCAGGGCACATTGATGCAGGGCAAAAAAGGTCTGATAATGGGTGTTGCCAATGATCGCTCCATTGCATGGGGGATTGCGCAGGCTGTAGCCGCACAGGGTGGCGAGATGGCTTTCACCTATCAGGGTGAAGCCCTTGGCAAGCGCGTCAAGCCGCTGGCCGAAAGCATCGGGGCCTCTCTGGTTCTGCCCTGTGATGTGACGGATGAGGCGGCTCTGGATGAACTGTTCGCCACACTGGAGCGTGAATGGGGCAAGCTGGACTTTGTGGTCCATGCCATTGGCTGGGCCGATAAGCAGTTTCTGCGCGGTCGGTATGTTGATACCCCCCGTGAGGCTTTTCTGACGGCTCTGGATATTTCCTGCTATTCCTTTACCGCCGTTGCGCAGCGCGCGTCAGCTCTGATGAAGGACGGCGGCTCTCTGCTGACGCTGAGCTATCTGGGCGCTGAGCGTGTCATGCCGCATTACAACGTAATGGGTGTTGCCAAAGCCGCGCTGGAAGCCTCTGTCCGTTACATGGCGGCTGATCTGGGACGTGACGGGATCCGTGTAAACGGTATTTCCGCAGGTCCCATCAAGACGCTGGCTGCCAGCGGGATTGGCGACTTCCGTTATATTCTGAAATGGAACCAGTATAACGCGCCGCTGGAACGCAATGTGGGTCTGGAAGAAGTTGGCGGGGCAGGGCTGTATATGCTGTCTGACCTTTCTTCCGGCGTAACGGGTGAAATTCATCACGTTGATTGCGGTTATAATATTGTGGGGATGAAAAACCCCACGGCTCCGGATATCTCCGTATCAGGCGACTGAGGATTTAGCGTGTCCTACAACAGCTTTGGCCATCTTTTCCGCGTCACTACATGGGGGGAGAGTCATGGACCGGCCATTGGCTGTGTCGTGGATGGCTGCCCGCCCCGCCTGCCTCTGACAGAAGCCGATATTCAGCCGTTTCTGGACCAGCGGCGGCCCGGGCAGTCGGCCTTTACCACTCAGCGCAAGGAGCCGGATGCCGTGCGCATCCTCTCTGGCGTGTTTGAAGGCCAGACAACAGGCACCCCGATTTCTCTGCTGATAGAAAATACCGATCAGCGGTCGCGTGATTATGGGGATATTGCCCAGACCTATCGCCCCGGCCATGCAGATCTGACCTATGATCTGAAATACGGCATTCGCGACTATCGCGGAGGGGGCCGTTCTTCCGCGCGTGAAACCGCGTGCCGGGTGGCTGCCGGAGCCGTGGCCCGGCAGGTTCTGGGGCCGGATGTGCGTATTCGTGGCGCGCTGGTTCAGCTTGGGCCGCACAAAATTGACCGCTCCCGCTGGGACTGGGACGAAGTGACGCGCAACCCGTTCTTCTGCCCGGATGCGGCCTGTGTGCCGGAGTGGGAAGAGTATCTGGCGGGTATCCGGAAAGCCGGACTGTCCATCGGGGCCGTAATTGAAGTTGTGGCGGAGGGCGTTCCCCCCGGTCTGGGCGCGCCTGTCTATGGCAAGCTGGATTCAGATCTGGCGGCCGCGCTGATGAGCATTAACGCCGTCAAGGGCGTGGAAATTGGTGACGGGTTTGCCTCTGCCGCCCTGACCGGGTTTGAAAATGCAGACGCACTCTCCATGCAGGATGGGCAGATAGCGTTTGGCGCGAACCATGCTGGCGGTATTCTGGGTGGCATTTCCAGTGGTCAGCCAGTTGTGGCGCGGTTTGCAGTCAAGCCGACCAGCTCCATGCTGGCGCCTGTGCCGTCTGTTACGCGGGATGGTCAGAATAAAGATGTGATCACCAAAGGGCGGCATGACCCCTGTGTCGGGATTCGTGCTGTGCCGGTTGGAGAAGCCATGATGGCCTGCGTGCTGGCAGACCATCTTTTGCGGCATCGCGGGCAGGTTGGCTGATTTTTAGCCAGCCAGCGTGGCGTCCAGCGTAATGGTCGCCTTGAACAGTTTGGAGACCGGGCAGCCCGTTTTGGCCTTATTGGCCAGAGCCTGAAACTGCTCGTTTGTCGTACCCGGCACGTCTGCTTTAAGGGTGAGGGCGACGGCATCAATTTCAAACCCATCAGCCGCTTTGGTCAGGCTGACAACGGCCTTGGTGTCGATGGATTTTGCCGTCAGCCCGGCTTCTCCCAGAATCAGGGAAAGCGCCATGGAAAAACAGGCTGCGTGTGCCGCACCGAGAAGCTCTTCGGGGTTCGTGCCGGGCTTATCTTCAAAGCGCGTATTAAAACCATAAGGCTGACTTTTCAGGGCATTGCTTTCCGTAGAAACGGTGCCATGCCCTTCCTTGATAGAACCTTCCCAGTGGGCGGAACCGGATTTTTTAATCGCCATAGCGTGTCATCCTTTTTGTTTTCACCGTAAGCCTGCCCCACCAAACGCGCGTCTGGCTGCTAGGTTCATGCAATGCTGCTCCGCTCTCGCAGAGATGAGAACTGCTGCGGGCAGAAAATGTGGCATAGGATAAGCGTATAACCATACCGGGTTACTTTAAGCCTGCTCTTGCGCCGGAGCAGGAACCACGGCAAGCGGGAAGACTGTGCCTGTCTCCAGCTTCCATGGGAAGAAACGGGCTTATAATGCGGAGACCATGATGAGTTCCACCACGACCGATCCTTCCTCATCCGTTGATGTCGTCCTGATTGGTGGAGGCGTGATGAGCGCCACACTTGGGGTGTTTCTCCGGCAGTTACAGCCGGACTGGCGTATCAGCATTTTCGAGCGCCTGGACAACGTGGCGGAAGAAAGCTCGGATGCGTGGAATAATGCAGGCACCGGCCACTCTGCCCTGTGCGAGCTGAATTATACGCCCCAGAAAGCTGATGGCAGCGTGGATATCAGCAAAGCTGTGGCGGTGAATGAGGCCTTCCAGATTTCCCGCCAGTTCTGGTCCCATCTGGTTGAGAGCAAAGTGATTGCCTCGCCGCGTGATTTTATTACGCCTGTCCCGCATATGAGTTTTGTGTGGGGGGAAGCGAATGTTGCCTTCCTGCGGAAACGGCATGAGGCGCTGAATGCCCATCCGCTTTTTGCGGGTATGGAATATTCTGAAGATCCGGCCCAGATGGCGCAGTGGATGCCGCTTGTCATGCAGGCGCGGCCGCCGGGGCAGCCGCTGGCCGTAACACGCAGCCTGAACGGCACGGATGTGAATTATGGCGCTCTGACCCGCCTGCTGTTCAGCTATCTGACGGAAACAGCCGGATGCACCCTTCATACGCAGCATGATGTGCTGAACATTAAACGCGGCCCGGATGGGCGGTGGCAGGTGCTGGTGCAGGATTTGCGCCTGAACACGCAGCGCACCGTCAGCGCCCGTTTTGTGTTTATCGGGGCCGGTGGGGGCGCGCTTTCTCTCCTCCAGAAAACGGGCATCCCGGAAGCAAAAGGGGTGGGCGGGTTTCCTGTCAGTGGGCAGTTCCTGCGCTGCACCAATCCGGAGATTGTGGCGCAGCACCATGCAAAGGTTTATGGCAAGGCTTCCGTCGGTGCGCCGCCCATGTCTGTGCCGCATCTGGATACCCGTATGATTGACGGCAAGCCAGCGCTGCTGTTTGGGCCGTATGCAGGGTTTTCCACCCGTTTCCTCAAATATGGCTCTCTGATGGATCTGCCCCGTTCCATCCGTCCTGATAATATCAAAGCCATTCTGTCAGTCGCGCGGGATAACTGGCCGCTGACCAAATATCTGATCCAGCAGGTTATGCAGTCCAGCAGTGAACGAATGAGCGCGCTGCGGGATTTTGTTCCCACCGCGCGTTCCAAGGACTGGGAACTGGTTGTGGCCGGACAGCGCGTGCAGATTATTAAGGAAGACGCGGAAAAAGGCGGCGTTCTCCAGTTCGGGACGGAAGTTATTTCCAGCGCGGATGGGTCTGTTGCCGCTCTGCTGGGGGCGTCTCCGGGGGCTTCGACTGCCGCGCCGATCATGCTGACAGTGCTGAAGAAATGTTTTGCGGAGAAACTCCCTGAGTGGGATGCCAAGCTGAAAGCGATGATCCCGTCCTACGGGCAGACTCTGGCAAATAATCCTGACCTCTGTGCCGAATTGCGGGATAAAACCACCAAGGTTCTGCAACTGGAAGAAGTCTGAACGCTCACGCAGTCTTATTGCCTGCCCCGATAAAAGAGGGGCGGGCAGTAAAGCGGCGGTAGAAAGGCTCTGTACAGACAGAGCAAGCGGTTTTTAATCAGAAATCGACATATCCGCACGGTTCCACCAGCAGGATTCAGGTGAACGGCCGGCCGGGATCATCTCTTCCGGATTACCGCTGAAGCTGACTGTGTTGGTGGGTGTTTCCTGCAAGGAAACTTCTGTGCAGCGGAGAACATCTCCATCCGCCTTCAGGAAAGCGTTGAGCTTTGCCATCATTAGGCAGACCATCAGTTCTGTTGTCGGGTCACCGGGGGTGATGACAATACGCTGCGCCCGTGCGGGCTCGTTTGCCTGAAACCACGCCAGAAGCGGGTCATCTTCCGCCAGTTGCAGGGCGTGATCCAGCTTTTCATCAACAAAACGATGCCACGTGCTTTTAGCCCGCTGAAAAGAGACCGGCATATTCCCTCTGCCATCCAGCCGCGCGGGATGCGTGGGTGTGAGGCGTACGGTCACAAACTCATTATGCCCGTGGGGCAGGGCGCAGGATTCACTGGCGCCGTGGATCAGCCGGTGGCCCATGGAAAAGCGACGGGTAAAAACCAGATCAGGCATGGGTTTTGCTCGCGACATACTCGTCCCACCCTGCACGGCGCAGGTCACAGGCCGGGCATTGCCCACAGCCATGTCCCCACGGATGCAGGCTTTGCCGGTCTCCCAGATAGCAGGTGTGGCTTTCCTGATTGATCAGGGAAACAAGCGCTGCTCCGCCCAGTTCTTCGGCCAGTGCCCATGTTTCGGCTTTATCAATCCACATGAGGGGGGTGTGCAGAACGTAGCGTGAGTCCATACCAAGGTTGAGAGCCACCTGCACAGCCTTGATGGTATCGTCCCGGCAGTCAGGATAGCCGGAATAATCCGTCTCACACACCCCGGTCACAATATGGCGGATGCCACGGCGCGCGGCGAGGGCTGCGGCAAAAGTCAGAAAAATGATGTTGCGGCCCGGTACGAAGGTATTCGGGAGCCCGTCTTTTTCCATGGCAATTTCAGCATTGCGGGTCAGGGCTGTTTCAGAAATATCGCCTAGCGCCCCAAGTGCGAGCGTATGGTCCATGCCCAGCCGCTCTTTCCAGAGCGGGTTTTGCGCCCGCAGGCCTTCCCGCAACGTCTCGCGGCATTCCAGTTCCACAGCATGCCGCTGCCCGTAATCAAAGCCCAGTGTTTCCACCCGGCCAAACCGGGCAAGAGCCCATGCCAGACAGGTGGCGGAATCCTGCCCGCCGGAGAACAGGACCAGAGCAGCTTCATCAGCGGCGCGTAAGGGAGTAGACATGGGTCAGGGGATACCGGTCAGCTTGTGGGTCTGTAAAGAAAGGCCCCATTTAGGGTGGGCCAGACAGTAGCGGATGGCGGCCTGCGTGTTTTCCTGCTGGTTGGGGCCGTCCATAGGTTGCAGCCAGAAATATTGAAAATCGAGCTCTTCCAGCGTGGCCGGGTCCAGCCCAATCTGCGGATAGACCAGCTTGAGTTCAGTCCCGCTTTTTTGTTCCAGCGGTGCGCCCGCTTTGGGGCTGATGCACAGCCAGTCCAGGCCCTCCGGAGCGGTCAGTGTCCCGTTGCTTTCCACGGCGATGGAAAAATTGCGGGCATGCATGGCTTTGATCAGGGGCGCATCAAGCTGGAGCAGGGGCTCACCGCCAGTAAAAACCACCAGTCCCGGCAGGGTCATGGCGTTGCCGCTCTCGGGCCAGAAGCTGGCGATTGTCTCAGCAAGTTTTTCAGCCGTTTCAAACTTGCCGCCGCCCTCTCCATCCGTACCGATAAAATCAGTATCACAGAACTGGCAGATGGCTTCAGCGCGGTCGGCTTCCCGGCCAGACCACAGGTTGCATCCCGCAAAACGACAGAACACGGCCGGTCGCCCGGCCTGTCCGCCCTCACCCTGTAAGGTGAGGAACATTTCCTTGACCATATAAGACATGCGACAGCTCCTGACGCAGATCAGGCAAGGAATGCAAGAAACATTTTAAACGGAAATGCCGGTGGTATGCATACCCAGCTTGTCCAGAAGCTTGCGATCCCGCGAAGCCTGAGGGTTGGGCGTGGTCAGCAGGCGTTCGCCATAGAAAATGGAATTGGCACCAGCAAGGAAGCACAGGGTCTGTGTTTCATCACTCATATCCTCCCGGCCCGCAGCCAGACGCACCCGGCTTTTGGGCATGGTGATGCGTGCTGCGGCAATCATGCGGACAAAATCCAGTGGGTCAACGGCCTCAGACTCGCCCAGCGGGGTGCCTTTAACGCGGACCAGCAGGTTGATCGGAACGCTTTCCGGGTGCGCGGGCAGGGAGGCGAGAGCGGCAATCAGCCCTGCGCGGTCGGTCTCGTTTTCACCCATGCCGACAATGCCGCCGCAGCAGACATTGATGCCCGCATCGCGCACGTTGGACAGCGTATCCAGCCGGTCCTGATAGGTGCGGGTGGTGATGATGTCGCCATAATATTCCGGAGAGGTATCCAGATTATGGTTGTAGTAGTCCAGCCCGGCGTCCCGCAGTCTGCCAGCCTGTCCGGCATCAAGCATCCCCAGCGTCACGCAGGTTTCCAGTCCCAGCCCCTTGACGCCCTCAATCATGGCGCAGACGGTTTCCAGATCATGATCCTTGGGGGAGCGCCAGGCGGCCCCCATGCAGAAGCGGCTGGCTCCGGCGTCTTTCGCCTTGCGGGCTTCCGACAGCACAGCATCCACGGCCATCAGGCGTTCGGCCTTCACACTTTTTTCGTGCAGGGCGCTTTGCGGGCAGTAGGCGCAGTCTTCGGGGCAGCCGCCTGTCTTGATGGAAAGCAGGGTGGAAATCTGCATTTCCGTAGGGTCGAAATGCGCCCGGTGCGTGGCCTGAGCGCGGAACATCAGCTCCGGAAACGGGAGGTCCAGCAGAGCCTGAATTTCCGGTACCGTCCAGTCATGACGGATTTCGGGCAGGGAGGCTGAGGAGGAACGCGTTACAGGAGAAGAACCGTCAGGCATGCGTTAGGAACCAGATTTTAAGTGAAAAGTGGACTGAACATATCCGGTTTGCAGCGGCAAGGCCAGCCTTGCGAAGGGCAGGGACTGGCCGATTGAAATTTCATTTCGGGTCATAACAAAAAGGACTGACCGTTAAAGGGCTGCGTGCAGACTTTTAATATCTGCCGCTAACGCATCGACCTGCGTAAGGTCCGCATCCCATGCAAACATGAACCGTGCGCCCCCTCCGATAAATGTATAAAAGCGCCAGCCTTTGTCCCGCAGGCCGTCCAGTAAGGATGCCGGGGCCTTCAGAAAGACGGCGTTGGCTTCTGCCGGAAACATCAGGTCCAGCCCTTCAAGAGGTTCAATTTGTCTGGCAAGATGGGCTGCTGCCGTGTTGGCGGCCTGACCGTTGCGCAGCCATGCGCCGCTTTCCAGTATGCCAACCCACGGTGCGGTCAGAAAGCGCATTTTGGAAGCCAGTTGTCCGGCCTGTTTACAACGGTAGTCAAAGCCGTCCGCCAGTGCGCGGTCAAAAAAGAGAATTGCTTCCCCAACGGCCATGCCGTTTTTGGTGCCGCCAAAACACAGTACGTCCACGCCGGATTGCCATGTCATTTCAGCAGGGGAGCAGCCGAGAGCCGCACAGGCATTGGCAAAACGGGCGCCATCCATGTGCAGGCGCAGGCCCAGATCCCGGCAGACGGCTGAAATGGCCTGAATTTCCGCCAGTGTATAAACCTGCCCGGTTTCCGTGGGCTGGGTAATGGTGACTGCACGCGGTTTGGGGAAGTGAATATCCGTCCGTCCCGTTGCCAGTGTGCGGATAGCCTCCGGCGTCAGCTTGCCTCCCTGTGTGGGGGCAGTCAGCAGCTTGGAGCCGTTGGAAAAAAACTCCGGCGCGCCACACTCATCCGTCTCAACATGCGCGAGAGCGGAGCAGATCACACTGTTATAGGACTGACAGAGAGAGGCCAGAGCCAGCGCGTTGGCTGCCGTGCCGTTAAAGGCAAAAAAAACATCACAGTCTTTTTCAAACAGGGTGCGGAAGGCGTCGGCGGCTCTGGTGGTCCAGAGGTCTTCACCATAGGCGGGGACATAGCCCTGATTGGCATCCTGCATGGCAGCAAGTGCTTCCGGGCAGATTCCGGCATAGTTATCGCTGGCAAACTGTTGGGTAATCTGTGTCATGTTTGATCTCTTCAAAACGGTTGAGATCAAAAGACAAAGCGACGACGCGCGTGGCATGGGTCCGTTATTGCCGGTCTTCTGGCCACATCCCTTCCTGCAAAACAGGGAAGGCACCACCTTGCACGGATGCAGGTTGGTGTCAGGCGTCGGCCTGACTCTTGATGCTTCTGACGCTACTCATAAATAGTCGATAAAAAAACGCAACAGTTTGTTGAGTATGGAAGGAAAGGGCCACGGAGGCTCCTTTCCTGAAAGTCCACGTTATTTTGTGGTATAGCCACCATTGACCAGAATGGTCTGGCCCGTCATCCACCAGCCTTCCGAGACCAGAAAACGGACGAAGGGTGCAATATCCTCAATGTCTGTCAGGCCTGTTTTGCTAAAGGCGGACAGGGCTGCTGCGGATTTATGATAGGCCACGGCCTCAGGTGCTTCCTGACCGTAGAAAAACGGTGTGTCCATCGGACCCGGACCAATAGCGTTGACTGAAATCCCGCGGGCACCAAACTCCTTGGAGGCCGCGCGTGTAAAATGTTCAACCGGTGCTTTGGCGCCTGCATAAGTGGAATAGAACGGCGTGTAGGCACCGAGGAGGGATGTCACGAGCGTTACGATCTTACCGTTATCATTCAGATGCAGTCCGGCCTCCTTAATAAAGAAATAGGCGGCTTTGGAATTGATGGCGAACATCTCATCAAATTCAGCTTCTGACGTCTCGGCAATCGGTTTTTTCAGCACTTTACCGACGGTATTGATGGCGATGTCAGGTTTGCCGATGGCGGTAATGGTGTCAGCAAACAGTTTGCTGTTGGCAGCGGCGGTTGTCAGGTCGGCCTGCAGGGCGACAGCCTGCACGCCGGCGGCTTTGAGGTCTGCCAGAGTTTTTTCCGCATCGGGGGCGCTGGCGTCACTGTTGTAATGAATGGCCACAGCCTTCACGCCGTGGGCTGCCAGATCGCGGGCAATCAGGCCGCCAAGGTTTTTGGCGCCCCCCGTGATCAGAACGGTTTTTCCTTTAAGTGTATGGTCTGCCATATCCGTTTGTCCTTCCGTTGAAAGAACCGCGGGATGCGGACTTTCATGTAGCAAAAAGTATCATCTCGGTTTCCTTAATAAATTAGTCTCTTTATACAACACTTGTCGTATAATACGAACAATAAGGCGTATGACCCGAGGGTTTCGTGGACCGGATTGATCTGTTTCGTATTTTTCTGCGTGTTGTGGACTCTGGCAGTTTTTCAAGAGCTGCGGACACGCTCAACATGCCCCGGTCTTCCGTTTCCACGGCGATTCAGGCGTTGGAAAGCCGGGTAGGGGCACGGCTGTTGTCCCGCACCACGCGTACAGTTACCACCACGGCAGACGGCAGGGCTTTTTATGATGTCTGCCTCCGGCTGGTGTCTGACGTTGAGGAAGCGGAGGGGCTGTTCCGGCGCGATAAAGCCGCTCCACGCGGTATCTTGCGGGTCGATATGCCGGGGCGTATCGGGCGGCTGATTGTGGCACCCGCCTTGCCAGACTTTCTGGAACGCTATCCTGAAATTGATATCGAACTGGGGGTGACTGACAGGCCTGTTAATCTGGTGGAAGACGGGATTGATTGCGTGCTGCGTATCGGCCCGTTGCAGGATTCCGGCCTGATTGGCAGGAAAGTCGGAGAACTGACTTTAATGAACGTCGCCAGTCCTTCTTATCTGGCGCGTTACGGTGTTCCGGCCACACCCCATGACCTGTCACAGCATCTGGCGGTGGGTTACGCCTCTGCGTTCAGCGGGCGGGTGGAAGAGTGGGAATGGATGGAGAACGGCCGGCTCTGCACGCAGGCAATGGCCGGACGGGTGACAGTAAACAGTGCTGAGGCCCTGATTGCCTGTTGTCTGGCTGGGCTGGGGCTGATTCAGGTCCCGGCTTATGACGTTCAGAAGCCTCTGCAGGCGGGAGATCTGGTGGAGGTTCTGCCAGACTGGCAGGCAGAGCCTATGCCGATGACGCTGCTTTATCAGCATCGCAGGCATTTCTCTCATCGGTTACAGGTCTTTGCGGACTGGTTGTGCGCATTACTGGAACCTTGCCTTCAGCAAACGAGGGCAGGGAAGCCTGCATAAAAAATACGGGAAAGGCCAGTCTGTGCTGGCTCGGGGCGTGACAAATCCAGCTCCGTATTGAAGAATATCCCGCATAATCAAACAGGAACCAGTCTTATGGCCTTTCAATTTTCCCGTCTGACTCAAGCCGCTCTGGCAGTCTGTACCATTGGCCTGCTGGCAGGCTGTGAGCATCAGACGCAGGACCAGAGCCGCAACAGCGTTCGTCCGCTGCGTATTCCTAATCCGGCAGCGCTCTACTGCACCAAAAAAGGTGGCACACTGAGCATGCAGCATGACGCCGCTAAAGGGCAGGTTGGCTACTGCCATCTGCCGGATGGCACGGTGATGGATGAATGGGATCTGTTCCGCCGGGATAATCCGCGTCCGGCAAAATAAGCACGAGAGCCGCGAGGGGAAGACCGCCGCGCGGTTCTGAATGGTCTGCTGTAAAGGCGGATAATGAAGAGCGGGCGGCGGCTTCTGGGCGAGTGTCTGACAGAAGATGTCTCGGCAGGGTGCGCTTGTATATTTCTGGCTACTGGTGGCTTTCACGGTCTTGCCAATGTGGTTTGGTCGGGTGGAGCTTCAGATCTCGGGTTGAACAGAACTGACCAGAAAGCTTGTTTGGATGAAGGAGGAGTTTTTAGAGACTGGCACGGCGATATTTGAGGGTGGTGAAGGTTCTGATTAGAGGCACGGAGCCAGTGAGGTTTCAGCCGTGTGACTTGCAGATATAAAGATTGCATAAGATATATTATGCCAACTAAATGAGATTGGCGGCTGAATTGGGAGGCTGTTCGGTTTTGGGAGCTGTGCGCTACGTGAATCGTGTTGCTCCACTGGTTATGACCTGTCTCTGACTACGCTTCACATGCTCATTTGGGCGATGTGACTGACATAATGATTTGTTTTGGAAAGATTTTCACAAGGCGAGCCTCAAATGCATCTCAGATGCTCCCAGAGGTCCGGAGAGTGCTTTCTGGCGTTTTTTGCGATGAATAGTCTGAGAGACGCCGAGGCCCTCTCTCCGGGCCTGTGACGAAAATTTACGTCTGGCACTTTTTTGTGTTTTTCACGCACCTTCTGGCCTGACGTGCCTCTCCCGATGTGGTGCGCATAAATTACCGGACAATATTTAAGTTACAGCGCCGTTCCGTCGCATCTGATGGCCATTTCTGTTTCAAAAATGACAAATAACGCCGGGCTGAAAGACATACGTCTGCTTTCCGGCTACAAAGCCCATGTGTGTGTGTGGAATAGCTTCCCTGCAAAATACGAAATTCTTCTGTGGAGAATGACCTTGAATGGTTATGGGTTTAGGTGCAATATCTGATAAATACTATTTCATGTAGTTGTTATTGGAATTCCAGAATGTCAGTCGGCCGGTCAGTTCTGGCACTGTTGCACTCTCAGGCTCAGGACCCTGTCAAACTTCTCAGAGCGGCATCTGCCCAGCTTGGCAACAAGGTGGGCGTTATGTCGTCTTTCGGTGCGGAATCCGCTCTTCTGCTGGCGTTTGTGGCGGAAGCTGATCCGGAGATGCCGGTGCTGTTTCTGGAAACCGGGAAACATTTCCCCGAAACGCTGGCGTACCGGGCTGAACTGGCACGCTTTCTTGGGTTGCGGAACGTGATTGATATCCATCCGGAGGCGCATGAGGTGCAGGAGCGTGATCCGACAGGCGAGTTATGGGCGTTTGATCCGGACGCGTGTTGCCGTCTGCGCAAAGTCGAGCCGCTGGATGCAGCAACTCTGCCCTATGAGGCTCTGGTGACCGGGCGCAAACGCTCTCAGGCTTCTACACGTGCGGCTTTGCCGGTTGTGGAGGAAAAACCCGACGGCCAGCTTCGCCTGAACCCTCTGGCGCTGTGGCAGGCAGAAGACATTACGCGGGAAATGGCGCGCCGTGGCCTGCCCCCGCACCCGCTTGTGGCAGAAGGCTACCTCTCTATTGGCTGTGCTCCCTGCACGCGCCCGGCTGGCCAGACTGCGGACCCGCGCGCCGGACGCTGGGCCGGGCTGGCCAAGACAGAATGCGGCATACACACGGCCTCCTGATGTTCAGGGCCTTTTCCTTCTTTTTCTCAGAACAGGTTTGACCAGACAAATGGACCATCTTGACCAACTCGAGGCACAGAGTGTCTTCATCCTCCGGGAAGCCTATCGCAAGCTTAAGCCCCTCGCCATGCTGTGGTCTCTGGGGAAAGATTCGAACGTCATGGTCTGGCTGGCCAAGAAGGCTTTTCTGGGCCGCGTTCCCTTCCCTGTTATGCATGTTGATACCGGCAAGAAATTCCCGGAAATGTATAAATTCCGCGATGAATACGCCAAAAAATGGGATCTGGACCTGCTTCTTGGCACCTGCCCGCCTGTCGAGGAAATGGACCCTTCTCTGCCGCCCGCAGCGCGTTCAGCCGCCCGTAAAACGGCAGGCCTCGCGGCCATGATTGAGAAACATAAATTACAGGGCGTGATTGCCGGTATCCGGCGGGATGAACAGGGTACCCGCGCCAAGGAACGTGTGTTCAGCCCGCGTGGGGCCAGCCATAAATGGGATATCCGCAACCAGCCTCCGGAATTCTGGGACCAGTATGCCACCCCACATGAAGAAGGCATGCATATCCGTGTGCATCCTCTGCTGTCATGGCGGGAGATTGATATCTGGCGCTATATTGAGCGCGAGGGGATCGCGCTGGTGGACCTGTATTTTGCCAAAAATGGCAAGCGCTATCGTTCTCTGGGCGATCAGGACATTACCAACCCGGTGGACAGCAATGCCAGCACGCTGGCCGAAGTCATTGCTGAGCTGGAAACCACCCGGACGTCCGAACGATCTGGCCGGGCCATGGATCATGAATCCGAAGATGCCTTCGAGCGGCTGCGTGTCGCCGGTTATCTCTGAGCCTTAGCGGACTGGAACCAGAATTATGACGACTTCTCTTCCCTCTTCTCTGGCTCTGTCTCAGGAGCCAGCAACGCCGATCGTGATTGTCGGGCATGTTGACCACGGTAAGTCCACACTGATTGGCCGCCTGTTGCATGACACGGATAATCTGCAGGACGGTAAGGTCGCGCAGATTATTGAATCGTCCAAAAAGCGCGGTCTGAAGATCGAGTGGAGCTTTCTGCTCGACTCTCTCCAGATCGAGCGTGATCAGGGTGTTACGGTTGACTCCACCCGTATCCCGTTCCTGCTGGGTAAGCGGGAATATGTGATTGTGGATGCTCCCGGCCATCGCCAGTTTCTGCGCAACATGATTACCGGTGCAGCGGATGCGGAAGCTGCTGTGCTGGTGGTGGATGCGGCGGAAGGTGCGCGTGAGCAGACCCGCCGCCATGCCATGCTGCTGCATCTGATTGGTATCCGGCATGTGCTTGTTCTGCTGAACAAGGTTGATCTGCTGGATTTCGATCAGGCTAAAGTTGAAGCCGTAGAAAAATCCGTCTCTGAACTGCTGAAAAAGCTGGATCTGGAAGCTGCACTCTTTATTCCGGCCTCCGCGCGGGATGGCGATAACATTGCCAGCCGGTCTGACCGCATGCCCTGGTATAAAGGGCCGACGCTGACGGAAGCGCTGGCACAGGTCCCCTCGCCTGCCTCCCGCGCGGAACTGCCTCTGCGCCTGCCCGTGCAGGATGTTTATCGCTTTGATGATAAACGCTACGTGGCGGGCCGCATTGAACGTGGCCGGGTGCGTGTGGGCGATACGGTGATTATCGGCACCCAGAAGACGCCCGCAAAAATCGCCTCCATTGCAAGCTGGCATACGGCTCCGCAGATTTCTGCGGCGGCAGGTCAGTCAGTTGCTGTGACGCTGGAGCCGGATGTGATCCCGGATCGTGGTGACCTGCTCCATTTGCAGGAGACACCGCCGGTTGCGGCATCGCGTATCCGCACCCGCCTGTTCTGGCTGCGTCAGGAGCCGTTGCGCGTGGGTGAGAGCTTCCATCTGCGTCTGGCGACGGCAGAACATGCTGTGACGGTGACCTCCATTGAATCCGTCGTGAATCTCGATGATCTGACGGAATATGCTGGTGAGGAAGTTCCGGCAGAAGGCTTTGCGGAAATTACGCTTTCAGCCGCTGAAACAATCCTGTTTGACCCCTTCACGCCCGGCACGGCCGACGGCCGTGGCGTTCTGGTGGACCGGCAGCAGCGGATTGTGGGCGGCGCACCCCTGCTGGGCCCGGCGGACATCGCGCAGGGTGAAAAGCTTATTCACCCGACGGGAAGTGACGTCACGGTGCAGGACCGTACCCGGGCCAAGGGGCATCGTGGGGGCGTGTTCTGGCTGACCGGCCTTTCGGGTTCAGGCAAAAGCACTCTGGCCCGCGCGACGGAATCTGCTCTGTTTGCGGATGGTGTGGACGTGACCGTGCTGGATGGAGACACACTGCGCGCCGGCCTGTGCAAGGACCTCGGCTTCTCTGAGGCTGACCGGACTGAAAACGTGCGCCGCGCTGCGGAAGTCGCCCGTATTCTGCGGGACGCCGGGCAGGTTGTGCTGGTGGCACTTATCTCCCCCCTCCTCTCTGACCGTGCCCTTGCGCGGCAGATTCTGGGTGAAGATTTTGCGGAAGTTTTTGTGGATGCGGACCTTGCGACGTGTGAGCAGCGGGACCCTAAAGGGCTGTATGCTGCGGCACGCTCAGGTAAAATCAGTGGCTTTACAGGCATTGATGCACCCTATGAGGCTCCGGTCAGCCCGGCCCTGCATCTGAAAACCAGCGCCGGAAGTGTTGAGTCCGAAACAAAAACACTTGCATCCTTCATCAAAGAAACCGTCAGATTATCAGGCGCGTTAAAAGCCCGCTCTTAAAAGCAGGGTAAATTACGGGTCAGAATGGAGTGCTGCATACGCAGCCTGTGTTCTGGCCCGTGGTGTTTCAGGATGATCAGATGAACATGGCGGCAGGAGAAGGACGGCTATGAGTTTCAGTCAGGCTTTGCGTGCAGCATGAAGCAGGCTGTTCTGTCCTTTTTGCGCGGTGGAGGCTCTGCCCTGCCCGGTTATCGGCTTGCGCTGGGGGCGACCCTTCTCTGGACCGGGTTTTTTATCCTCCTGCCCCTCTGCGCGCTGATGATTCGCCCCTGGCAGGATGGCGTGGGGGCCATGGTGGCGGCGCTGCATGATGCGCGGATGTTTGCGGCTCTGTGGACCAGCTTTTCCTGTGCGTTCCTTGCGGCTCTGCTGAATCTTCCTCTGGGTCTGCTGCTGGCATGGGCGCTGGTGCGAGGGGATCTGCCGGGCCGCCGTATTGCGGACGCGCTGATTGACCTGCCTCTGGCCCTGCCAACAGCCGTATCCGGGATTACTCTGGCGACATTATATGGCCCGCAGGGCTGGCTTGGGGCGCCGCTGGCAAAGCTGGGAGTAGTGCTGGCGTATAGCCGCACAGGCATTGTTGTTGCGCTCATGTTTGTCGGCCTGCCGTTTGTGGTGCGCACGGTCGAGCCAGTTCTGAAAAATCTGCCTCGCGATATGGAAGACGCAGCGGTTCTGCTTGGCGCAAAGCCCTGGCAGGTAGTGACGCGCGTTGTGATTGCTCCGTTGCTGCCCGCTCTGGTGACGGGCTTCGGGCTGGCTCTGGCACGGGGTGTTGGAGAATACGGGTCCGTTATTTTCATAGCAGGCAATCAGCCCTTCCGGAGTGAGATTGCTCCCTTGCTGATCGTTGTGCGGCTTCAGGAGTTTGACTATGGCGGGGCAACAGCCATCGCACTGGTTCTGCTGCTGATCTCGCTGCTCGCTCTGGTGCTGGTCAGCCTCGTGCGCAGGCGGCTTTCTGTGTGGGGTGAACAGGGATGATGCGTTATGCTCTCTGGATCGTCACCTGGGCGCTGATTGTGCTGGTGCTGCTGATGCCTCCTGCCGTGGTCGTCGTCGAGGCGCTGAAAACGGGGCTGGCCCCGGCTCTTGCCTCCCTGTCCGACCCGGATGCGCAGGCGGCTATCTGGCTGACGCTGGAAGTCACGGTAGTTTCCGTGCTGGTCAATACGGTCTTTGGTATTCTTGCCGCGTGGGTGCTGACAAAATACCGCTTTCCCGGCCGCTCTGCCTTGCTGGTGCTGGTGGAGCTGCCGCTGAGCATTTCTCCTGTTGTTTCCGGTCTGGTCTGGCTCTTGCTGTTTGGGGCTCAGGGCTGGTGGGGGCCTGCGCTGGAACAGGCCAGTATTCACATTGCCTTTGCGGTGCCCGGCATCATGCTGGCCACCATTTTCGTGACGCTGCCTTATGTGGTGCGGACCCTCGTCCCGCTGATGGAACAACAGGGGCGGGACGCGGAGGAAGCCGCCATGCTGGCAGGGGCTGGATTCTGGAATATTCTCTGGCGCGTTACGCTGCCCGGTGCACGGGTTGCCTTGTTTTCCGGTGTGTTGCTGACGACAGCGCGCGCGATGGGGGAGTTCGGGGCGGTTTCCGTCGTGTCCGGCCATATCCCCGGCATGACCGAGACAATGCCGCTGCATATTGAAAGTCTTTATAATGGATATCAGACGGTTGCGGCCTTCAGTATGGCCACGTTGCTGGCCGGGATGGCGATGATGGCTGTCCTGCTGCGCTCCGCGCCGGACTGGCTGGCCCGCAGGAAGGAGACGCAGGCATGAGTGTGCAGGTTGAGCATCTGGTGCGCTATGCGCCGGGCAGCACGCGGCGTCTGTTGAATGATGTGTCTCTGGATGTGCCTGCGGGTGCCTTCGTGGCGCTCGTCGGGCCGTCCGGCGCGGGCAAGACAACGCTGCTCCGGGCCATTGCCGGGCTGGATACGTTTGATCAGGGCACCCTTCTGCTGGATGGGCAGGCTGTGGGCTCCATGAGGGACCGTGCCCGCAAAATTGGGTTTGTCTTCCAGAACTACGCGCTGTTTCCGCATATGACGGTAGCAAAAAATATAGCCTTCGGGCTTGATGTTCTCCCCCGGTCAGAGCGGCCGTCCCGCTCCGCCATTACGGCACGGGTGCAGGATTTGCTGGACCTGATGCAGATTCCAGAGGCAGGAGCATCTTATCCGGGGCGTCTGTCTGGTGGTCAGCGGCAGCGTGTGGCTCTGGCGCGTGCGCTGGCGACCGGCCCTAAACTTCTGCTGCTGGACGAGCCGTTTGGAGCGCTTGACCCGATTGTGCGGCGTTCAATCCGCACATGGCTGAAAGGCCTGCATGAACGGCTTGGGCTGACGACCATTCTGGTCACGCATGATCAGGATGAGGCTGTGGAAATAGCCGACCGTATTGTGGTCATGCAGCACGGGCAGATTGTGCAGGATGCAACTCCGGAGGAACTGAACCGGAACCCGCAGACGACGTTTGTCATGGAGTTTCTGGGGGAAGCCCCGTCTTTTAACGGCGTTGTGCGGGAGGGGCTGGTGGTCCCTGATGAAGCCGGGGTTCTGCCTTTCCCCGCGCCTGAAACGGTTTCTCCCGGCCCGGTAACAGCCATCTTACGGCCGTATGAAATTCAGGTGCGCAGAGGGGATGAAAGTCCGGAGGCTGTTTCCCTTGTGGCGGAGGGAGCGCGCAATGGATATCGGCATTACCGGGCCCATCTTGCCGAGCGTTTTGTGCCGCTTTGGACGCCTGATCATACGCAAAATGACGTGGAATTGCAGGGAGGTGCGCTGCTGGATATCAGCCGGGCCAGATTGTTCCGTGACGGACAGCGCTGCGGATAGTTTTTCTGAGCCTGATGAGTAAGAGTATTTATCGGGCCCCTTCGTGCTTCTTTCACGATCACTCAAAATCAGGCGTGGTATATTGATAATATATCACGCCTGATGTAATTTTCCTCAGGGATTGTTCCGGAAAGGGATATGCTGTGGACCGCAGAAACAGTCGTCGGGATGCTGAAGGCAACAGTGTCATCACGGCCAATCGTCTTCTTGATGGCCGCATTGTCTGGCTGGCCGCCAATGGGCAGTGGAAGACTTTGATTCAGGACGCAAAGCTCTATCCTAACAGCACGGTGGAAGAGGCTTTAAAGGCCCGGACCGCGCACGCGCAGGAAGACGGTCTGGTTGGTATTTATGGCGTGCAGGTGACGCAGACGGTATCAGGCCCGCTGCCTGTTACCAGCCGTGAGAGAATCCGTGCCGCCGGGCCCACTGTGCATCCTGATTTCACGCCGGACTGGCACGCCCCCCACCCCGCGCCGCACGCCTGAACAGACGATCAAGATTGGCTTTACCAATGTCTCACGCTCCCTCTGCCGCGCTGCCTGTCGGGCATTATGCTTATGATGCTGTTGACCGCACGTTCCTGAAGCAACGCGTTGCCCAGTTTCAGGATCAGGTAGAACGCCGCCTGTCCGGTGCCCTGACAGAAGAAGAATTCAAGCCGCTCCGCCTGATGAATGGGCTGTATCTCCAGCTTCACGCCTATATGCTGCGGGTTGCCATTCCGTATGGCGTGCTTGATGCGGCGCAGATGCGCACACTGGCGCACATTGCCCGGACGTATGACCGGGATTACGGACATTTCACCACCCGGCAGAATATCCAGTTCAACTGGATCCGGCTGGAAGACACTCCGGAAATCCTGAATGTTCTGGCTGATGCGGACATGCATGCCATTCAGACCAGCGGAAACTGCATCCGGAATGTTACGGCGGATCAGTTTGCCGGTGCCGCGAAGGATGAGGTGCTGGACCCGCGTGTCTATGCGGAAATTCTGCGGCAGTGGTCCACACTGCATCCGGAATTCACGTTCCTGCCCCGTAAATTCAAGATTGCGATTTCTGGTAGCCAACAGGACCGTGTGGCCGCCCGCTTCCATGATATCGGGCTGATTGCGCGTGAGGGCGCTAATGGCCGCCCGGTGTTTGAGGTTTTTGTCGGCGGAGGACTGGGGAGAACCCCTATTGTCGGCATCAGGCTGCGCGATGATCTGCCGGAAGAAGATCTGATTGCTTATCTGGAAGCCATTCTGCGCGTTTATAACGCACACGGGCGGCGCGATAATATCTACAAGGCCCGGATCAAAATTCTGGTGCAGGCCTTGGGGGCGGAAGAATTCCTCAGTCAGGTCGATGCGGAATTTTCTGCGATGGACCGGTCTCGCTATCGCTTGCCGGAGGCTACGGTTGAAGCCATTCGTGCACGCTTCGGCGCTCCCAATTTTGCTCCGGCGGGAGATGCTGCTGAAAAACTGGTGGCCCAGCGTAAAAGTGATCGTGCGTTTGATGCGTGGGTCAGAACTAATACGCATGCTCACAAACAGCCTGGTTATGCGTCCGTCACCGTGTCGTGCAAACCGGCCGGTGGGATTCCGGGGGATGTGACCTCAGCGCAGATGGATCTGCTGGCGGATCTCGCTGACCGCTACAGTTTTGGGGAATTGCGGATCACGCATCTGCAAAACGTGGTGCTGGGGCATGTGCGGCAGGATGCCCTGTATGACGTCTGGCAGGCTCTGGAGAAAAACGGGCTTGGGGAAGCCAATATCGGCTTTATTACCGATATCGTTGCCTGCCCAGGGTTGGATTATTGCGCGCTTGCCAACGCACGGTCCATCCCGATTGCGCAAAAGCTGAGCTCCCGCTTTGCCAATGCGGATCTCCAGCGGGAAATCGGGCCGTTAAGGCTGAATATTTCCGGCTGTATCAATGCCTGCGGGCATCACCATGCCGGGCATATTGGTATTCTGGGCGTTGATAAACGGGGGGAAGAAGCGTTCCAGATTACGCTTGGCGGGTCTGCCGGAGGGGAGGATGCCTCGGTCGGACAAATTCTGGGGTCGGCTATGTCGGAAGATGAAACGGTTGATGCAATCGCCCGGATCATTGATACGTATCTTTCCAGACGGACGGCGGGTGAACGGTTTATTGAAACATGCCGCCGTCTCGGCACAGCACCATTCAAGGACGCCGCATATGCCCCTGCTTGAAAACGGCCAGATTATTCAGGACACTTGGAAGACTGCCGTTGAGGGTGAGCCTCTCCCGGCAGGCAATGTTCTGGTGCCGCTGGCCCGTCTTTCTGAAGGGCTTGGCCGTAATGATGATGCGCGGCTGGGTGTGGTGCTGAGTTCCGCCGATGAGGTTGAGACTCTGCGCGATGCCCTGCCCCGGCTGGATGTTGTTGTGCTGACCTTTCCGGTTTTTCGGGATGGTCGGCCTTTCACGCAGGCGCGCGTATTGCGGGAGCATCTTGGTTTTAAAGGTGAAATCCGCGCTGCCGGGCATATTCTGCCGGACCAGTATGAATTTCTGCTCCGTTGTGGGGTAACGACGGTTGTCCTGCCGGATGAGGCTGATCCTGCTGTCTGGCGGAAGGCGCATGAGGCATTTACGGTGGCGTATCAGCCATCTGTTCTGGATGAGCAGCCAGAAGGCTTTGCTCTCAGGCGGAGGCTGGCATAGCGCGGGAGAACGGGTGCTGTGCCGCGTCTTTCGTTCTCCGCCGGACCGTTTTTTCGAAAATTCCTTATCAGCACAATCCGGGGTTATCTGGGTTTCACCCTGCGCACAACGCGCTGGACCTTCAGTATCGACCCGGAGGCGCGCAAGTTTCTCACGTGTGAGGATGGCCGCACAGCTGTTGTGGCTTTTTGGCATGAGGTCCTGCCTCTCACACCTGCTCTGTGGTGGTGGGCGGAGCCACAAAACCCGTCCATGCGCCTGCATGTGCTGATCAGCCGGAACCGGGATGGGCGGCTGATTGCGGATATCGTCGGGAAATGGCGGATCTGGTCTATCGCCGGATCATCGGACACACGCGGTAAAAACAAAGGTGGAGCAGCGGCTTTACGGGGCTTGCGGTCCAGATTGCGGCATGGTGGCATTGTCGCCATTACGCCAGATGGCCCCAGAGGCCCGCGCAGAGAGGCCCAGCAAGGTGCTACGGCACTGGCTGCCCTTGTTAAAAAACCGATTATACCCGTCGGGGCGACGTGCCGGGGGCTCCGTCTGAACTCATGGGACAAGATGATTTTACCGTTGCCCTTCGGGCGCGGGCATTTTGTCTGCGGTGCCCCTCTTACCCTTTCGCGGGATAAAGAGCTTCAGGCAGAGCATAGTGCGGATCGTCTTCTTGCCCAGGCTATCACGCGGGTCATGGCTGAAGCTGAGCAGCCATGGGTGGATCGTCCCGGACGCCAGAAAGAGAAAATCTGGCTTGCGCCTCTGTCTCTCCAGCCATCCCGGGTCTGGCACTGGGTTGCGACGGGTCTGGCCCCTGCCCTGCCTTTTCTGCTGCGCTGGCGGCAGGTGCGCGGGAAGGAACTGCCAGACAGGGTGCGGGAAAAAATGGGCTTTGCCTCACACGCTCGCCCAACAGGTCCGCTCATCTGGTTCCATGCGGCCAGTGTGGGGGAACTTGTTTCTATTCTGCCTCTGGTGCAGCGGTGTCTGGAGAAAAAAATAAACGTCACGGCGTTGCTGACAACCGGAACGGTGACAGCCGCCCGCCTGTTGCAGCACCGTCTGACGCATCCTCGGCTTGTGCATCAGTTTGTGCCGCTTGACGTGCCGCGCTGGGCGCGACGGTTTCTGGCGAACTGGCAACCGCAGGCCGTGGTTTTCACGGAAAGTGAACTCTGGCCGAATCTGATTGGCCTGTGTCACCAGCAGAATATTCCTGTGGCGCTTGTTAATGGACGGATGTCAGAGCGCTCTTTTAAAAACTGGCGCAGGTTCCGTCCTGTCGCGCGGCGGATGCTGGAGCGGTTTGCGTGGATTGCCGCGCGATCTGACGCGGATGCTCAGCATTTCCAGCAGCTTGGAGCAAGATCTCTGGCCATAACTGGCGACCTTAAAACAGCAGCCCCGCCCTTGCCTGTGGATCAGGTGGCGCTGCAATCCGTGCAGCAGCAGCTTGCTGGACGCCCCGTTTTTCTGGCGGCGTCCACCCATGAGGGTGAAGAGGATGCGCTGCGGCCCGTCCTCCAGATTTTACAGGCACGTTTTCCATCCCTTCTGACCATTATTGTCCCGCGCCATCCGGAGCGGGGTGCGGCAATCAGTGCGCTTTTTGGAGGCGCTCCGCGCAGGGCACAGGGGCAGGTTCCGGCCCGAACGGACTCAGTCTGGGTGTGTGATACGCTCGGTGAACTTGGGCTGTTTTACCGGCTGGCGGATTTTGCTTTCATCGGGAACAGTCTGCCGGATGTCAGGACAGGCGGCGGCGGACATAATCCTTTTGAACCCGCCCGGCTGGGCTGTGCGCTGGCAACCGGCCCCCGTATTCAGAATTTTCAGGAGGCATTTGCCATTCTGGGTGAGAGCGTTGTGACCGTTTCTACGGCAGCAGACCTTGTGAACTGGGTGAGCGCTATGCTGGAAAATCCGGCCCGCCGGAAGGCCTGTGCAGAGCAGGCACAGGCTGTTGCGACTGCTAATATGGCTCTGCCAGAGCAACTGGCGGATAAAATTCTGGCACTTCTGCCCGCATGATACGTCCTCCCCGCTTCTGGTCAGACCCTCAGGCGAGACTATTGCCCTTTCTGCTTGCGCCCTGTGCTGCGCTAGTGGCCGCCTGTGCGGCAAACCGGCATAAAAAAACAGGGTGGAAAGCCGCTGTCCCTGTTCTGTGTTGCGGGAACCTTACGACGGGTGGCACTGGCAAGACAACTGTAGTGCTGGACCTCGTCGCCCGGTTAAAGGCGCGGCAGGTGGCCGTTCATGCGCTCACCCGGGGGTATGGCGGCTGCATTAAAACAACGACGCAGGTTGATCTTGCGCGCCATTCTGCGCGGGATGTGGGGGATGAAGCACTGCTTCTCGCCCAGCAATGTCCGACATGGGTTGGCGGGGACCGTGCGACGTCTGCCCGTGCGGCTGTTGCCGCAGGAGCGTCCTGCCTGATTATGGATGATGGTTTCCAGAATCCGTGCCTGTACAAAGATCTCTCATTACTGATTGTGGATGGCGCGGTGGGGCTGGGCAATGGGCATGTTCTGCCTGCCGGGCCTTTGAGGGAGGCTCCTGCTGCGGCTCTGGCACGAGCATCTGCTGCTCTGCTGATCGGCACAGATCAGACTGGTTTTCTCACGCAGTATGCGGAGCAGTTACCGGACGTTTTGCGGGCTGACCTGCAAACCGGGCAGGATGTGCTGAGCCTTAAAGACAAGCGCTGTCTGGCATTTGCCGGGCTTGGGCGGCCCTCCAAATTTTTTGAAGGCTTGCGGCGGGCTGGAGTTGAGCCCGTGCAGTGCCTCGCTTTTCCTGATCATTATTTTTATAAAGAGCGAGATATGACGCATCTCGCTACACTTGCCCGGCAGGCTGACGCACAGCTTGTCACGACGCCCAAGGACACTGTCCGGTTCCCGCTGGCCTTCAGAAAAGAACTCATGACAGTGGGTGTCGGGCTGAACTGGTCAGACCCGCAAGCCCCTGAAGCGTTGCTGGATCAGCTTTTGGGTCAGAGGGCGCTATGAGTGCGGCTCCTATAACGCGGCTGATGCGTCTGGAAGCATGGGCGGCACAGACGTTGCTTGATCTGTTTTTACGGATGGGGCCTGCGCGGGCATCCAGTTTTGCCGGGGGGCTTTGCCGGGTTCTGGGGCCTCTTCTGCCGGTTTCAAAAATAGCCGATAAAAATCTGCAACTGGCCATGCCTGAGCTTGATGCGGTGCAGCGGGCGCGTATCGTAAAAGGCGTGTGGGAAAATCTGGGGCGCACGGTCGGGGAGCTTCCGCATTTATCCAGCCTGAAGGAAAACACGCCAAGCGGACCGGGGTTTGAAGTTCAGGGGGCCGACTATCTGGAAGAACAGGCAAAGCGTGGCGGCGCTGTCCTGTTTGTCTCTGGCCATATTGGCAACTGGGAGATGCTGCCACCGGGTGTTGCCCGGCATGGCACGCCCTTTGCCTCCTTTTACCGCGCCGCCGGAAACCCTCTGATTGACGATATGATCCGTGACTTGCGGGACGCGGCTATGGCCCCTACCCCTATGCCTCTTTTTGCCAAGGGCGCCCGTGGCGCACGGGAGGCGCTGGCTTACGTCTCCAAAGGGGGGCGTCTAGGGATGCTGGTAGACCAGAAAATGAATGACGGCGTTGAAGCCACATTTTTCGGACGCCCTGCCATGACGGCCCCGGCTCTCGCGGCGATGGCGCTGCGCTACCGGTGCGCAGTCATTCCCGGCTATGTGGAACGGCTTGGACCGGCGCGTTTACGGATTGTGGTGGAGCCACCGATGGCGTTGCCGGATACCGGCGATAAAAAAGAGGATCTGCGCCTGCTGGTGCAGCAGGTAAATGACCGGCTTGAAAGCTGGATCCGGCGTAAACCGGAAAGCTGGCTGTGGCTGCATCGGCGCTGGCCGAAAGAGCTTTATAAAAAACACACCTGAGCCGATATGGGCGGCGGCCCAGTGCTGTTTTGAGGAGAAAGATGGTCGCCTCCACCCGGACTTCAGGATATGCTCCTGTTTTATAAAATGATCTGAAACTGGAGCCGTTTCCGTATGCCTTCACCCAGCCCCGCCCTTGCCTGCCGTCTGGAAGCCGCCCGTGCTGTGGTGCAGGATGCCGCGCGTCTTGCCATGTCCATGCGGCCTGCTCCGGGTGGCCCGGAGGGAAAGCAGAAATCCGCGCAGGACTGGCTGACGGAAGCTGATGGCGCTGTTGAAAACTTTATTGCCCAGAGGATGCAGGCACTCTTTCCGGATGATGGCTTTCAGGGGGAAGAAGGAGGCGTTGCCCGTGCGGGGAGCCTGCGGTGGGTTGTTGACCCGATTGATGGAACCTCCAACTATGCCCGGGGCCGGAACCGCTGGTGTGTCTCTCTGGGCCTGCTGGACGGGGATGAGCCGGTAGCAGGTGTGATTGAGGCCCCCGCGCTTGGCGAGGTTTACACGGCTCTGCGTGGCCACGGTGCGTTTCTTAACGGGAAGCGGATCAGGGCTTCACCGGTGACGGACCCTGCCAGTGCCATGATTGAGATGGGCTGGAGCAACCGGGTTCCAAAACCTGTTTTTATGGAAAAAATTGACGCCATTATGGATCTGGGCGCCATGCCGCGGTCTGGTGGTTCCGGTGCGCTGGCGCTGGCTGACGTCGCATGTGGGCGTCTTGATGGCTATATCGAAATTGTCATTAATCTCTGGGATGTTGCGGCAGCACTCCCCCTGCTGGCGGAAGCCGGGGCGTGTGTTTCCCCGTTTCTGCGGGACGGTGGGCTGACAGGCCCGGCAACAATTCTTGCGGCAAACCCGCATATTGCGCAGGCTCTGTCCTCTGCCGTAGGAATTTCTCTCGATTAAGCTGTGGAGAGGGATGGTATTCGGGCCATTCTGCCGCCACAAACGAGACGTAAGGCTTGGCCACTCATTCAGGCCCATAATGGAGACGACCAGAATGCGGTCATTTCACCGTTTTTCCTCCTTTTCTCTTGCTTTGGGGATGGCGACTGCCCTGAGTTGCGCACCCGTTCTGGCTCATGCAGCCGATAGCGGACAAACGCTGGTCGATAAGGCTGCGCTGACGGTGCAGGACATTTTTGTGGGGGCGACGGCGCAAAGCAATGTCGCCATCAATCTGGGCAAAGCCCGTGCCGTGATGGTGTGTCCTTCCATTTTCCGGATGTCTATCGCTTTTGGCGGGGCTGGTGGTGGCTGCCTGCTGCTGGCGCGTGATGCGCGTGGGTCATGGTCTGATCCGGCATTTTATACGCTCAGCACGGCATCCTTTGGTATTCAGCTCGGCGTGCAGAATTCTCAGGCCATGTTTTTTGTCATGACGGACCGTGGGTTGCAGGCGTTGCTGGATAGCCAGTTTCAGTTTGGTGCCAATGCGGGCGTTTCCTTCGCGACCCTCAGCAGTAATGTTGAGCGGGGTAATGCAGGGGCCAGCAATACGGATATTCTCGTTGCGCAGAAATCTCAGGGGCTTTTTGCTGGCGCGGCGTTGGGTGGCACAAAGCTGACAGTTAACAGTGATGCCAACCGGTCTTATTACAGCCAGAGCGTGGGGCCGGAAGATATCGTCGTGTCCATGCGCGTCAACAATCCGGGAGCTGACCCGCTGCGCAGTGTGCTGACCCGTTATGGCAAAATGGCTCCTTCTACAGGGACCACGGGGAAAACGGCCACTTCAGCACGGCGGAGTGCTGCAACCGACACGGACACAATCGGCAGCGATTCCGTCAGCACAACTGGCTCGGGCAGTATGGGCAGCGTAAAGCATGAAAATCTGGCTCCGATAAAATGAGCCTGAGGGCGCGAAGCTATCGCGCCTTCTATAACGTTACCTCGTGCCCCTATTGCCGGGGCGTGAGGACGTGATCCGCCTGTTTTTTTGCCGAAAAATCTGCACATTTTTATTATGTTCAGCGAGGCTGGCCGCAAAATTATGGCCTCCCTGCCCGTTCGCCACAAAATACAACATGGTTCCGCTTGCCGGGTGCGCCACGGCCTCCAGCGAGGAGAGGCCGGGTGAGCAGATTGGCCCCGGTGGGAGGCCTGCGTTGGCGTAGGTGTTGTACGGACTGGTGATCTGAAGGTCCGAATGTGTCAGCGGCCTGCCCAGGGGAGAGGCCCCGTTCGTCAGGGCATAAATCACTGTCGGGTCCGTTTGCAGCTTCATCCCCTGTTGCAGGCGGTTGATGAAGACCCGTGCCACAAGTGACCGCTCAGCAGGAAGAGCGGTTTCTTTTTCCACCAGAGAAGCCAGCGTCACAAATGCCTGTTCATCAGGAATTTCCGGCACCGGAGTGCGTTTCTCCCACAGTGTCTGAACTGCTTTTGTCATGGCGGTCTGCATGCGTCCCAGCATCTTCTGCCTGCTGGTATTCCGCAAATAACTATAGGTTTCTGGCATGATGCTGCCTTCAGGCGGCAACGGGGCATCGTCTGTCAGAAAAGGGGCGGATTGAAGCAAGGCCTGAATCTGATGCGCTGTCAGCCCTTCCGGAATGGTCAGCCTGTGCAGAACCGGACGGCCGTGGCGCAGAATACGCAAAGCCTCTTGCATGGAGACAAAGGCCGGGAAATGCAGTTCCGCGGCATGCAACTGGCCGTCTTTGCGGGTCAGCAGCACAGCGGCTAGAGAAAGGCGTTCTGTCCAGAACCCGGAGTGAAGAACTCCAGCCTGCTGTAAGGTATGAATTGTGCTGAGATAGTCGCCATGCGGAATGACAACATCGGTTTCCTGAGCGAGTGGCCCCGGATTTTTATAATCAAACCATGCTTTAAGGGTGGTTCCCCCTGCTCCCAGAAGGAGCAGAAGGAACACGACCGATAAGAACCTGCGCATATCGTCCTGTATCAGACGCCGCGCACAACCAGACTGGCATTTGTGCCGCCAAAGCCGAAGCTGTTGGACAGAGCAACATTAATCTGCCGCTGCTGCGCTGTATGCGCGACCCGGTCAATCACGCTTTCGCGTGACGGGTTATCAAGGTTAAGCGTGGGAGGTGCCACGTTGTCACGGATGGCAAGCATGCAGAAAATGGCTTCAATCGCCCCCGCAGCACCCAGCAGATGTCCGGTGGCGGATTTGGTAGAAGACATTGCCAGCGTGCGGGCATCATCCCCAAACAGACGCTCGACAGCTTCAAGCTCAAGGTCGTCCGCCATTGTGGAAGTGCCGTGGGCGTTGACGTAGCCGATATCTGCCGGTGTAACGCCAGCGCTTTTCAAAGCTGAGCGCATGGCGCGAAATGCCCCGTAATGCCCTTCTGCCGGTGCCGTAATGTGGTAGGCATCCCCGGACATGCCATACCCTACGATTTCCGCGTAGATCTTGGCGCCACGGGCCTTGGCATGTTCGTACTCTTCGAGCACGACCACACCGGAGCCTTCCCCCATGACAAAACCGTCACGGTCTTTGTCCCACGGGCGAGAGGCTTTTTCCGGTGTTGCATTAAACCCGGTTGAAAGCGCTCTGGCGGAGCAGAACCCGGCAATTCCCAGCGGGCAGACAGTAGCTTCTGCGCCACCTGCCACCATTACATCGGCATCCCCGAACATGATGAGCCGTGCGGCGTCACCAATGGCATGCACACCGGTTGCACAGGCTGTCACCACAGAATGGTTAGGCCCCTGAAAACCGTATTTGATGGACACATGCCCGGAGACAAGATTGATGAGGGCTGATGGAATGAAGAAGGGGGAGAGACGTTTTGCACGCCCTTCATGCACCGTGATGGAGGCGTCATAAATGGTCTGGAGACCACCAATGCCCGAGCCAATCATCACACCTGTGGCGCATTTTTCTTCTTCAGTCTGAGGTTTCCAGCCGGAATCCTCCACAGCTTCAGTCGCTGCGACCAGTCCCATATGAATGAAACGGTCCATCTTGCGCTGGTCTTTGACCGAGACCCAGTCAGAAAGCGTCAGCTTTCCTTCAGAAGTCGGTCCTTCCGGCACCTGTCCGGCAACCTGCGCAGGCAGATCGCTGGGGTCAAAATGCGTGATTCGACCAATCCCGCTTTCCCCTGCGATCAGACGTGACCATACGTTTTCGACACCGAGGCCCAGAGGACCCACCATGCCCATACCGGTGACGACGACGCGTCTCCGGCCCGAATTTGCTCCGGCCGACTGCAACAAACCAGCCCGCTCCCCGCTTGAATCTGTATGGCCCCTCAAGGAGTGAGGGACCTTCTGTTAGTCCGCAAAAATAACGGCCTGAATCAGGCGGTTTTCTGCTTCTCGATGTAGTCAATCGCGTCTTTAACCGTGGCGATCTTCTCAGCAGCGTCTTCCGGAATCTCGACGTTGAAAGCTTCTTCAAAAGCCATCACGAGTTCAACGGTATCAAGGCTGTCTGCGCCCAGATCGTCGATGAACGACGCTTCCGGCGTAACCTTGCTTTCTTCAACGCCGAGATGCTCGACCACAATTTTCTTAACCTTGTCAGCGATTTCGCTCATCTGTCTCTGCTTCCTATGTGCCCTGTAAAGCGGGCAAGTTATCTAGGCGCTTAAGTCTGCCAGTTTGCCTGTTGCGGGTCAGGTTGAGCATGTCGCTCTCTCCTCTCCTGTGCAACAGGGTTGCGGGCGCTTAGCACGTTTTTCCGGCTCACGCCAACATGAACCGTTCTGGTGTGTTCCGGATACCTGCATCCGGCTCATTTGCCGAGCCTGTCTGCCACATCCGGAAACAATTTGCACGACCTGTTGAAGCAATAGCGTCCCGGCCGTGTTTATACCATAGCCATGCCGCCATTAACATGCAGCGTTGAGCCTGTAACCCACCCGGCCTCTTCCGAACACAGATACAGAACGGCCGAGGCGACATCTTCCGGTTTGCCAAGGCGGCCAAGCGGAATGGCGCTGGTCAGTTTATCTTTCTGTGCGTCCGGCAGAACATCCGTCATGGGTGTCACAATAAAGCCGGGGGCGACGACGTTGACTGTCACGCCGCGGGAACCGGCTTCCTGCGCCAGAGATTTGCTCATGCCGACCATTCCGGCCTTGGCTGCGGAATAGTTGGCCTGTCCGGCGTTGCCAGTCGTGCCGACAACGGATGCAATGTTCACAATGCGGCCAGCACGCCGGCGGAGCATGCCTTTCAGGGCGGCGCGGCACAGACGGAAGGGGGAAGACAGGTCGACATTCAGAACCTGATCCCAGTCCTGATCCTTCATGCGCAGCGCCAGTGTGTCCCGCGTCAGGCCTGCGTTGTTGATCAGAATATCCAGTGGTGCGCCTGCTGCTTCTTCTGCCTTGCCAACAAGAGCATCGGCTTCCGCGGCGTCGGAGAGGTTGGCGGTGACGTAAAACGCCCGCTCTCCGCCGAGTTCTACAACCTGCTCCTGCAGCACGGCTTCCCGCGTGCCGGACAGAACGACTGTCGCACCCTGAGCATGCAGGGCAGCGGCAATTGCACGCCCAATACCGCCGGACGCACCCGTCACAAGGGCGGTTTTTCCATCAAGCCTGAACATAATTTCTTATTCCGTTGTTTTAAAAGGATTTCAGAAGAGTTTCGATCTCTGCGGGCGTTCCGACAGAGCTGGTGGAAACTTCCGGATCAATGCGGCGCACAAGGCCTGAAAGCACTTTTCCTGCACCAATTTCAATAAACGTATCGACACCCATGCCTGTCATGGCTTCCACGCTTTCGCGCCAGCGGACACGGCCTGTCACCTGTTTTGTCAGGGCCTGACGAATCGCATCCGGATCGCTCACCTTGTCGGCAGTAACATTGGCAATCACGGGGATGATCGGGGCTGCGATATCTGCTTTTGCTAGAGCTTCAGCCATAACGTCTTCTGCCGGACGCATCAGGGAGCAATGGAACGGCGCTGAGACGGGCAGTTTCACGGCGCGTTTGATCTTCATCTCTTTAGCGAGCGTGATTGCGTTATCAATCGCGGCCATCGTGCCGGAAATAACAATCTGGCCACCGCCGTTATCATTGGCGATTTCCAGCACACCGCCCTGCCCGGCTTTTTCACAGATTTCCTGTGTCTGGGCCAGAGTGGCACCGATCAGAGCCGCCATACCGCCCTCACCTGCCGGCACGGCTTTCTGCATGGCAAGGCCACGGGTGCGCAGCAAACGCGCGGCGTCAGCAACGCCAAATGCACGACCGGCAGCAAGAGCTGCATACTCACCCAGTGAGTGCCCGGCCAGCAGCGTGACTTTTCCAGCCAGATCCAGACCGCCCTGTTCTTCAAGAACGCGGAGAACGGCCATGGACACAGCCATCAGAGCCGGTTGCGCGTTTTCCGTAATGGTCAGAGCCTCCATCGGCCCTTCAAAAATAGTTTGGGAGAGTTTTTCACCCAGCGCATCATCCACTTCTTCAAACACGGCGCGTGCTGAAGGAAAGGCGGCGGCAAGCTCTGCCCCCATACCGACGGACTGGCTTCCCTGCCCCGGAAAGATAAAAGCGTAAACAGCCATAATACCTACTGTTTCAAGAGGTTCTTCAAGCCTGTCAGGCTGAAATCAGATCAAACGCAGTTCATCGAGTGCTGTTTGAAAGGAGAGGCCGTCAGGATACGCCGCCCGTGCTCAGCGCACAATACGCCAGCATATGACCAGAAAAGCATCCCACATGGAGGCTATCAGTTCATGCCCGATGCGCAGGAGTGTGCGGAGTTTTGTGTTCCGGCCGGTTACGGGGAATGGGAAAGGCACAGCCTGTACCGTCCAGCCCGCCAGACGCATGAGTAAAAGGCAGCGCGGCCGGTGATAGGTGCTGGTGCTGAGGGCGATAGTAGCACCGGAAAATCCCTGTTTTTCCAGAATTTTTGTGCAGTTGATAGCTGAATCGAACGTATCCGTTGCGGCAGGGTCTTCAATAATGTTTTCTGAGGAAACGCCGGCCGCCAGAAGCAGATCTCGCATGACTGCGGCTTCCGTCACGCCGTTACGCGGAACGCCACCTGTTACAAGGTAAAGCGGTCTGTGCTGCCTTGCTCCAAATCGCACAGCGGCCTGCACCCTGTGCCGCAAGGCGGGAGACGGCGTTCCGTCTGCACGAAGAGCCGCTCCGAAAATAATAATTGGAAGAGTTGGCTGTTCCTCTCTCCTGCCTGAAGGCGCGCCCCGCCTCATGCAGGCGGCAGAAGCAGCACGCGGTTCAGGGGTTCCAGTGTCTGAAAAGTCTCCTGCCAGACGGTGCGGAACTTGTTTTCCGGAACGCCGCGCGTTGCGAGGACGGCCGCCAGATCGCCCACCGTGCGTTCCCCGTCAATAAGAGGCAGAAGCCCCCGAGCCTGTGGTGGTAACGGGATAGGCACAACCAGCGTCCCGAATGCGAAAGGCAGTGTGTGGTCGGCACGCATTTGTTTTGCCAGTTCAATGCCGGGGATTTCACGCATGACCGGAACGGCATCAAATGAGGAGGCATCTGGGGGCGTAATGCGCGCGCCTTTGCGGACAACATAGGCAACGTGCGTCGCCATGTTTCCTGTTAGAGATTCCGCAATCGTGGCCTGTTGCCGAGCCGGGAGTTGTGCAATGCGGGCCCGGATTCTGGGATCAGGAAGGAAAAGAGCCGGATCATACCGGGCGGGTTCCATCAGGCTGGAGGCTTCCAGCCCTGCCCCGTCCAGCAGGTCCAGAAACGCGCCAACGGTATAAGCGCGGTCTCTTGGGTTCAGGAGCAGATCATACAGCCCGGCATCTCCGCCGCTCAGATGGTCTCCAAAATTCCCATTTTGCCTGAGCCATGCTGTGGCAGGCAGATGGCGCATCACGCGTCTGGCCATGTCGAGCCGTGTTGCGGGTGCTTCCTCATAGGGAGCCAGTTCCCCCAGAGCGTCTTGCAGCATATAGACGCCGGTGCGGCCATACGGCGCATAGACCATCAGCCCCATGCCGCCGCCGGGAGCAAGAGCGGTTTCCAGCCCCGCCAGCGCGGTGTCAGGGTCCGGAAGGTGGTGCAGCACGCCGCAGCAATCGATGTAATCAAACAGACCGAGATCAAGGTTCGGCAGGTCTGTCAGCGACCCTTCCACAAACCGGATATTGCTGAGATCCCGAACTTTGGCGCGCTCCTGCGCGATGGACAGCGCATGGCGGGAGCGATCCACACAGACGACTTCCCCCGGCCTGCCCGCGCGCGCCATCTGGGTCGCCAGCATGATTGCACCATCCCCGGTGCCGCACCCGGCAATCAGGGCACGGAGCGGCTGATTGCGGGGGCGACGTGCGCCAAAAACCCAATAGTCAATTTCACGCAGATGGCTGGGGCTGCCAATCAGCAACCGTGTGGCTTCATCCTGCGGATTACGCTCTGGGTAGGGATAGGCTTCATACTGTGCCGCCAGTTCAGTATCCCGTGCGTCGGAGCCGTTCTGGTTTGTCATGCGCAGTGTCTCCTTTAGCGAGGCAGCAGTTTGCCCCGCTGCCAGGATTCTGCGGCTTCATCCGCCGTCAGACCTTCTGTGCGCATGGCAAAGTCCATGGCGCTGATCACTTTGGTGCTCAGCATCAGTTCATCCAGTTCGTCCTGTAAGTCCTGATCCATGTCATCTGTCAGGCCGGGGCGCATCAGCATACAGGCTTCCTGCTCTTTGCCCATGCTGCCCTTGGGGTCAGACAGAATACGAAAGCCTCCCTGATGGAACAGGAAGCAGGGCTGAACAAGCGGCATAAGGATGCAGTCTTTACTGTTCAGGGCTGCCGTTATGGACGCAAGAGCTTCTTCATCCGGCAGGACCTTAAGGGTAAAGCCTGCGTCTGCCAGTGCGTAATCCGTGAGCATCTGTTCAACATGCTTGCGGAGTGACGCCGGGGTGATGATGGTCCGGGACAGTTCCGGCCCTGCCTGTGCAACGTCTGTCAGAGAGACAACCGCGCCGTCCTCGCGTGAAATGCAGCAGCATGCGCTGGGCTGAAACAGCTTGCCGAGGGGGGTGACGCCGGGGGCGAGCAGATCGGAATCATCATCAGGCAACCATGCGGAAACATAGAGATCAATCTCACCGTTTTTAAGCATGTCGGCCAGAGCCGATTTCGGCCCAATGACAATCTCCGGCTCTACATCATTGGCTTCAAGAACCCGGATGATAGCCGCCGCTGTCGCCTCATGCACTGTTGAGTCGGGGTGGGCGAGAGTTATCGTCGTCATATCATCATCCTTAACGTCAGGCTTACAGGTCTTATTGAGACCTTGCAGCAGGAGAAGCGCAGATGTGCAATCCCTGAAATCGCTTTACTGCTCTTCTTGTGGCACGCGGCGTCTTTCTCACGGACGGGCGGAACCGGAAAAACGCCAATAAAAAACACTCTGACGCCGCGCATCAGAGTGTTGCAGAAGAAGACCGTGTCTGAAGAGAAAATGCGGCGCGGTAACGCCACAATGCATCTTATGCGGCGACTATTTTCTCGGGGCGCGGCAGGACCGGACGCACCATGTGCAGTGCGTCTGCAAAAGAGCGGAACTGGCCCAGAACATTTTCCCGGATAGCGTCCATCACAACCCAGCTATTGCCGCGGGAATAGACTTTGTAGGCCGGGTCTGGTGTTTCCCGAACCCAGATCAGAACGTAGCCCGAAGAAACCCCTGCCTGCCGCTGCTCAACGGAAAAAATGTCGGCATCACAGACGCCCATGGGCTGTCCGGCATGCAGCCAGCGGGAGAGATATTCCCGGTGGCCAGACAGAATTTCCATCTGGAACGGGACGACATTGCTGACAGACGGGGCATCATTCTTACGCGGCATCAGAAGTTCCATTTCCATCGAACACCAGAGGTCTTTCTGAGGTCAAATGTAAAATGGCGATTTCCTTAACGCCAAGACAAAACGTGGTTCTGCGCCTCAGAATGAGGCAGAAACTTCATAAAGTTGCGCAAAAACCACAAAAAAAGAACAATTACGGAAAGTTAACGCCTATTTATTGGGCATATGCCTGTTTTTATGTCGGCGGGATCAGAACTTGGCTGAAACCATGAGCGACCCGTAATTGAACAGGCCTGATTTGGCACCATCAAACTGCTGAGTCTGCCAGACCTGGCTGTAAGAGACGCGAAGCCCGTAGAACATCACGGCAAGACCTGCGTGAATTTCACCCACGTCCCACTTCTTGTTCACATGCAGGGAGTTGCTGCGCATGGTGTTGCCTTCAAGAGAGGCATCATACGCCACGGCCTCACCCGTCACGCCGCCAAAAAAGTACCATGCGACGGGTCGGGTTGCTTTATAGGCGTCCGTTCCGTCCGTTCCCGCAGCCTGAATGGTGGGTGTGCCAAAGTCACTGTCCAGCCCCTGCCCGAAGCGGATCATATCGCTGATTTTGCCGTAAATCTGGTAGTCGCCAATGGCGGCAGCGGCTGAGGGCAGCGTATCAAACTGAATGGGGCCAAGATCCACAATCGGCAAACGCCATGTCCGCCCACCCTGCACCTGAAAAATAGGCTGATTCTGCAACTGGTGTTGCCAACCCTGATTTTTGGTATCCCCGATCGCACCATGGAAGCCGTTCTGAAGCTGGCGGCCAAGGCCCGCAGGCCCCATGACGCCTGCCTGAATACCAAACACGCTTCGCGTTGTGTCTGTATCATTAATCAGGTTGATGGTGCCCAGCAGAAGGCTGGAATAAGGCCGGTCACGCAGCAGGCTTGACTGCTGCTGGCCAGCCCCCCACGGGCTGGAAGACTGGGTGTCACGCGGGGTGAAGATCATCTGCTGGAGACCCATGCTGATGCGCTGCACCCCATTGCCCCAGATGGCCTTGTTAATGGCAGCTATGGGGGTGGGAAGCGTATCGGTGCCAGAGGTCCAGTTCAGCCGCAGGCCACTGGTATAGTACTGGTCAGATGTGCCTTTCAGAGTCGAAACGGCATCGTTCTCACCTTGCAGAGTCCATGTGCCCTGCTTGTCCTGCAAAGGCGTTGCATGCGCAACGGAGCGAGGGGCCAGAGCAGTGCCAGCCAGCATAAGGGTTGCGGCAGCAATATACCTCACGTGGGGTAATTTCATGACGGCGGACATAGCTTTCCTCTCGTTCTGCCAATGCAGAGTCAGTTTTATTTTCTTTAGTTGATTGCGCGGCAACAAGAAACCCTGATTTCCGGCCATCCGCCCTGCGGGAGAGGGGGTGAGGTCCGTATTTCCGGTCTGGGTGTCACAAAAATGTTATAGTCCGGAAAAGAGATGAAACCCGGATCAGTTCCATGCTTTTCTATAGCGACGACAATGCCGGTATGGTAAGTCATCACTGGGTGTGGTTGCAGACCACCTTACCCGTTTTTCAATATCTGGAGAAGCAAATGCCTTCTCCATGCTCCAGGATCAAGACCGTTGAGAAGTAACAGGACCGACCGCAGCTCTCGTTCTCCGCGCCGCGGCGGATTTGACGATGATTTTATGTCAACGCCTTCCTATGGCGAACGTCCCGCTTTTGGCGGCGGCGGTGGTGACCGTGGCGGATATGCTCCGCGCAGACCCGCAGGAGGTGGTGGCCCGCAGGTTATCGCTTCCGGTCCGGAAATCGGAGCGACTGTCAAATGGTTCAACAGCGAAAAAGGCTTCGGCTTTGTTGAACTGTCCGATGGTTCTGGCGATGTATTCCTGCATGCCAATGCCCTGTCTCAGGCTGGCCACGATGGCGTAAGCCCCGGTGCTACCCTGTCCGTGCGCATCGGTCAGGGTCCGAAGGGCCGTCAGGTTGCTGAAGTCATTTCCGTTGATGAAAGCACGGCTCAGCCGGAACGTCCCCGCTCTGGTGGTTTTGGTGGCGCACCGCGCGCTGCTGGTGGCTTTGGTGGCCGCGCCCCCCGTCCGGCTCCGGATCTGTCCTCTGCTGAAGAAGTTCGTGGTACCGTAAAATGGTACAACGCGACCAAAGGCTTTGGCTTCATCACGCCTGATGGCGGCGGCAAAGACATCTTTGTTCACGCTTCTGCTCTTGAGCGGTCTGGTCTTGCCAGCCTCAACGAAGGTCAGGTGACGAATGTGCGCGTTGTTCAGGGCCAGAAAGGTCCGGAAGCCGCTGCAATCGACGCAGACTAAGTTTTATACTCACCGTATAAAACAGGAAAACCCCGCCTTGTGCGGGGTTTTTTTATGCCTGCAATCTTGCTTGGCAAATACTGAAATAATCGGAACATGGCGGGCTGAGAAAGGCTGGAGGTTAGTAGTCTCCGCGGCCTTTGTTGCGAAGCAGCCTCGCCTTGTCGCGCTGCCAGTCACGGTCGGCTATGGCATGACGTTTATCAACGCTTTTTTTGCCCTCACCCAACCCCAGTGTGACTTTTGCGCAGCCACGGGCGTTGAAATGAATATCGAGAGGCACCAGAGTCGCCCCTTCCCGCGCCACCGCGCCAAGAAATTTCTCAATCTGCTTCTTGTGGAGCAGGAGTTTACGCGGGGCGCGTGTATCAAAACGGGACAGAACGCCCCCCTGATATTCAGGGATATAGCTGTTGAGCAGCCAAAGTTCTCCGTCGCGCTCTGCGGCGAAGGCTTCCGCAATTGTCGCCCTTCCCAGACGCAGGCTTTTGACTTCAGCCCCTTTCAGGACAATCCCCGCCTCAATGGTTTCCGTAATCGTGTAGTTAAAGCGTGCCTTGCGGTTTTGTGCGGCAATACCATGAGAAATCATGGTCGCCTTTGCGGGTTTCTTCGCCATGACTTAGTTCAGCAGTCCGGCATCAACCAGCGCGGCCTTAACAAGCTGGCGTGAAGACTCCGTAAGGGGCGCGAGCGGAAGGCGGCATGTTTCTCCGGCCAAGCCCAGAAGGCTTGCAGCGTATTTGACCGGCGCCGGATTGCTTTCACAAAACAGTGCATCATGCAGCGGCAGGAGTTTGTCCTGCACGGCAATGGCGTCAGCCACACGGCCTGTCTGCCAGTCAGCCTGCACGCGCGCACACAGCGCAGGGGCGATGTTGGAGGTGACGCTGATGCAGCCATCTCCACCGGCAGCGAGGAATGCGACCGCCGTACCATCTTCACCAGACAACTGATTGAATGGCTTGCTGACGGCCCGACGCACCTGGAGCGGACGCAGGAGATTGGCTGTGGCATCCTTCACGCCAATAATATTGGCGTGGCGGGCCAGACGTGCGGTCGTTTCTACGCTGATTTCAACAACCGACCGGCCCGGAATATTATAGAGCACGACCGGAATGGAAATGGCATCCGCAACCGCCATAAAGTGCCGGTAGAGGCCTTCCTGCGTTGGCTTGTTGTAATAGGGTGTCACGACTAGAACCGCAGAGGCTCCGGCTTTTTCAGCGTGGCGGGCCAGATCAACAGCTTCTGCGGTGCTGTTGGAGCCCGCGCCTGCGATTACGGGTGCGCGGCCAGCAGAGACCTTGATGGCGCGTTCAATAACCTCGTGATGTTCCTGATGTGACAGGGTCGGGCTTTCCCCCGTTGTTCCCATGGCGCAGAGGGCGGACGTTCCTTCTTCAATCTGCCAGTTCACCAGATGTTCAAAAGATGTGAAGTCCAGACTGCCATCCCGGTTCATGGGGGTAATCAGAGCGGTGATGGAGCCTGTAAAGCGTGTGTCTGACATGAGCTGTCGTCTATCCCGAAATGGCGTCTGCAATCCCTGAAGTCTGGTCTTCAGAGGATGTGCTGGTCATGTGCCGCCGGAACGGCGACTGCGTGTATACGCCCAGAATTTCGGCGTTCTCGGCAAAAAATTCAAGTTCTGACAACGCTTTGCCAAGCCGGTCTTCTTCCGGATGGCCTTCTACGTCCATCAGAAAGCGGGTTGCAGCAAAACTTCCGCCTGTCATGTAGCTTTCCAGCCGGGTCATGTTCAGACCGTTGGTCGCAAAGCCTCCCAGCACTTTATAAAGTGCACCGGGAATGTTTTTGACGTTGAAAATCAGCGTCGTCATCACATGCGGGGTACCGCAGGGTGGCCGCTCAGCCGTCCGGGATGCAATATAGAAGCGCGTTGTGTTGTGTTTCGCATCTTCCACATTTTTCAGCAGAACTTCCAGCCCGTTGAGCTCCGCTGCCAGTTCGGACGCGACGGCGGCTTCTTCTTTTTTCCCCCACAGCGCGACCAGTTCCGCAGCGCCTGCGGTGTCAAACTCCGTCACAGGTGTCAGACCGCGATCACGCAGCAGGTTGCAGATCTGCCCCATGGCTACGGGGTGCGTGTGGACCCGCTTTATGTCTGCAAGCGTTGCTCCGGGGACACCCAGCAGGCAATGCTCAATCCGCTGGAAATGCTCCCCGACAATGTGGAGGCCGGACGCTGGCAATAGCGTATGAATGTCCGGCACACGCCCCGCTAGACTGTTTTCACACGCCAGCATGGCGAGGTCTGCGCGCCCCGTATGGACGGCCTCTATAGCTCCGGCAAAGGTCTTGCAGGGCAGTGTGCGCCAGCCGGGTTTGACGGTGCGGCACGCAAGGTCGGAATAAGCTCCCAGAGAGCCCTGAAAGGCGATGATCTTGTCGGTCATTGCGTGTGTCATGCCTTAAAATACTGCCGGGCCCGGTCCAGATCCGCCGGGGTGTCCACGCCGAAGGGGGCGGTCTCAATACGGGTGCAGCCAATGCGCATTCCGGCTTCCAGAGCGCGAAGCTGTTCCAGTTTTTCCCGTCGCTCAAGGCCGGATTCCGGCAGGGAGACAAACTGTTTCAGAGCGCCCCGTCGCCAGCCGTAGACCCCTACATGATGCCATAAAGCTCCCTCACCCCAGGGAAACGCGGATCGGGAAAAATACAGAGCCGGCGCGCAGATGGTGTCAGTTTCAAAATGGCAGGCAACCTTCACGACGGAAGAGGCGTCTTTTTCCTCGTCAGACAGCACAGGCGCGACCAGCGTGCCAATATCATAGGTCGGGTCAGGCATAATCCGCATCACGGCACGCAGATCATCCGGTGCAAAGGTAGGCAGATCACCCTGCATGTTGATAATCACGTCGTGCACGCCGTCAGGGTCCAGAGCTTGTGCTGCCTGCCAGACTCTGTCGGACCCAGACGGAAGGTCCGGGTCTGTCAGCACCGCACGGCCACCTGCCTGTGTGACGACATCACAAATTTCCTGATCCGCCGCAGCAACCGCAACAGGCCCCACATCCGCAGCAATTGCCGCATCCAGCACGCGCAGAATCATGGCGCGCCCCGCGATATCGGCCAGCGGTTTGCCGGGCAGGCGTGTGGAGGCAAGCCGGGCGGGAATGATGACAAGCGGGGAAATCATCAGCTTGCTCTGGAATACGGCACGGAATATAGCCTTGGAAACAGTGTGAAAACGCTGCCGAAACCGGCACGGTGCCCTTTGTTATCAGGAAGCGGCGCGCAGTGTAGGAAAGGCGTGAGCCAAACGCAACCGGAGGACCCGGCTTCTCGTATGGACAGCATGTTTCTTAATCGGCTCGGGGTGGCCTTTCTGCTTTCCGGAGTTGGCGTCTGGGTCTGTTATGCTGCGGGCGCAGCCTTTGTGCCGCACACCGCTCCCGCAAAACCTGCATTTTCTCTTCCCGGTCTGGAGAATAAACCGATCGCCCCCTTCATGGCGCATGCGGATGTAGAGAGAGGGGATGCTCTTGTGCATCAGGTCTGCACCAGTTGCCATGCGGTGAATGACGGAGCCTCTGACGGTGTGGGGCCTAATCTGGCGGGTGTTGCCGGGCGACAGATTGCCGGGCTCTCAGGCTATTCGTATTCTCAGTCCCTTAAAGGGCAGCATGGGCATGTCTGGTCAGATCAGGCGCTGTCAGACTGGCTGACCTCCCCTTCCCGCTTTGCGCCCGGCACCCGGATGTCTCTGGTTGGTTTGCAGGACCCGGCCCAGCGGGCGGATATTATCGCGTATCTGCACACACTGGGGGATGCTGACGCCCCCGCTCCTGCCCCTGAGCCAAAGGTAACGCCATGAGTGATGATGATCTGACACCGTTTCTGGAAGTCGCCACCATGATGGCTGAGGCAGCCCGCTGCGTGGTGCGGCCGTGGTTCCGGCGTGGCATCAGTGTGTCAGACAAGGCGGATGAAAGCCCGGTTACGATTGCGGATCGGACGGCTGAGCGCGTCATGCGCGCTATTCTGGCTGAACGCGTGCCTGAGCATGGCGTATTTGGGGAAGAATTCGGGCTTGCGAATGACGCAGCCCGGTATCGGTGGTTGCTGGACCCGGTAGATGGTACACGCGCCTTTGTGACAGGACGCCCCCTGTTTGGCACGCTGATTGCGTTGTTGCGGGACGGCCAGCCTGTGCTGGGCGTGATTGACCAGCCTGTTCTGCAGGAACGCTGGATTGGTGTGGCCGGACAGCCCACCCGTTTTATCTCGCCTCTTGGTGGGGCACCTGTCACGCGCTCCTGCCCACGTTTGGCAGATGCGGAACTCTCCTGCACATCGCCTGAAATACTGGAGAGTGCTCCGCATGAGCGGTGGAAAACCCTGAAAGCCCGTGCCAGACGCATGACATGGGGCGGAGACTGCTATGCCTATGGGTTGCTGGCGCTGGGTCAGGTCGATCTGATTGCAGAATGCGATATGAACCCGTGGGACTGGGCGGCTCTGGTGCCGGTTATTGAAGGCGCTGGCGGGAAAATCACAGCGTGGGACGGCAGCCCCCTGAGGCTGGATGGAGACCGGACGGTGCTGGCTGCGGGCGATGCAGCACTCCATGCCGAAGCCGTGCGTACGCTTGCCGGGCATGACTGACAGGCACACTGATTTTAACGATTCACTGCGTCAGACCTATGAATTTACCGCATTTTGCGATAGGCCTGCGCTTCGGCACAACAGGTATGGTCATTCCTCATGAGCACGCAACTGTCCCTCCCCAAGGATAAGATCCGCATTCTCCTGCTTGAAGGCGTTCACGACAGTGCTGTCGCGCTGCTGAAAGCCAGCGGCTATGAGAACGTGGTGCGCCACAAGGGAGCGCTGGAAGGCGATGCCCTGAAAAAAGCTCTGGAAGGCGTGCATGTTGTGGGGATCCGCTCCCGCACGCAGCTTACAAAAGAGGTTCTTGAAGGTGCAGACCGCCTGATTGCCATCGGCTGCTTCTGCATCGGCACCAATCAGGTTGATCTGGAAGCTGCCCGGATGAACGGTATTCCGGTGTTCAACGCTCCCTACAGCAACACGCGCTCCGTGGCGGAACTGGTCATGGGCGAGATTGTGATGCTCATGCGCCGTATTTTCCCCGGCTCCATTGGCTGCCATCAGGGGCTGTGGAACAAATCTGCCGCTAATAGCTGGGAAGTGCGCGGCAAGACGCTGGGAATTGTGGGGTACGGCTCCATTGGCTCGCAGCTTTCCGTTCTGGCGGAAGCCTTTGGGATGCGCGTGATTTATTATGATGTTGTCGATAAACTCGGCCACGGCAATGCGACACCAGTGGATACGCTGGAAGATCTGCTGAGCCAGAGTGACGTTGTCAGCCTCCATGTGCCGCAACTCGCCAGCACCGCTAATCTGATGGGCGCAGAACAGATCCGGGCCATGAAAAAAGGCTCATTCCTGATCAATAACGCACGCGGCAATGTGGTTGATCTGGAGGCTCTGGCGGAAGCCCTGAAAGACAAGCACCTTCTGGGGGCGGCAGTGGATGTGTTCCCCAAGGAGCCCAAAGGCCCGAATGATCGGCTGGCAACGCCGCTGATGGAACTGGATAACGTGATCCTGACCCCGCATATCGGTGGTTCTACCGCGGAAGCGCAGGAACGTATTGGTGTGGAAGTGGCGCGCAAGCTGGTTGAATATTCCGATGTGGGCTCAACCTTCGGGGCGGTCAATTTCCCCGGCGTGCAGCTCCCGCAGAGCCCGCGCGGCACACGCTTCATGCACGTTCACCACAACGTGCCGGGCATGATGATGCGCCTGAACGAGATTTTTCTGAAGCAGACCTGCAACGTCACCGCACAGTTTCTCCAGACGGATGGTGAAATCGGGTATGTGGTTGTGGAAGCGGATACGGGCGGAAACAAGGACACAGACGATACCATTCTGCATGCTCTGCGTGATCTTGAAGGCACCATTCGTGCGCGCCTGATTTATCAGGGGCACTGATTTTTATGACCATCGGGGGTGGGAATGATTAATTCCCGCATCCGGAGTTTTGCTTTTGCCGGGATAGAGGCGCGGTCAGTCTGGGTTGAAGTCCAGATTTCATCCGGCCTCCCGGCATTTCTGATTGTCGGCCTGCCCGACAAAGCAGTGGCCGAGGCACGGGAGCGCGTGCGTGCATCCCTGACGTCTATGGGGATGGCGCTTCCCGCTAAGCGGATTGTTATCAATCTTGTGCCAGCGGATATCCCCAAAGAGGGATCGCATTTCGATCTTCCCATCGCTCTGGCTCTGCTCTGTGCCATGGAAGTGCTGCCTTACGAAGAGGTGGCACGTTTTGCGGCGCTGGGTGAGTTATCTCTGGATGGCCGGCTGAATCCGGTAGCGGGTGTGCTTTCCGCGTCGATTGAAGCCTCCGCGCTCTCTCTGGGGCTGATCTGCCCGGCCATGCAGGCGCAGGAAGCTCTGTGCGGCGGCGATATTGCCATTCTGGGCGCGCCAACGCTTCTGGCACTGATCAATCATTTCACAGGTCTTCAGACACTCACTCCGCCCGTGTTTTCGGAGATGGAGCCTGCCTCAGCAGACCAGCCGTTGCCGGACCTTTCCGAGATTAAGGGGATGGAAACCGGGCGCAGGGCGCTGGAAATTGCGGCGGCAGGCGGCCATTCCATTCTGCTTTCAGGGCCGCCGGGAGCCGGAAAATCTATGCTGGCGGCGCGTCTTCCCAGCCTGTTGCCGGATCTTACGCAGCGGGAAAGTCTGGATGTGTCACGCATTTACAGTGCTGCCGGGCTGCTGAAAGACGGCCGCCCCGTCAGGCGGCCACCGTTCAGAGACCCGCATCATTCTGCCACGCTGCCCGCCCTTGTGGGGGGCGGAAACAAAGCACGCCCCGGTGAAATCAGTCTGGCAGACCACGGGGTTCTGTTTCTGGATGAATTGCCGGAGTTTTCCCGCTCCGCACTGGAAGCTCTGCGCCAGCCTCTGGAAACTGGCAGGGTCAGTATTGCCCGGGCTGCCCTGCATGTGACGTACCCTGCCCGCTTCCAGCTGATTGCCGCGATGAACCCATGTCGCTGCGGCTATCTGGGGGATGCCAGTAAGGAGTGCCGCAAAGCTCCGCGTTGTGGAGAAGACTATATGGCGCGGCTGTCCGGCCCGTTGCTGGACCGCATTGATATCCATGTCGCCATGCAGCCTTTTGTGCCGCTGGATTATCTGTCTGGTCCGTCAGGAGAGTCCAGTGCCCCGGTCGCGCAACGGGTGGCACTTGCCCGGCAACGGCAATATGCCCGGCAGGACGGCGTGAAAAACGCACAGGCAACTCTTGAGCAGATGCCAGTCACGGACGCCGCTCAGACACTGGCGCAAAAAGTGGCAACACGGTTCCGTTTTTCAGCACGAGGCTATACCCGTATGCTGCGTGTTGCCCGCACTATTGCCGATCTGGCCGGGGAGACTGAGATTCAGTCCCTCCACATTGCCGAAGCTGCGACCTTTCGTCTCCGCTCCGGGCAGGATTAGGGCGTCTCAGTTCTGAGCTTTCAGAACACTCAGCCCCTGCTCCAGATCAGCGATGAGATCTTCCGGTGCTTCCAGCCCAATTTGCAGGCGCATTGCAGGCCCTTCGGTCTCAACAGAGGGAAAGTTACGGGTAATGTTTTTGCTGGTCGGCAGCACAAGACTTTCATACCCACCCCATGATGCGCCGATGCCAAACATCCTGAGTGAGTCAATCATGGCTTCCATAGCCTTCTGGCTGAACGTGTTTTTCAACACAAATCCGAACAGGCTGCCTGCTCCCGTAAAATCCCGTTTCCAGATTTCATGACCCGGACAGTCCGGGAAGGCCGGATGCAGAATACGGGCCACTTCGGGCCGGTTTTTCAGCCATTGCGCAATTTGCAAAGCGGAGCGCGCCTGATGAGACAGGCGCACACCCATAGTACGCAGGCCACGCAGGGTCAGCCAGCAATCATCCGGTCCGGCAAGCTGGCCCAGTTGAATGGCCGTGTCCCGCAACAGGTGCCAGTCTTCTGTTTTCGCCACGGTGACAGCGCCCGCGATCACATCGGAATGACCGGAGGGGTATTTGGTGAGCGCCTGAATGGAAATATCGACGCCGTGCGCAAACGGCGCAAAAATCCCAAAGCCCCACGTATTGTCCAGCATCAGTCTGGCATCATGCGCATGCGCGATCCGGGCCAGCATGGGGATATCCTGCACTTCAAATGTATGGCTGCCGGGGCTTTCCGCAAACAGGACACGCGTATTGGGCTGCATCAGGCTGCCAAGCTCTTCTGCTGAGGCGCGGGGGGAATAATAGGATATTTCCACGCTGAAGCGTTTGAGCACATTTTCGGCAAAGCGACGGGTCGGGCTGTAGACGGAATCTGGCAGCAGGCAATGCTCCCCGGCGTTCAGAAACGCAAGGAGGGGCGTGGTACAGGCCGCGAGGCCAGAAGAGACCACCTGACAGTCCGTGCCGCCTTCAATCACCGCGATCGCTTTTTCCAGTTCATGCTGAACCGGGGTGCCCATAGCGCCGTAGATATACTCATGGTCAAAGCGCTTCTGGCCCTGCTTCTGCATGTCTTTCAATGTGGGAAACAGCACTGTGGAGCCGCGCGTCATAGGCATATTGACGGGCAAACCTTCGGGCAGAATTTCGGGTCTGGCCAGCCGGGTGAGCCTAGAGGAAAGCTTGTCCCATCCTTGGGTTACGGTGGTTTCAGAAGTCATTCTTCAGCGTCCTTTCGTCACAGGTGCGTCTGGCGTTGCGCCCCATTCTGCCCATGATCCGTCATAGAGTGCTCCTGCGTCAAAACCAGCCAGAGCAAGGCCGACGTTCAGAACAGAGGCGGTCATACCGGACCCGCAGGTTGTCACGGCAGGCGTTGTTTGCGACAGGCCTAGCTCCAGAAAAATGTCCCGGATGCGCTCTGCTGGGAGAAAATGTCCATTCTCTGTGAGCAGCGTTTTATAAGGCAGGTTGAAAGCACCCGGCATATGGCCAGAGGCCAGACCGGGACGAGGCTCAGGTAACTCTCCGTAAAATCGTGCGGCGGATCGGGCATCCAGAATGGGTTGAACGCTGCCTGAAACAATGTCCAGCATATCCCCCAGTCCCTTCACACGAGAAAAATGGGTCCGGGCTGTGTAAGGCTGGGCTGTCGGCTGGTGCGCGGGCCCTGTCGCTGTGGGGTGATGGTCACGTTGCCAGGCGGGCAAACCGCCATCCAGCACAAAAACCTGCTCATGGCCGAACAGTCTGGCCAGCCACCAGCCCCGGCATGCAGAAGCCGTGTTGCCCTGATCATACAAAACGACTGGTGTTGCGTGGCTGATGCCTAGCGCACCGAATAACCGCGCAAAGCGGGCCGCAGAAGGGACAGTGTGAGGCTGTGTGCTTTCCGGATCAGAAAAAAGGTCAATATCAAACCGCAGACTGCCCCGAATATGCGCTTTCAGAAAAGCTTCATCCGGGTTGCTGGTTTCTCCGGGGAGAAGTGCCGTTGCATCCAGAATGCAAAACGTGCGCTTTTCCAGCCCAGCGGCAAGAGTCTGGGCAGAGATAAGAGGAGACATGGCTTTCAATCCCGGAACAACAAGTTTTCTTGGGACGGTAAAGCAAGTCTGCCCGAAAAGGTATGAGCCAGACTGTTAAAAAGCGGCGTTTTCAGACGGCTCCGTGATGGGCGACCAGACTTTTCAGGCACTCAATGGCGTCCTGCCCTTTGAGAGAGGCCTGCCAGACTGATTCAAGCATGGTCTGGTGCGTTGTAACTGCTTCGGGAGACGACGTAATCATGGCAACGCCAGCAGAATTTTCTACGGCGCAATCACACAGAAACGGGTTAATGGCGACTGCCGCCAGTTCGCTCCTGCGCATGAAGATGCAGGACGTTATCGTGATATTTTTAGGAATGACGCTAAATTGAAGCCCCATCGGGACGGAATCAATTAAGGTAATAATATTCCGTATTTCCTGTACAGCAACCTGCCGCGCTTTATGCCGTAATGTTTCGGACATAGGGATCCCCGCACCAACCCCATGCGTCAGAAAATTTATAACCTGATTTTCGGGAAGCATAGAGGTAATGGAGGGCTTACGCTGGCTATACAAAGCACGCCGTTTTGACAGCGCTAGAATGACCGGTTGCGCCGAGGCAGAACGGAGTTCTTTTTCAGAATGGCTGGCATGTGCTTCCAGCAGGATGGCATCATACGCAGGCGATGTAACCTGATAGCAGACAGGGTCTGACACCTGAAGAATCTGCTCGATATCGCCTTCAATTTGTGTAATTTTTTGGAAAAAATTGTTTGGAGAACTATAATATTCGAATCCGACCCCCAGCAGGGTCAGGGGAGAAATGTTCAGGAGTTCAGCAAGTCTCTGGACAGTGTCCAGTTTAATCACTTCGCCTTTTTCGTAGCGATAAAGTGCTGCGCGGGAGACCCCAAGACGTGACGCAATTTCGTCAGCCCGCATCCCCGATTCAAGGCGAAAAGCTCTTAACTGCTGACCAATCTCACCAAGATGCATTGTGACGGCAGTCATGATCTCACCTTATGAATCAGTGTGTTATAAACAAAATTCTTTATCGAATAGTATCGTTAATAATGCGTTAATTAACATATTGTAAAACCCCGTCAATGCTACGGCCTGACAATCCCAGATACCAGCCCCCGGTATGTTTCTGCCGTAAGGCTGAAAAGGCTTTAACAGACCAGACAAAGCCCCAAATCCGTGGTTTACTGCTGTCATGATGGATGGGCTGACACTGACAACAGAACGGATCATGCTGGCTCTGCTCCTCGGGGGGATAGCCTACGGATGCGTCATCGTCCTCGCTCCGTTTTCCTCCGCTATTTTATGGGCCGGCGTGCTGACATACGCGACATGGCCCGTCTTCCAGCATCTCAGACGCCGGATGAGCGCTCTGGCCGCAAGCCTGGTCATGACGTTTCTGTGTGCTGTTGGCTTTGTTATTCCGCTTGCTTTTCTGGCGTCCACAACTATAGCCGCCAGTCCCCGCTGGGCCTCCCGCCTCAATGCTCTTTTCAGCTTTTCTCACCAGATTCCCCCTCCTCCCGTCTGGCTCACGTCCCTGCCCATGGTGGGGCAGGATTTTGCCAGCCAGTGGCAGCACTGGAGCCATGATTTTGATCATCTGGGGGCCAGTCTTCGGCCTTACGCGGGTGATATTATCCAGTCTCTTCTGGTGCTTTTCATGCAGGTTGCCAACGGAGCCCTGCATCTGGTGATGGCGCTGTTTATTGCGTTCTTTTTCTGGCTGAGTGGTTCTTCTCTTGGCGATACACTCAAGGCCGTCATCACCCGCATTGCGGGGCCACATGCCGGGCGGCACCTCCATATTATTGGCGGGACCGTGCGCGGGACAGTCTACGGCATTCTGGGGACAGCAATTATTCAGGGTATTCTGACCGGCGTCGGGTTCTGGCTGACGGGGCTTTCAGAGCCGGTTATGTTTGGTGTACTCGCAGCCTTTCTGGCAGTGTTGCCGATTGGCGCGCCACTGGTCTGGGTGCCTGCCTCCCTGTGGCTGATGGCGGACCATCACGTCGGGAAAGGGGTTCTGCTGCTGCTGTATGGTATCCTGCTGATTTCTGGCGCTGACCACATTATTCGCCCGCTTTTCATTGCGCGGGGGAGCAAGCTGCCTTACCTGCTGACCGTACTGGGCGTGATTGGAGGCGTTATGGCGTTTGGCGGTCTGGGAATTTTTCTGGGTCCAATCCTGCTTGCGGTGGGTTTCACGTTAACTGTTGAATTTGCCGCACAGCAACCATCGTCACATTCTTCAGATGATCAAAGGAGACTGCCTTCATGAGGCGTCATTTTCTCCGTCTCATGGATGCGCATCGCCGCAAAAAGCAGATCCGGCCCCTGAGTGCTGGAGAGCAGGACAGCACCAGAATTATAAGCTGGAACCTGCTGCGCAGAACCGGGGCGACGGTCCATGATGTTGTGGCGCTGATCGAAGCCGAAAACCCGGATATTCTGCTTATGCAGGAAGCCACGGCTGAAATTGACGTTCTCCCAGACATTCTTGGTGGGTACTACGCCCGTGCTCCCCTGCCCGGCCGTATTCACGGGCCTGCATGCTGGAGCCGGACACCCTTTGCACGCACACCTCGCGCCTGCACCATTCCTTCCGGCGCAGTTGTGAAGCGTCATGCCCAGATTATTGATTATGGTCCCTTCTCACTCGCCAATGTGCATCTCTCACACGGGCAGGTGCTGAACCGGCGGCAGCTTCGGCGTATTGCGTCGCTGCTTCCCGCACCCTGCGCTATTCTGGGGGACTTCAATCTTGTCGGGCCGACGATGGTGCCGGGCTTTAGTGACGTAGGGCCAAAAGCGCCGACGCATCGTATGGCCGATCTCCTTCCTATCCGTATCGACCGGTGCCTTGTAGAAGGTATGACCTGCCTGAATGCCCGCGTTCTGCCGGTTTTTGCCTCAGACCATCGGCCGATCGCGGTTCAGTTACGGCCTGATATCAAGGTTCTGGCGTCTGTTGCCTCATAGATACGGCATGAACAGACGGGCTGCCGCATCCCGGATCTGGATTAGTTTATTGCGTTTATCCAGATCATGATGCGTCAGGCGGCGGTTGCGAAGGTGGCAGATGAAATCATCCAGCATTTCTGCCATCAGCACATCGTAGGTTTCCATATTGATCTCGAAGTTCAGACGCAGGCTACGGATATCGAGATTGGAACTGCCAACAAAAGACCATGCCCGGTCAACCACTAACAGTTTGGAATGATTAAAAGGCGGATTGACGCGCCAGACGCGCACTCCAGCATCCAGCAAAGGGGAGATATTGGCAGCACAGGCCCAGTCAAGCGGTGGGTGATTGCTCTGGAGGGGGATAACAACATCCACCTGCACTCCCCGCAGAGCCGCAAGAGCCAGTTCCGACATAACGCGCGATCCCGGCAGGAAATAGGGCGTCATAAGCCGGACCTGCCGCCGGGCCAGCGTAATGGCCTGCAGCATGGTATATTCAATTTTTTCAAGGTCTGTATCGGGACCGGCCGTGACAATACGGGCGACAGATTCCCCGGAGCTGGTGTGCTCCTTGAAGTAAATGTCTCCGGCAAGAACTTCCTGCGTTACAAAATACCAGTCCCAGGCAATGGCTTCTGCCAGTTGTCTGACGACCGGCCCTTCAAGCTGAAAGTGGGTATCCGAAACCGGTTTGGGTGGCTTCTGGGATACGAGATTTTCATCCGCAATGTTCAGGCCGCCCATAAAGCCAGTCCGGCCATCAATCACCAGAATTTTTCGATGGTCGCGCAGGTTCAGGAACGGCATCCGCCAGGGCAACATGGAATGCATAAACCGTGCGCAGGGCACCCCTGCCCGCCTTAACCGGCGGTAGACAGGTGACAGAAAATAACCGCTTCCAATGCCATCGACCAGAACACGCACTTCAACACCGCGCTGCCGGGCAGCAATCAGTTTTTCGATGAAGACACCGCCAATCCGGTCATTCCGGAAAATGTAGGAACACAGCAGAATGCTATGGTCTGCCTTTTCAATTGCGTTCAGCATGAGTGGATAAGCACCATCGCCATCATGCAGGAGAACGATTTTGTTGCCCCCTACAAGCGGACGGCTGGTCAGTTTACCAACCATCGTGGCAAGGGGAGCAAACTGCCCGTTTAGTTCCCTGTTCCATGATGAACTGTGAGAGTCGTCAAATTTATGAGAGGAACGGCCGCTGACCAGCTTTTTGGCCAGACGGCGTACACGATTGATTCCAAACATGATGTAGAGCACCGTTCCCAGAGCTGGCATGAGAACACAAATGCCGATCCAGCCTATGGCCGAGGAGGTGTTTCTTTTTGTCAGCAGGATATGCAACGCAACACTTGTCACCAGCACAAAACGAATGATCGTGACTGTCACCAGAGAAAAACGCGGCAGAATATCAAACGTCATGGGGCACAATGCATCCAGAGAGGAATCAAACGGTGACAGGCAGATCTGATGCTATCGGACCGGAACCGACAAGACAAAGACTTGCGCGGCAGATACGTGGCGCACAGGCTTATCAGGACGGGCTGAGCGCGGAAGAGGCCGTCTGTTCCGCTTGTATAAAAGAAGGCTGGTCTATTCTATTAAAAAGAGCCCGCACACGCCGTGGCGAGATTGATATTGTCATGCGCAAAGGCAGTTTGATTTGTTTTGTGGAAGTAAAAAAGCGCAAAACATTACGCGGCGCCGCAGAATGTCTGACGATTGCACAGCAAAGGCGTCTTTATCGGGCAGCGGAATGTTTGCTGGCAGCGTATCCGCACTGGTCTTACGAAGAGTTACGGTTTGACCTGATTGCTGTGGATGAGCAGAACGCGCTGCACTGGGTAAGGGATATTATACGCCAGATGTAGAAAAAGCGCGATGCCAGAAGCAGACCGCGCTTTTTCAAAGACGTTAGAGGCCGAAGCGCATCAGGTACGATGGCGACGGGTTGCTGCATGGGACGCAGCATGTCTGGCAGGATGGTAGGAAACCAGATGCACCATGCTGTGAGACGCAGCGCCGTGAGACTGATGGCTTGCGACATGGACAACATGGCTGGCACGATGAACATGCACCACAGGTGCAGGCACTGCCGTAAGAGACGCGAAGGTCAGCTTGCTGGCTTCCAGATCAGAAATGACGCGTTCCGCGTGCGCTGAGGAGTTAACGGCAGAAACACCAGCGCTCAAACCAACAAAAGCGAAGGCACAGCGCATAAACGGAAAACGCATCATCAAAAAATCCCACCTCTGTTTGTCTGTTGCCAGACTACACAGCCCTCTGATTGCCTGACAACTTAAAAAATCAGGAAGCAGCCTTAAGAGGGATATTTTTTTCTTTCAGCAGCGTCTGCAGTTCCCCGGACTGGTACATTTCAGTCACGATGTCACACCCGCCGATGAACTCACCCTTAATGTAAAGCTGCGGAATGGTCGGCCAGTTTGAGAAGTCTTTAATGCCCTGACGGATGCTGGCATCGGCCAGAACATTCACGGATTTGAACGGAACACCCAGAAGCTCGAGAATCTGCACCACGCGCGCGGAAAAGCCGCACTGCGGGAAGTCAGCATCACCCTTCATAAACAGAATGACAGGGGTTGTCTCAATTTCGTTCTGGATCTGCTGTTTGACAGTTTCAGACATGAACCTGAATCCTTGCTAAAAAAGCGGAAAAATACGCCGTTCAGGGCGCAGACGTTTGCAGTGCAAGAGCATGGAGCTTGCCACCCATGTGGCCCTGCAGGGCCTGATAGACAAGCTGATGCTGCCTGACGCGGTTGAGGCCTTTGAAAGCCTCACTCACGATAGAACAGGAATAATGGTCACCGTCCCCGGCCAGATCATCAATTCTGATCTGCGCATCGGGGAAAGCCTGACGAAGATACGTCTCAAGTTCAGTGGCGGACATCGCCATGGCTTACAGATCCCTTTCAGTGACTCAATGGGCCATCAGGGCCGGAAAAAAGGCCTCATGTGCAGCAACAAGCCGTGCAGCAGATATTGTGACGCCACTGGGTAAAATCAAATCATTTCCGCCAGACTGGCCGATCAGACGTGCGGGAACGCCGGCCTGCTCTGCGCGGGCGCAGAACTCTGCGGCATTTTCCACACAAACCAGATAGCGGGCCTGATCTTCCCCAAACCAGAACGCTTCAGGCCGGATGCCGCTGTCGGGGCTTTCCAGTTCACAGCCAATGCCTGTGGCCATGATCATTTCCGCCGCAGCAACAAGCAGGCCGCCGTCAGACAGATCATGACATGCGGATACCGTGCCGCTGAGAATTTCCTGCCGCACGAAATCGCCGTTCCGCTTTTCAGCAGCCAGATCAACCGGCGGGGGCGCACCATCTTCTCGGCCCAGAATTTCACGCAGCCAGATGGACTGGCCCAGTTCTCCCCGGGTCTCCCCGATCAGAACAACGGCCTTGTTCTCGGGCATGCCCAGACCGACGGCTTTCTGCACATCATCCAGCACACCCAGTGCCCCAATGGCCGGGGTGGGCAGAATGGCCAGAGCAGAACCGTCCGGCTGGCGCGTCTCGTTATACAGAGAGACGTTGCCGCTCACGACCGGGAAGTCCAGTGCGCGGCAGGCATCGCCCATGCCTTCAATCGCCGCGACAAACTGCCCCATAATTTCCGGCTTTTCCGGGTTGCCGAAATTAAGGTTGTCCGTCACGGCCAGCGGGCGGGCGCCTGTTGCCGTCAGGTTACGCCATGCTTCCGCGACAGCCTGTGCGCCGCCGGTTTTCGGGTCGGCATGGCAATAGCGCGGCGTGCAGTCTGTTGTAATGGCCAGCGCCAGTGATGTGTCTTCAATTTTGACAATCGCCGCGTCAGCAGCACCCGGACGGCGGACCGTCTGACCGCCAACCGTGCTGTCATACTGGTTCCACACCCACGCGCGCGAGGCGAGATCTGGCGAGCCAACCATCTTGAGGAGGGCTGCATCCAGAGAAACTGGCGCATGCACCGGGCCAACCGGTTCCGGCACAACGGGTTTTGCGGCCGGACGATCGTAAATCGGAGCCTGATCCGCCAGCGGGTCCAGCGGAATATCGGCTTCCACCTGCCCTTTGTGCTTCACCACAATATGGCCTGTTTCCGTCAGATGCCCGATAATAGCGAAGTCCAGTTCCCATTTCTCGAAAATCTTGCGGGCGACTTCCGTGCGGTCCGGTTTGAGAACCATGAGCATACGCTCCTGACTCTCGGACAGCATCATTTCATAAGCCGTCATGTTCGGCTCACGCTGCGGCACGCCGTCCAGATCCAGTTCGATTCCGACCCCGCCCTTCCCTGCCATTTCCACGGCGGAAGAGGTCAGGCCGGCAGCCCCCATGTCCTGAATGGCGACGATGGCGTCCGTTGCCATCAGTTCCAGACAGGCTTCAATCAGCAGCTTCTCAATGAACGGATCGCCAACCTGCACGGTCGGACGCTTCGCCAGAGCATTTTCGTCGAACTCGGCGGAGGACATGGTGGCACCATGAATGCCGTCACGCCCCGTGCGGGAGCCAACATACACAACCGGATTCCCGACACCTGCAGCGGCAGAAAGGAAAATCCGGTCTTTCCGGGCGAGGCCAACCGTCATGGCGTTAACCAGCGGGTTACCGTCATACGCCGGGTGGAAATTGATTTCCCCACCAACCGTCGGCACGCCGACGCAGTTGCCGTAGCCGCCAATCCCGCGCACGACACCATCAATAATCTGGCGCGTGCGGGGCGTTTCCGGGTTACCAAAACGCAGAGCGTTCAGGTTGGCAATGGGGCGCGCACCCATGGTGAACACGTCACGCAGAATACCGCCCACACCTGTGGCGGCACCCTGATACGGTTCGATAAAGGACGGATGGTTATGGCTTTCCATCTTGAAGATGGCGGCATAACCCTGCCCGATATCCACCACACCGGCATTTTCACCCGGTCCATGAATAACCCAGGGGGCTGTGGTGGGCAGTGTGCGCAGCCATTTGCGGGAGGATTTGTAAGAACAGTGCTCGGACCACATGACCGAGAACACACCAAGCTCCGTCAGGCTGGGAGTGCGGCCCATAATGGTCACAACACGTGCATATTCTTCAGACGTCAGCCCGAATTCCCGGGCCAGAGAGTCATCAACGGTCTTTTTCACCGGACAAGAGCCTCCACAAGACCTTCAAACAGCGGCAGACCGTCCACGCCGCCCATCAGCGGGTCAACAAGATCTTCCGGGTGAGGCATCATGCCGCAGATACGAGTGTTTTCGCTCAGGATACCCGCAATGCTGTTTACGCTGCCATTGGGGTTGCTGGCATCATCATCTGCCTGCACCTGCCCTTTGGCGGTGGCATAGCGGAAAGCAATAAGGCCTTCGCCTTCCAGTCGGTCCAGCGTGCTCTGATCTGCCGTGTAATTGCCATCCCCATGGGCCAGAGGTGTGCGGAACACATCCCCTTTCTGCCACTTGTGGGTAAAGGGCGTGTCGGTGCGCTCCACCCGCAGATGGCAGTCCTGAGACAGGAAGCGCAGATTGGCGTTGCGGAGTAGCGCACCGGGCAGAAGGCCAGCTTCGGTCAGGATCTGAAAGCCGTTGCAGACGCCCAGAATATGGCCACCTTTTTGCGCAAAGCTGCGGATTTCCGTCATGATGGGAGAATGAGCCGCCATGGCGCCGCAGCGCAGGTAATCCCCGTAGCTGAAGCCGCCCGGCAGCACAACGAGGTCAATCCCGGTCAGGTCGGTATCGCGATGCCAGACCATACGGGGTTCCTGTCCGGTAACACGCCGCAGTGCGATAGCCATATCGCGCTCACGGTTAGTGCCCGGAAAGACAACAATCGCTGCTTTCATTTTGCGCCGTTACACGGGTAAGAGTCATGCAGAGCCTTGAAGACGCTTTCGCCCACAGGCTTGGAAAGCGCTTCAGAATGCGCCTTCAGCCATGTCAGAACTTTGACGCGCATGGCTGCGCCGTTTTCTGACGTCGGGACGCAGAAGCCAGCCGGAGCAGACGCATCGCCTTCATTCCGGTCGTTGATCTTGGAAAGAGCAACGGCATCTGCAACACCGGTGATATAGGCATCACAAACCGTGGTGCCAGCCGGACGGCTGCACACGCGGGCGAAGTTACCGGTCTGCATGGGGGAAATACGCTGGGCATGGGCCAGAGCAGGTGCCAGCAGCGTGCCGCCAAGGGCGATCAGAGCGAGGCGTTTCATCCCAGCACCTCTACCCTGAAGTCTTCAATGACCAGATTGGCCAGAAGATCCCGTGCCATGTCTTCGGCCTGCTTCTGGACGGCGGCACGATCTGTGCCGTCCACATCCAGATCAATAATTTTGCCAACCCGGACGTCATTCACGCCCGGAAAGCCCAGTGTGTGCAATGCGTGGCCGATGGCTTTCCCCTGCGGGTCAAGCACACCTTCCTTAAGCATGACGGTTACACGTACTTTCATGATGAAGCCCCCGTTCCTGTCGGCATAGTCACTGCATGGTCTCCGGACCCTTCATATCTCCGCCATTGCCTGCTTCGGGCAGAATGCCCAGTCTGCGGGCAACTTCCTGATAGGCTTCCCGGACGTTGCCCAGATCGCGGCGGAAACGGTCCTTATCAAGTTTTTCGTTGGTCTGGTTGTCCCACAGGCGGCAGTTGTCGGGCGAAATTTCATCCGCCAGAACAATCCGCATGTCATCGCCTTCCCAGGACCGGCCAAATTCGAGCTTGAAGTCGACAAGCTGAATGCCGATACCGCTGAACAGGCCGCACAGGAAGTCATTCACCCGCATGGCCATGGAGGTCATGTCCTCAAGATCATGAGGGCACGCCCATTCAAAAGCGATAATGTGATCTTCAGAGACCAGCGGATCATTCAGCGCGTCGTTTTTGTAGTAAAATTCCACAATGGTCCGCGGCAGACGTGTGCCTTCCTCAATCCCGAAGCGCTTGGCAATGCTCCCCGCGGCAATGTTACGGACAACAACTTCAAGCGGAATAATCTCGACTTCCTTGACGAGCTGCTCACGCATGTTGATGCGCCGGATGAAGTGCGTGGGAATGCCGATATCCTGCAGGAGCAGCATCAGATGCTCGCTGATGCGGTTGTTCAGCACACCCTTTCCGGTAATGACGCCGCTTTTCGCACCGTTGCCAGCCGTGGCGTCATCCTTGAAATACTGCACAAGAGTGCCGGGTTCCGGACCTTCAAAAAGGATTTTGGCTTTACCTTCGTAAAGCTGGCGGCGACGGGCCATGGTCATCCTTACCTGTCTTGAACGTTTAAAACCGATCCCTGCAACCGGTCCGGGGGAAGACTGTAAACAGCCTTCCCTTCTTCAGACGCGTCATAGCAGGCTTCGGCCGTGGAGGATATAGGGAGACCCCCGCTCACAGCGCCGGGCCGGGTTCCCCAAAGACTTTCTGATACAGGCCATCCAGCGCCTTCAGGTGCTGGCGGCTATCCATTGCGGCGTCCAGTGTTTCAGCCGGAATACGTCCGGAAATTTCCAGATCTGCGGCCAGATTTTCACGGAACGTGCGGCCTTCCGGTGTGCCGAGTTTGGTCCATGTTTCCATCGCGTTGCGCTGAACAATGCGATAGGCATCCTCACGGGAGAGACCTGCACGGGCCAGAGCCAGCAGAACCTCACCGGAATGGACAACACCGCCAAGGCTTTCAATATTGGCGGCCATCCGGTCCGGGTAGATCAGCAGCTTGCTCATCATGCCGGCCAGACGAGCCAGAGCGAAGTCCAGCCCGATTGTGGCATCAGGGCAGATGTTCCGTTCAACGGAAGAGTGGCTGATATCGCGCTCATGCCAGAGCGCCACGTTTTCCAGCGCGGGAATTACGGCGGAGCGGACAAGACGGGCAAGACCCGTCAGGTTTTCCGTCAGCACCGGGTTCCGCTTATGCGGCATGGCGGAGGAACCCTTCTGGCCTTTATGGAAGAACTCCTCTGCTTCACGCACTTCAGAGCGTTGCAGATGGCGCACTTCAATGGCCAGACGCTCAATGCCGCTGGCAATAACGCCGAGCGCACAGAAATAGGCCGCATGCCGGTCACGCGGGATAACCTGCGTGGAGACGGGTTCCGGCTTCAGGCCAAGACGTTCGGCTACATAGGACTCAACGCGCGGGTCCAGATGCGCAAACGTACCGACTGCACCAGAAATGGCGCAGGTGGCAATTTCCGCACGGGCGGTTTCAAGGCGCTCTTTGTTGCGGACAAACTCAGCATAGTGCCCGGCCAGTTTCAGACCAAAGGAGGTCGGCTCAGCATGGATGCCGTGGCTGCGGCCGATGGTCAGGGTATGTTTGTGCTCAAACGCACGGGTGCGCAGGGCATCCAGAACATCGTCCAAATCTTTCAGCAGCAGGTCAGTCGCCTGCGTCAGCTGCACAGCCAGACAGGTGTCCAGAATATCGGAAGACGTCATGCCCAGATGCACAAAACGGCTTTCCGGACCAACTTTCTCAGCAAGCCAGGTCAGGAAGGCAATGACATCGTGGCGGGTTTCAGCTTCGATCTCATCAATGCGCGCCAGATCGGCCCCGGAGAACGCGGCCATTGCGGCGTCGCCCTTTTCACGCACAACTTTTGCGGCGTCTTTTGGCACAGCGCCATATTCGGCCATGGCTTCACAGGCCAGTGCTTCAATCTCAAACCAGATGCGGTAGCGATTTTCAGGCGACCAGATAGCGGCCATAACGGGGCGAGTATAGCGCGGCACCATAACGCGGTGTTCCTCCTGAGAGCGGAATGATGCGCGCCTCTCTACCCGATTCCCGGCGCTACGTCTGCCCGTGAAACAAAAAACTTTGACAGTCGGGGCTATTTCAGGATGTTCAGCCCTTGATTTTCCCGGTCTCAGCTTCCCGAATCGGAGTTTTCGTGCACGGTTTTCTTGATGCTTTCAGCCTGAAAGCCCTTCTCGCATTCCTTCAGGTTGTGATGATTGATGTCACGCTGGCGGGAGATAACGCCGTTGTGATCGGTCTGGTCGTGCGTTCCCTGCCTGTCAGTGAACGACGGAAAGCGATTTTTGCCGGGATCGCGCTTGCGGCTGTTATCCGTATTCTCATGGCCCTTGTGGCCGTGCAGCTGCTTCAGATTATCGGCCTGACACTGGCTGGCGGGTTGCTGCTGGCATGGGTGTGCTGGCGTATGTATTGCGAGATGCGCGCAGGCCAGCATAACGATGCCGAGGGTGATCCCCCGCCCGGCAGCTTTGGCAAGGCCGTGTTCCGCATTCTCCTCGCTGACCTTTCCATGAGTCTGGATAATGTGCTTGCCGTGGCCGGAGCAGCGGCGGAACATCCGGCTGTGCTGGTCGTCGGTCTTGTGCTGTCAGTCTTGCTGATGGGGGTTGCTGCATCCTTTATTGCCCGTCTGCTGGACCGGTATAAGTGGATTTCCTGGGTTGGTCTGCTGATTGTTCTGGCAGTTGCCATCGAACTGATTGTGAAAGGCGGCGGTGAAGTCTGGACGCATCTGCCGCTCTCTCACTAAAGGGCAGACGCCGTTCTTTTCGCCCGGCAGATCATGACTTGCCAGCGCATGCGGGATCGCTGATCTTCCGGGGATGTCAGTTTTACATTTTTCCGCATGGCGTCGGCAGGCATCTCTGCCGCTGGCTTTTCTGCTTCTCAGCGCATGCTCAGCGCCTGCTAAGACGGGGCCTTCTGCCGCCGGACCGGCATCTCAGGTCACGGAACCGCAGTCCGTGGCTGTTCCTGCCTCCCAGACATATGCAACAGGTTCCGTGTCCGACCGCCTGACCGTCTGGCTGACTCTGGTCGGTTCATCACATGCAAGTGCTCAGGACTATGCGGATTTTCTAAAAACGCGCCCGGTGTGGCCACGCTGGCAGCTTTTGCAGACCCGGATGCAGCAGGCCTTATCCAAAGAGACTGATCCTGCTGTTCTGGCCCGTCTCTGCACACAGACGCTCACCTACGGTCCTGCTCTTGCGCAGTGCGTCTCCCAAGGGGGTAGTGCGACGTCCGGGCTTGCTGGCCATCTCGCAGCAGAGGCAAAGCAGGCTTGGATGAACGGGAATGATTCCGCCGCGGCGGCGACTGCTCTGTCCGGCACATTTCCGCAGGTTCTGACGCCTGAGGCCTCATGGCTTCGGTTTAACCGTGAAGAAAAAGCGGGCTCTCTGGCCGCTGCGCGTCAGACTCTTCCTTATCTGAGCGCATCCCGCCAGAAGCAGGCGCAAGCACGCCTCGCCTTTCGGGCGAACGACCCCGGTGCAGATGCTCTGGCAGCCGCCCTGCCCGCTTCTGAGGCAGATGATCCATATCTGATTCTGGACCATCTGCGCTGGCTGCGCACGCAGAAGCGTGACGCCGAGGCGGCAGCACTCTGGAAAACGACCGGGGTGCAGGCCGAAGCAAAAGCCCGCCATCCGGCTTTCTGGCGGGAGCGCGACGCGCTGGCGCGGGAACTGCTGCAGGACGGGCAGAATGACGATGCGTTGTCTCTGGCGAACGATACCCTCACCACCGGCACAAATCGTCTGGATGCACAGTTTCTCAGTGGCTGGATTGCTTTGCAGAAAATGCACAATCCCGCGCAGGCAGACATTTTTTTCAGGCCTCTGGCTGATTCTGCGTCGCTAATTAGTAAGAGTCGCGGATTTTACTGGCTCGGGCGGGCCCGCCACGCCGCGCAGGATGACGTATCCGCACAGGCCGACTGGCAGAAAGCAGCTGGGTATCCCGGTACGTTCTATGGCCAGATGGCTGCCGCACAACTGGAGGGAAATGAGGCGACACTCCTTGCCCCGGAGCATATTCCGCCGTCCGTCACAAAGGCACTGGCTGCGGAGCGTGAGCCATCAGCCTCTGCCAGCCGCCTTGCGGGGAGCGACCTTGTTCAGGCCGCGCAGTTGCTCGTGTCATGGGGGGATAAGCCGCATGCGCGGGATTTCCTGACCCTGCTTAGCCAGCAACTTGTTTCCGTCTCAGACAAGCTCGCCTTGTGTGATCTGGCCATGAAGCTCGGCTTGCCGGATGTGTCCGTCGCAGTTTCTCGTCAGGTGGGGCGTGACGGGCTTTTTCTGCTCCATTCCGGCTGGCCTGCGCCGTATGCTTCTCCGGCGTCGGGGCTCCCGTCCGGACTGGTGCTGGGTCTGGCGCGTCAGGAAAGCAACTTTAATCCGGACGCTATCAGTTCCTCCAACGCTATTGGTCTGATGCAGCTTAAACCCTCGACTGCCGGGGATATGGTGCATCGGGCTGGTGTGTCTGCCTCGGCGGCAACAGCATCCGGCTTGCATGACCCGAACAATAATCTGGCGCTTGGCTCGGCCTATCTGTCTTATCTTCAGGACAAATTCGGCTCTGTCGTGCCCTACATGGCTGCGGCTTATAACGGGGGGCCGGGCCGGCTTTCCCGCTGGCTTGCTGCCTCGGGAGATCCGGGCCGCAGCGGAGCCTCTCAGGATGAGATGATCGACTGGATTGAATCCATTCCCTTCTCGGAAACCCGGAATTACGTTCAGCGCGTGTGGGAAAACATGACCATTTACGCAGCGATGGGGAAATAAGCATGACACCGTCCCGTTTGCTGGCAACATTCGGCGGATGTGGTCTGGCGCCTCGTGCGCCCGGTACCGTCGGGTCTCTGGCCGCGTTGGCGCTGGGGCTCCCGCTGCTCAGGCGGCCCAAAATCCTGCTCGGGGCGATTGGTGCTGTTTCCGTCGCGGGCTGGTGGGCGGCTGATCAGGCGGGAGATGGAGAAGATCACAGCTGGATTGTGATTGATGAGGTTGCTGGCATGTGGGTCAGTCTGCTGGCCTGCCTGCCAGAAAACCCGGAGGACCCTGCGTCAACCCGCAGAAGTCTCGGCCTTGCCGTGCTGGCGTTTGCCCTCTTTCGCCTGTTTGATATCAAAAAGCCGGGACCTGTCGGGTATATGGATCAAAAACATGGTGCCACAGGGATCATGGGGGATGATCTGATAGCAGGCGCTATGGCCGCTGCCTGCATTAAATCAGTCCGGTTAATGGCGCGTCACATGCCCTTTTCCCGAGGTTGAACGCAATGTCTTTTTCTCTTCTAGCCCCCGACTTCGCGTTGGAACTGATAGAGCAGTCAGGTCTGCTCCTTGAAGCCCTTCGGAAAGCAGACGCAAAACTGGTGACGGCAGAAAGCTGCACAGGCGGGCTGGTGGCGGCACTTCTGACGCATCATGCAGGCTCTTCTGATGTCACTGAGGGTGGCCTTGTAACCTATTCTAACAGCATGAAGCGCTCTGTGCTGGGGGTTGGCACCGCGACGTTACAGAAGTTTGGTGCGGTCAGTGCTGAGACGGTGCGAGAGATGGCTGCTGGTGCTCTGGGTGTCGCGCAGGATGCAACGCATTCTGTCTCTGTTTCCGGTATTGCCGGTCCGGGTGGGGGTTCAGCAGATAAACCTGTTGGGCTGGTCTGGTTCGGTACGGCCGTGCGAGACGGTGACGTGCAGGCAGACTTCCGGATTTTCAAAGGGGACCGCACAGCTATTCGCTCTCAGGCGGCCATGCATGCTCTTAATCTTGTTTTGCAGCGTGTTTGGCTAACGTCTTCGTATATAAAAAGAGCGTTAGAGGGATAGCCCTCTAACGCTCTTGATGATCAATCCTTTAATGCAGATTAAGCTGCAAATTCAGGACCTTATTGTTTTTTTTTACTGACCAGAAACCGGAGCATTAGCCGGGACCGTTGCGGTCGGCGCGGCAGGAGCCGTCACACTCGGCATAGCCGGGGCCGTGGGAGCTGCCGGAGCCGTAACGCCCGTGCCAGCAGCCGGGACGCCAACTGTCGTGCCCGGAACAACGGCGGTCGGAGCAGTCGGGGTCGCAGCAAAAGCAGGGGCATTTGCGCGCTGCGCGTCAGACAGGCTCTTGCTGTTCAGATCATCGGTGGAGGAATCACCGTTGGCTGCTTTTTTTGCAGCGGCTTCATGCGCAGCATGTTTATGGGCGTGGTGCGTAGCCGCAAAAACCGGGATTGCAGCCAGCGTGGCGGAAATGAGAGCCGTCGCAGCAAAGATTTTTTTCATAATCGTCTGTCCTTATTCAAAACGCCGGACTGCTTTTATAAAAAGCAATTTTCCAACAGATTGGTAATGTATAGAAAATTGCGTCCCGTAACAACAACCCTGCGTATTTTAGGGGGAGCAGCCTGCCCCGCCTATCGGTGAACTATTGGGCAACCGGATGTTCATCCGGTAAAGATGCCACTGTCTCCGGTGGTCCGTACACGTCCCGCGCCCGGCGCAGAAATGCGGAAACCATGAGACGAACAGCTTCTCCAAACACAACGCCAATAGCGGCCTGAAGGATGCGGGACCGGAATTCAAAATCGACAAAAAATTCCACAACACAGCCACGAGGGTCAGGTGTGAATTTCCACAGATTTTTAAGGTAGCGGAACGGCCCCTTTTCATACTGCACTGTAATGGTGTCGGGCCGGTTGAGCGTTACGCGAGAGGTAAAACTCTCCCGGAAGGGACCAAACCCAACTGTGAGATCAGCAACCAGCTCCGTTGCGGTGCGCGTGCGGACGCGCGCAGCAACGCACCAGGGTAGAAAATCCGGGTAGTGTTCAACATCTGCAACAAGATCAAAAATCTGGTCAGCCCTGTACGCGAGAACACGCTTTTCTGCGTGTTTAGGCATCAGTTCGCCCCCGCAAGGCGGGCATTGCGTGTCTGCCGCAATTCAGCAAAATCCGAGTCAGCATGGTAGGATGAACGGGTCAGCGGACTTGAACTGACCTGAAGAAAACCTTTGACGCGAGCCATTGCGCCATACTCCTCAAACTCAGTGGGGGTGACAAAACGGGCAACGGCCGCGTGCTTCACCGTAGGCTGCAAATACTGGCCCATTGTAATAAAATCTACATCCGCAATGCGCAGATCATCCATGACCTGAGCGATTTCCATTTTCTCTTCCCCCAACCCCAGCATCAGGCCGGACTTGGTGAAAATAGAGGCATCAAGCTGCTTTACACGGTCGAGCAGGCGCATGGACTGATAATAGCGCGCGCCGGGGCGGATGCTGGGGTAAAGACGTGGCACAGTTTCCAGATTGTGGTTGAAAACATCAGGGCGTGCCTCAACAACAACTTCCAGAGCTTTGTTTTTACGTAAAAAATCTGGCGTGAGAATTTCAATGGTCGTCTCGGGTGCTGCATCCCGGATTGATGTGATAACCCGTGCAAAATGCCGTGCCCCGCCATCTTCCAGATCGTCCCGGTCCACGGATGTAATCACCACATGGCGCAGCCCCAGCTTGGCGACAGCCTCGGCCACGCGGGCTGGTTCGTCCGCATCCAGCGCGTGCGGCAGGCCTGTGGTGACATTGCAGAAGGAACAGGCGCGCGTGCAGATCTCTCCCATGATCATCATGGTCGCATGGCGCTGAGACCAGCATTCCCCGATGTTGGGGCAGGCTGCTTCTTCACATACCGTCACCAGACGGTTGTCCCGCATCAGTTTACGTGTTTCGTGATACACGGGGTGCGTTGGCGCTTTAACGCGGATCCACTCGGGTTTGCGGGCAATCGGGTTGTCCGGCCGGTGTGCCTTTTCCGGGTGGCGGGCTTTACTGGCTCCGCCTTTCCGATGGTCAATCAAGACGCGTGTTGACATGGTATCACCCGCTCCCACAGCTCCGGGTTTAAAAAGAACTGGAACGCTCTTACTGCTGCGTCAAGGTAAGAACGTCCAGATTGGTGCGTCAGACGGCATCACACCCACGCGATGATGCCGTCTGCTCTGCAGACTAGAAATGCAGCGCGCCGTCATAAGCCGCGAGAACGGCTTCATGCATGGATTCAGAAATTGTCGGATGCGGGAAAATGGTTTCCGCCAGTTCAGCTTCCGTCAGTTCGCCTGTACGGGCAATCACATAGCCCTGAATCATTTCCGTGACTTCCGCGCCGATCATATGCGCCCCCAGAAGCTCTCCTGTCTGGGCGTCAAAAACGGTCTTTACCAGCCCGTCCGGTTCACCCATGGCAAGTGCTTTGCCGTTGGCCATCAGCGGAAACTTCCCGACACGGACTTTATAGCCCGCCTCCCGGGCACGGGCCTCTGTATAGCCAACGGATGCAACCTGGGGGCGGCAGTAAGTGCATCCGGGAATTTTTGTGATATCAATCGGATGTACTGCCTTGCCTGCAATGGCTTCAACACACAGTACAGCCTCATGGCTGGCCTTATGAGCCAGCCAGGGAGCCCCGGCGAGGTCACCAATAGCGTAAACGCCCGGCTCCCCTGTGCGGCACAGATTATCCGTCACCACATGGGTGCGGTCTGTTTTAATTTTTGTTCCTTCCAGTCCGATATTCTCGACATTGCCAACAATCCCGACGGCAGAAATCACACGGTCTACGGTGAACTCTTCTGTTTTGCCATTAACTTCAACAGGAACAGTTACGTCTGACGCTGATTTGCGCAGGGTGCCGAGTTTGGCGCTGGTCAGAACGCGAATACCCTGTTTTTCAAAGGCTTTACGGGCCAGTGCGCTGATTTCTTCGTCTTCCACCGGCAGGATACGTGGGGCGACTTCAACCAGCGTCACCTCTGACCCCATGTTGCGATAGAAAGAGGCAAATTCGCTGCCGATCGCACCAGATCCAATAACCAGCAGGCGGCGTGGCAGTTCATCAGGCACCAGAGCTTCACGGTAAGACCAGATCAGTTTTCCATCTGGTTCCAGTCCCGGCAGAATGCGGGCGCGAGCTCCGGTAGCAAGAATGACATGCTTTGCTGTGAGCGTAATAGGAGCGCCTTTGGCAGGCGTCACCAGAATTTTGCGCTTGCCCCCGGCAACACCGTCCAGCTTGCCATAGCCGTCAAAAACCGGAACTTTAGCTTTTTTCAGAAGATGCGCCACGCCGCCCGAGAGCTGTTTGGAGACGGCTCTTGAGCGGGCAATAATTTTAGAGAAATCGAAACTCACCTTTTCCGCACTGAACCCGTACGTGCCGAGCTCATGCAGAAGATGGTTAATTTCCGAAGCGCGCAGAAGAGCCTTGGTGGGGATGCAGCCCCAGTTCAGGCAGATTCCGCCCAGATGCTGTGCTTCCACCACCGCGGCAGAAAGACCAAGCTGTGCGGCCCGTAACGCCGCAACATAGCCACCCGGTCCGCCACCCACGACAATAATGTCAAAATCGGTTCCGCTCATGGTCGTTTCCTGCAAACGCGATGTTAAAGAACAAGTGTCAGAGGAGATTCGACCACCGACCGGAAAGCTGAAAGCCATTCCGCCGCAACCGCACCATCCACAACGCGATGATCAACGGAGAGAGTGACCGTCATCACGGTTGCAATCGCCAGTTCATTCCCCTTCACCACAGGCTGCTTTTTTGCGGCTGCAATGGCCAGAATAGCGGCCTGCGGTGGGTTGATGATGGCGGAGAAATCACGCACGCCGAACATCCCCATATTGGAGATCGAGAACGTGCCGCCCTGAAACTCTTCTGGCTTCAGTTTGCCAGCGCGGGCGCGCTTCACCAGATCTTTGGTTTCCTGACTGATCTGCTTCAGGCTTTTCTGCTCAACATGCGTCACAATGGGGGTAATCAGCCCGTCTGGAATGGAGACGGCGATAGAAATATCCACGTTGTCGTGCAGGATCATGGCCTGATCCGTGAATGACGCATTCACGTTTGGCACCCGTTTGAGCGCAATCGCTGAGGCTTTGACCAGCATGTCATTCACGGACAGCTTGAAAGCATCCGGCCCCTCTTCCGGAGAGGTTGCGTTCAGCTGAGAGCGCAGAGCAAGCAGCGCATCCAGTTCTACATCGACCGAGACGTAGAAATGCGGAATTGTGCTTTTTGCTTCAGTCAGGCGGCGCGCAATGACTTTCCGCATCCCGGAATGCGGCACAGAGCGACTGGAGGAAGACGGCGCGATGGCAGCCCCCTGCCCGGTGGCAGACGTGACCGGCTTGCCCTGAACCGTGGCGTTATCAACATCCCGGCGGACAATACGGCCATTCGGGCCGGAGCCTTTAATAGTTGAAAGATCCACCCCTTTCTGGCCCGCAATACGCTTTGCCAGAGGAGATGCAATAATCCGTTTCCCGGCAGCAGGCTGAACGGACGATGCCGTTTGGGCGGGAACAGCAGCGGACGCAGATTTCTGGTGAGTTGCAGCCGGTTGTTCCGCCTCCTGCGGGGCTGAGGCCGCCGGAGCCTGCGGCCTGACCGCTCCGGCTTCCGGCACAGCTTCGCCCTCAGCAATCAGCAGTGCGATGGGTGTATTCACCGCAATCTCCTGCGTGCCTTCCGGCACAAGAATACGGCCGAGAATCCCGTCTTCGACGGCTTCTACTTCCATGGTTGCCTTATCGGTTTCGATTTCGGCAATCACATCGCCTATCGTAACCTTATCGCCTTCCGCTTTAACCCAGCGGGCCAGCGCGCCTTCCGTCATGGTGGGGGAAAGGGCCGGCATCAGAACTTCAATAGCCATCTCTTTTTCCTCAGATCAGGCGACGCACGGCATCAACCACGTGCTCGGGCTGTGGCAGGGCCAGTTTTTCAAGATTGGCGGCAAACGGCATCGGCACATCCACGCCAGCAACGCGCACAGGCGGTGCGTCCAGCCAGTCAAAAGCATGTTCAATGACCTGCATCGCCACTTCGGCCCCGATCCCCGCGAACGGCCAGCCTTCCTCCAGCGTGACCAGACGACTGGTTTTTTTCACGCTTTCTACAATGGTTGCCGTATCCAGCGGGCGCAGGCTGCGCAGGTTGATGACTTCAGCTTCAATCCCCTGCTGAGCCAGAGCCTCTGCTGCTTCCAGTGCCGTTGTGACCATGATGGAGAATGTCACGATGGTCACATCGCGCCCTTCCCGCTCAATCTTGGCTTTGCCGATGGGAAGGATAAAGTCTTCATCAACCGGACATGGAAATTTGCGGCCATAGAGAATTTCGTTCTCAAGCACGACAACCGGGTTCGGGTCCCGAATGGCCGCGCGGAGAAGCCCTTTGGCATCCGCCGAGGACCACGGTGCCACGACTTTGAGGCCCGGAACGTGGGCATACCAGCTCCCGTAGCACTGAGAATGCTGTGCGCCGACGCGGGCCGCCGCGCCGTTTGGACCACGGAAGACGATGGGGCACCCCATCTGTCCACCAGACATATAGAGAGTTTTTGCGGCAGAATTAATAATATGATCAATGGCTTGCATTGAGAAGTTCATGGTCATGAACTCCACAATCGGCTTCAGGCCCGTCAGGGCTGCGCCAACCGCCATGCCTGTAAAACCATGCTCGGTAATTGGCATGTCAATAACACGCTTATCACCAAACTCAGCCAGAAGGCCCTGAGAGATTTTGTAAGCCCCCTGATATTCCGCGACTTCTTCGCCGATCAGAAAAACATCGGGGTCCCGGCGCAGTTCCGCCTGCATGGCGTCATGCAAGGCTTCACGCACGGTAATTTCAGCCGTCGGCCCCCAGTCTTTTTCCGGCTCAGGAGCATTCAGGAGAGTGCTGACAATGTGGGCGGGTGCAGAAGACGGCTGTTCAACCGGCGTTTGTGTGGCCAGTTCTGACTTTGCTTCTGATGTAGTTGTCGACCCGGATGCTGCATCGGGAACAGCTTCCCCTTCAGCCACCAGAATGGCAATCGGGGTGTTCACCGCGATATCCTGCGTCCCTTCGGGCACGAGAATACGGCCCAGAACGCCACTTTCGACGGCTTCCACTTCCATGGTTGCCTTGTCGGTTTCAATCTCAGCAAGCACATCGCCAATAGAAACCGCATCCCCTTCCGCTTTAACCCAGCGTGCCAGAGCGCCTTCCGTCATGGTCGGGGAAAGAGCCGGCATTAAAATATCTGTCGCCATAATCCGTTACGCCTCTAGCAGCACATCTGTATAAAGCTCGGCAGGATCAGGCTCGGGGCTTGTCTGCGCGAATTCAGCAGAATCATTCACTGTTGCTTTGATATCGTCTTCAATCTTGCGCAGATGATCTTCGCTGACCCCCGCATCCACCAAAATCCGCCGGACATGTTCAATGGGGTCACGCGTTTTGCGGACTTCATCCACTTCCTCACGCTTACGGTATTTGGCCGGGTCAGACATGGAATGACCACGATAACGATACGTCATCATCTCCAGCAGATACGGTCCTTTGCCAGCACGGCAATGGGCTACGGCCTCGGCTGCGGCTTCATGCACGGCGGCAACATCCATGCCGTCAACACGACGACCGGGGATGCCCCATGGCTCACCATTCCGCCAGAGTTCGTGCGAGGCAGAGGCGCGTTCCACACTTGTCCCCATGCCGTAGAGGTTATTTTCAATCACAAACAGGCAGGGCAGCTTATGGAGCGCAGCCAGGTTGAAGCTTTCATACACCTGCCCCTGATTGACGGCACCATCCCCGAAATATGCGACTGAGACTTCATCCGTTCCACGATATTTGTTGGCGAATGCCAGCCCGATGCCCAGTGCGACCTGCGCGCCCACGATACCGTGTCCGCCGTAGAAATTTTTCTCGCGGGAGAACATGTGCATGGACCCGCCTTTACCGCGGGAATATCCGGTGGCACGGCCGGTCAGTTCAGCCATAACGCCGCGCGGCGTCATTCCGGCAGCCAGCATCTGTCCGTGGTCACGGTAGGAGGTGATCAGCTTGTCACCGTCCTTCAGCGTCATCTGAATCCCGACGACGACGGCTTCCTGCCCGATATAGAGATGGCAGAAACCGCCAATCAGCCCCATGCCGTAAAGCTGGCCCGCTTTTTCTTCAAACCGGCGTATCAGCAACATCTCATGAAATGCATCAATAAACTGCTCACGGGTTAAGGAGGGGCCGTTGCCTCCCACGCGTGCTACGTTTTTTTGACCCGCCGTCATCGGCTCATCCTTATTGGCTTTAAAAGTTATACTGCGAACTCAGTCAGTTACGGGCACAGGGTGTATGTCGAGGCGAAGGAGCTCGTAAGCTTCTCTCAATTATTCCGCATTAAAGTCGCCTGATCGTCCCCCGCTTTTATGCAGGAGCCTGATGCCGTCAATCCTCATGCCCCGATCAACCGCCTTGCACATGTCATACAGGGTCAGCGCTGCGGCACTTACCGCAGTTAACGCTTCCATTTCGACCCCGGTTGCGCCTTTTGTTGTAACAGAAACGGTGATCTCGATTTTGTCATCTGCCGGGAGCAGATCAACCGAAACACGACTGAGGGCCAGCGGGTGACACAGCGGTATGATATCCGCCGTTTTCTTGGCCGCCATAATGCCTGCGATGCGGGCTGTTGCCAGAACGTCGCCCTTCGGCATGCTGCCTGAAACAATCATGTTCAGGGTTTCGGGCAGCATGGAAATAGAGCCTGTCGCAATTGCCTTCCGGTGCGTGTCAGATTTTTCTGAGATATCCACCATGTGCGCATGACCGGATGCATCAAGATGCGTCAGCGTCTTTTCAGGCACGTCAGGCAAATCCGAGCAGCGCACGGGCCGCCTTGCCGGGGTCAGGCTGACGCAGCAGAGACTCTCCTACAAGAAAACCAGTCACGCCAATTTCGGCCAGCGTCATGACGTCTCCATGCGTCTTGATGCCGCTTTCAGAGACAATAATCCGGTCTGGCGGCACCAGTGGCGTGAGGCGTTTTGTTGTCTCAATATCTGTCTGTAACGTCTTGAGATTACGGTTGTTAATGCCAATCAGAAAGGTGTCCAGCGCGAGCGCGCGGTTTAGCTCTTCCTCATCGTGCACTTCCACCAGAACATCCATGTCCAGCCCCTTGGCATGGTCGACCAGACTCAGGGCTTCTTCATCTGTCAGGATGCACATGATGATAAGAATGCAGTCCGCACCCATTGCCCGGCTTTCATAAACCTGCCAGGGGTCAAGAATGAAGTCCTTGCGCAGGACCGGCAGAGAGCAGGCCGCGCGCGCAATCTGGAGATCTTCGTTCTGGCCGTGAAAGCAGGAGCTTTCCGTCAGAACGGACAGGCAGGCAGCCCCTGCCTGTTCATAGCCAACAGCAATCTGGGCGGGGTCATACTCTTCACGCAGGATACCTGCTGAGGGGGAGGCTTTTTTGATTTCAGCAATCAGCCCGACTGTTCTGTCAGCAGCCTTTTCCTTCAGGGCGCGCCCAAAGCCGCGCGGCGCGTCTTTTACGTCCTGCGCTTTGGCCATCATCTCTTTCAGCGAGACGAGGGTTGAACGGTGCTCAACCTCAACTCTTGTCCGCGCACAGATCCGCGAGAGTACATCCGGCATGTGATCAGCCTGAATGCAGGCCTCTGTGTCGGGATTTCCAGCGGCGGACGAATTGGGTATTTCGTTCATAATCATCCTGTCTTGTCTTGAGCATACGTACCAGAAGATGATGTACGCAAACCGGTCAGCACCGCCAGCGCGGCGCCATTATCAAGCACGCGGCTGACATCGGCCACGGCCTCTCTGAAGGCCTGCGGGTTTACCTGCAAACCCGTCAGGATTGAACGTCGTCCGGCCACATGCAGGGCACAGGCGGCGTTCAGTAAAACAGTATCACGATAAGCCCCATGGGCACCACGGAGCAAGGCTTCCAGTGCTTCAGCATTATGCTGAGCATCGCCCCCCTGAATGGCGGAAACAGGCGCGTAAGACAGCCCCGCCATCTCGGCCTCTATAACAAGGGAATGGGTTGTGCTGTTTTCAAGCGCCACAACACGGGTGGGGCCAGCCAGCGTCAGTTCGTCAATTCCCTGCGTTTCTCCCACAGGCTGACCGCAGACAGCCCAGACTCTCTTCGAGCCAAGCTGATGCAACACGTCCACCACAAGCTGCAACCATTCCGGAGCAAACACACCAATGAGCTGATGCCTGACACCCGCCGGATTCACCATCGGCCCCAGCAGGTTGAACAGGGTGCGGATACCCAGTGTTTTTCTGATCGGGGCGGCATGCCGCATGGCCGGGTGATGATGGGGGGCTGCGAGAAAAACCAGCTTATGCTGGTTAAGCTGGTGAGAGAGTTGCCGAGGGTCTGCCAGCAAGGGCACGCCCAGAGCCTGCAGAACGTCTGATGCCCCGGCGCGTGACGAGACGGCCCGGTTGCCATGTTTGGCTACGGGCACGCCAAGGGCCGCCAGCACAAACGCCACGGCTGTAGAGACATTAAGGGTGCCGTAATTGTCACCGCCTGTCCCGCACACGTCGATTGTGTCTGCGGGTACGTGCGGCACAGAGACCATACGGTTTCTTAACGCCGTGACGGCCCCCTGCACTTCTCTGGCGTCTTCTCCCCGCACGCGCAGAGCCATCAGAAAAGCCGCGACGCGCTCTGCCGGGAGTGTGCCATCCATGATGATGCCAAAGGCGGCTTCAGCCTCTGCGCTGGTCAGTGTCTTCCCATGCGCGACGGTGTTGAGGATGGAAGTAAAAAAAACGTCCGGATCTGCTGAGGGAGAAAGAGTGATCTCCGCCATGTCAGGCCGCTGTTTTCTTCTTGTTCCAGGCCCGCGCGTCTTCAAGGAAATTCCTCAGAAGATCGTGCCCGTATTCTGATGCAATGCTTTCCGGGTGAAACTGAACACCAGAGATGGGATGCTGCTTATGGCATACCCCCATAATCACGCCATCTTCCGTCCACGCTGTGACCTCAAGGCTGTCAGGAATGCTTGACGGCTCAAGTGTGAGGCTATGATAGCGCGTGGCATTAAAGGGACTGGGGAGGCCCGCAAAAACGTCCTTTCCATTATGGAAGACCGGATTGATCTTGCCATGCATCGGCGTTGCGGCCCTCACAACCTTGGCCCCAAAGACCTGCCCGATTGCCTGATGCCCGAGGCACACCCCGAAAACCGGAATTTTTCCGGCGGCCGCTGCAATCAGATCACAGCAGATCCCGGCTTCATTCGGGGAGCACGGCCCCGGCGAGAGCACAATTGCTTCGGGCTGAAGCGCCAGAGCTTCTGTGACCGTCAGAGAATCGTTGCGGCGCACATCGCAGCTCTCCCCAAGCTCGCCCAGATAATGGACAAGGTTGAAGGTAAAGCTGTCATAATTATCGATCAGAAGGATCATGACTTTATGATGACCTTATGCGGCACACGGGTCAAATGATGGAAGAGCAAGAACTCAGCCCTTTGCCTGTGTAGCATAGTGAATGGCTTCTTCCGCAGCCCGGAAAACAGCACGCGCTTTGTGGCGGGTTTCCTCATATTCCAGTTCGGGCACGCTATCGGCCACAACGCCACATCCGGCCTGCACATGCATCATGCCGTCTTTAACAACGGCCATGCGCAGCCCGATGCAGGTGTCCATATCGCCCCCTGCCCCGAAATACCCGATGCACCCGGCATATGTCGCCCTGCGGCTCCGCTCAATTTCGTCAATAATTTCCATGGCGCGAATTTTGGGCGCACCCGTGAGAGTGCCCGCCGGGAACGCGGCAATCAGGGCATCCAGAGCGTCCAGATCGGGCCGGATTGTGCCCTCCACGTTGGAGGAGATGTGCATGACGTGACTGAAACGCTCGATCACAAACCGTTCCGTGACATGGACGGAACCCGGCTTGCAGACACGCCCCACGTCATTACGGCCGAGATCAATCAGCATCAGATGCTCGGCACGTTCTTTTTCATCCGCGAGCAGATCCTGCTCCAGCCACAGATCTTCGGCTTCATCCTTGCCGCGTGGGCGCGTGCCTGCTAGAGGCCTGACCGTCATGGTGCCGTCACGCAGCCGCACCAGAATTTCAGGGGACGATCCCACGAGCGAAAATGCCCCAAGATCCAGATGGAACAGGAACGGTGCCGGGTTGACGCGGCGCAGAGAGCGATACAGCGCCAGAGACGGCAGCGTAAACGGAGCAGAAAAACGCTGACTGGGGACAACCTGAAAGGCATCCCCTGCAGCGATGTAGTCCTGAATTTTTTTGACGGCGTTACAGAACTCTTCGCGCGAGAATGTGGAGTGCGGTGCTTCAAACGCCAACGGCGCCGCAGCGTCGGAGGCAGCGGGCAACGCCCCGGTCAGACAGGTACGTGCGCGGGAGAGAAGAGCCTGCGCTTTATCCCACGCTGCCCCGGCGTCTTCCCCTGCTGCCGGGCGGACCGGAGCCGCGAGAATAAGCTCATCACTGACCGTATCAAAAACCGCAAACAGACCGGGACGCATCATAACGGCTTCCGGCAGGTTGAGGTCATCCGGGGGGGCATCAGGCAGATATTCCATCTGCCGCACCATGTCATACCCCAGATAACCGAAGAGCCCGGCAATCATGGGGGGGAGTCCTGCTGGCAGATCAAGCTGCGTCTCGCGGATCAGGCTGCGCAGGGAGTTCAGAGCCGCGCCATCGACGGAACGGGTCTGCATATCAGGCTGTGCCGGATTTTCATCAACTGTGACCCGCCCGTTGTGGCAGGTCCACACCAGATCCGGTTTCAGGGCAATAACGGAATATCGACCACGTGACACCCCGCCTTCAACGCTTTCCAGCAGAAGTGTGTAACGGCCCGTGCCGCCATCAAACCCGGCAAGGCGCATGTAAGCGGAAACCGGGGTGAGCAGATCTGCCGGTTCTACAGAGAAGACAACGGACGGCTTTCCCGCCTTCCATGCGTCCTGACAGGCCTCGCGTGACGGAGAGGCCGCAATGCGTGCTGTAACGCTCATGGCGCGGCACTTCCGTCAAATCCAAGTGAAGACAACGCTGCCTGCACGGCCCGCTGGTTGATAACGGGCGGTGTGCGCTTGCTGAGTGCTTCAACATAGGACGCAACCAGATCGTCCCCGGTGGACTGTGCAAGAGCCGTTTTCAGGCGCTGGTAGCCCGCCAGATCTGCCATAGGGTTGGGTGTGGAGACAGAGGTTACCGTTGCCACCAGAAACTCCCCGGCATCTTCAGCCATCACGGACTGTCCTGCTTTCATGCGGGGCAGATAATCCATGAGTGCAGCCGGAATGGCTTTGTTGGGAACGGATCGTGAGAATGCGAGGCCTTTTACAACCGGTGCACCTGCGCCCGCGACGTTGGCGAGGCCGCCTTTTTCCTGCGCTGCGGTGTAGAGGGCTGTTGCCTGTTCATCCGCTGCATGTTTGCGGGCTTCCGCCTGCCATGCGGCCAGAACCTTTGCTCTGGACTGATCAAAAGAGAGTTGTGCGGCAGGGGTGATCGTATCGACCTCAACGGCATACCAGCTATTGTCAGGCCCTTCCGTCAGGTTCGGCTTTGCACCTTTCGCCTGTGTGAATATCTGCTGCACAATGGCGTCACGCAGTTTGCCAGACGCAGGCAGCGGTGCCGGTGTGCCGTCCTGCGTGTTGCCCTGAGTATCCAGCGTGCCTGCGGCTGCCGCAGCGCCGATATCCGTCGGGATGGCATCCAGACCGTTGCCTGCCATGGCATCCTGCAACTGGCGGCTCCGTTCGCCAACAACAGACGGGCCTTTCGCGTCACGATACTGCTGAAGGATTTCTTTTTTGGCGATGTCAAAAGGAGTATCTTTGGGCGGCGTTATTTTTGTAACGCGCAGCACAACCCAGCCGCCTTCTGATTTAAACGGCCCCTGAATCTCATTCAGAGGCGCAGCAAAGACAGCTTTGCTCAGACTTTCGGACGGAATGGCCGAGGGGCGTGCGCCGGGCATCTCGACAGACGCGCCGCCTTTGGCAGCCGCCTGCACAGCACTCCAGTCTCCTCCTTTTGTCCAGACATCAGCAACAGCACGAGCCTGTGCTTCATCCTGCATCGTCACAACCTGCACGTCGCGGGTTTCCGGCACGTGGTAACGGTCGCTCTCTTCGTCGTAGACGCGTTTCAGATCTTTTTCATCAATGCTGATCGTATCAGCCACTGAGGCAGGAGACAGCACAACAACGCGGGCATGGCGCAGTTCGGCGGTCCGGAAATCGTTCAGATGGTTCGCGTAATAGCGACGCAGAACCGCATCATCGGGAGCCGCAGGCGTTGGCTGCTCAGCAAAGGGAATACGGATCAGGTCAATCGTCCGGGTCTGAAGGCCGAAGTCAGACAGGCGTTTGGTGAGGGTGTCAGACACGCTCGCGGCCTGACCAATCGGCTGTAATTCGGTGCGACTGGTCAGATCATCGCGGATCATCGTCAGAAAGCGCTGCTCAGGAATGTCGCGCTCCCGCAGGCGCGCATTCAGAATATTTCTGTCGAACTGACCGTTGGCACCTTTGAAGTAAGGCAGAGAGAAAACTTCATCCCGCACGGCCGAATCTGGCACGGCCACTTTCAGTTTGCGGGCGGCTTCCTGCAGTTCTGCCTGCCCGATCAGCCGTTGCAGAACCTGATAGGCAATCTGCTGGCGCATGGCAGCAGGCACCTGTGCAGGGTCTGTCACGCCCATCTGTTTGGCGATGGTCGGCATTTCTCCCTGCAGGGACTGCGCAAGATCCGCCGAGGTAATGCGCTGCTGGCCCACCTTGGCCACGATATCTGTCTCCGTGCCCATGTAACCGAGCACATCCCCTACCCCCCAGCCGATAAAAGCGAGGAAAATGACGATGGCGCAGACACGCCCAAGCCAGGATTCAACAAAAACGCGACGCAGATAGGAGATCATGAACCGTGGGATCCGGGAGAAGACAAAGACCATGCCACGAGCAAACCCGGGCGCGGCACCATAAGCGGAGCAGCCGGACTTGACCAGCGGGAACAAACCGGGACGGCCCCAAACACGCACGCGGCATCTTGCCCGACAGGCCGAGTGTATGGTTTAGCCTGTTTTCTATGGCAGAGTGACGCAGTCAGGATGCGGACACCGGCAGCATGGAAGGACGAGGCGTATGACCAGACAGATTATCGTCGGCAACTGGAAGATGAACGGCACCAGCCGTGATTCGCAGGCGCTTGTTGAGGCTCTGCTGGCAGGGCTCCCGGCCACTCTGCCGGATATTGTCACCTGCCCGCCTTTCACGCAGCTGGCTCTTCTGGCCGATAAACTGAAGGCCTCTCCGATTGCTCTGGGCGCGCAGGATTGCCACAAAGCCACGTCCGGCGCGCATACGGGTGATATTTCTCCGGCCATGCTGACTGATCTTGGTGTGTCCTATGTTATTCTGGGACATTCCGAGCGTCGGCAGGAGCATGGTGAACTGGATGAAACCGTACGGGAAAAAGCGGTCGCTGCTGCAAAAGCTGGCCTGACCCCGATTGTCTGCATCGGTGAAACGGAAGATCAGCGCGAAAGCGGCGAACATTTCGATACGCTGGGCTGGCAGATCAAAGGATCCCTGCCTGACAATTTCTCCGGTATTCTGGCTTATGAGCCGATCTGGGCTATTGGCACCGGCCGTGCTGCGACGGAAGGCGAAATTGCCGAAACCATGAAATTCCTGCGTGAAGAGCTGGTGCGTCAGTTTGGTGAGGCTGGCAAAACGCTCAGGATTCTGTATGGTGGCTCCGTTAATGCCAAGAATGCGGCTTCCATTCTGTCCCTTACAGATGTAGCAGGTGCCCTTGTAGGGGGTGCCAGCCTGAATGCAGAGGCATTCCTATCCATTATCGGCGCGGCTTCTGCTGCCTGATTTCCGCACTTTATCTGGAACTCGACATGACTACAGCCCTGCTGATTCTGCATATTTGCGTGACCATAGCCCTGATTGGCACTGTGCTGATCCAGCGTAGTGAAGGCGGCGGCCTTGGGATTGGCAGCAGTCAGGGGATGGGGGCTTTCATGTCCGGGCGGGGTACAGCCAATCTGCTGACCCGCACTACTGCGGTACTTGCCGGGTTGTTCATGCTGCTTTCTCTGGTGCTTGCCATTCTGAATCGTGGGTCTTCCACGGGTGCCGGGCATGACATTCTGGCTCAGCCCCCGGCTCCCGCCGCTGTGACCGCACCTACCCAGCCCGCAGCACCGCCGGTTCCACCGGCTCCGTCCAAACAGTAACATGTTTCCTGCTCTCTCCCTCCTTCCCGGAGCCGGAGAGAGGAAGTGTCTTTGTTCCTCTGCGCTTGCACAAAGCTGCGGAGGAATTTCTATGTCCATCTTTACCCACCCGGCTTTGTCCGTGTAGGAAGTCTACTCATGACCCGTTTCGTATTTATCACCGGCGGTGTGGTGTCCTCTCTTGGGAAAGGCATCGCGTCAGCGGCTCTTGCAGCCCTTCTGCAGTCACGCGGCTATAAGGTCCGTCTGCGCAAGCTTGACCCCTACCTGAACGTCGATCCCGGCACCATGAGCCCCTACCAGCACGGGGAGGTGTTTGTGACCGATGACGGGGCTGAAACAGACCTCGACCTTGGTCATTATGAACGCTTCACGGGTGTGAATGCGACAAAAGAAGACAACACCACCACGGGCAAAATCTATTCCGACGTTATCGCGCGGGAGCGCCGTGGCGATTACCTTGGTGCAACAGTTCAGGTGATCCCGCACATTACCGATGCCATCAAGGATATTGTGGTGGCCAATACGGATGATGTGGATTTTGTGCTGGTCGAAATTGGTGGCACCGTCGGGGATATTGAAAGTCTTCCGTTCCTTGAGGCTATTCGTCAGCTTCGGAATGACCTCGGCCCGGCCCAGACCATGGTGGTGCACCTTACGCTGCTCCCCTGGATTCCGTCCGCTGGGGAACTGAAAACCAAGCCCACGCAGCATTCCGTTAAAGAATTGCAGAATGTCGGCATTCAGCCGCAGATCCTGCTCTGCCGCTGTGACCGCGCTATTCCGGATACTGAGCGGCGCAAGATTGCCAATTTCTGTAACGTTCGCCCGGAAGCCGTGATTGCGGCCCGCGATGTGGATACGATTTATTCCTGCCCCCTCGCCTATCATGCTGAAGGCATGGATACAGAAGTGCTGCGCTACTTCGGTCTTCCCCACACGGAAGAGCCGGATCTGTCTGGCTGGGAAAAAATTGTCGATGCCATCCGTCGTCCGGATGGCGATGTCCGTATTGCCGTGGTTGGGAAATATACGGCCCTGCTCGACAGCTATAAATCCCTGAACGAAGCCTTGCTCCATGGCGGCATTGCACACCGGGCAAAAGTCAAGCTGGACTGGGTGGAAGCTGAAGCTCTTGAAGAAGCTCCGGATGCTCTGGAGCGTCTCTCCACAGCGCACGGGATTCTGGTGCCGGGTGGCTTTGGGGAGCGTGGCTCCAAAGGCAAGATTGCCGCTGTGCGCTATGCGCGTGAACACGGCATTCCGTTCCTTGGTATTTGCTTCGGGATGCAGATGGCCGTGATCGAGTGTGCCCGCAACCTTGCGGATATGCCGAATGCCTCCTCCACCGAATTTGGTGAAGCGGATGAACCGCTAGTTGGTCTGATGACAGAATGGGCGCGTGGGGATGAACGGCTGCGCCGGAGCGAAGGGGGCGAACTCGGCGGCACGATGCGGCTCGGTGCCTATCAGGCAACGCTGGTGGAAGGCTCACGGGCGGCTGAAATTTATGGCACGACGCAAATTAGCGAACGGCATCGCCATCGTTATGAAGTGAATATTCACTACAAGGATCAGCTTGAAAAAGCCGGACTGAAATTCTCAGGTTTGTCTCCTGATGGCATCCTGCCGGAAGTGGTTGAGTATCCGGATCATCCGTGGTTTGTCGCGGTGCAGTATCATCCGGAACTCAAGTCACGTCCCTTCGCGCCGCATCCGCTGTTTTCCGGGTTTATCGGTGCAGCACTTGAAAAGGTCCGCCGCGCATGACGCATGCTGCTGCTCATAATTTTCAGCTTCAGTCTCTCAGCATCGGCAATGATCAGCCTTTTGTGCTGATCGCAGGCCCATGCCAGATTGAATCTGCGGCGCACGCCATGGAAACGGCTGTCGCGCTGAAAGAAGTATGTGCCGCGGCAAACATCGGGCTGATTTACAAAAGCTCTTTTGACAAAGCCAACCGTACCAGCCTCTCCAGCGCCAGAGGCGTTGGTATGGCGGATGGTCTGGCTATTCTTGCCGATATCCGGAACAGCCTGAATATTCCGGTGCTGACAGATGTTCATGCGCCGGAGCAATGTGCCCCGGTTGCTGAGGCTGTCGATATTCTGCAAATCCCGGCGTTTCTGTGCCGACAGACGGATCTTCTTCTGGCTGCAGGGCAGACCGGGGCTGCGGTAAATGTTAAAAAAGGTCAGTTTCTTGCGCCGTGGGACATGCAGCATGTCGCCGCCAAAATTGCATCTACCGGAAACCAGCGGATTATGCTGTGTGAACGCGGAACCAGCTTTGGTTACAATACGCTGGTGAATGACATGCGTGGACTGCCTATTATGGCGCAGACCGGGTATCCTGTTGTGTATGACGCGACGCATTCTGTGCAGCAACCTGGCGGTCTGGGTGGGTCTTCAGGCGGCCAGCGAGAATTCGCCCCTATTCTCTCCCGTGCGGCTCTGGCGATTGGTGTCGCTGCTCTGTTTATTGAAACGCATGAAGATCCGGACCGCGCTCCGAGCGACGGCCCTAATATGTTGCCCATTAAAGGGCTCCCTGCCCTGCTGAAGCAGTTCCGTGCCCTTGATCAGCTGATTAAAGCCACGGCCTGAAAATTCAGACTCTCTTCAGCTTAAGAAAATGTGGAAATCGGGAAGAGGTCTAAGGCCTTCTTCCCGATTTTTTTTGTGGAAGCCGCCTGTATTTTTATCTGTACTTGGTTTTACAATTATCGCACCGCCGAAGCCAGCAAACCAGCAAACCAGACTGATAGCCGCGCTGCTTAGCCCCCGTGTGCATTGCAAACCAAGTAATATTTAGCAGCCCAAAACAAAAAATGGGGAGCTATCTGGCTCCCCATTTTTTTGTCAGAGGTAGAACGCTTGCCGTTCTTACACGTCGAGATTGGCGACTTTCAGAGCATTGCCGACGATAAAGTCACGGCGTGGTTCCACAACATCCCCCATCAGAGTGGTGAAAACCTGTCCGGCTTCTTCCACATCACCAACCTTGACCTGAAGCAGGGTGCGCATGGACGGGTCCAGTGTGGTTTCCCACAGCTGTTCGTCGTTCATCTCGCCCAGACCTTTAAAGCGGTTGATGGCCAGACCACGCCGGCCCTGCGCAAGCAGCCGGGTATAAAGTTCAGACGGTCCTTTGAGCGGGAGATCCGTAGTTTCCAGCCGCAGGCTGACGCCTGTGCCAAACTCACGCACCAGACGGTCTAGCTGGCTGGTCAGCCAGCGGGCATCTCCCCCCGCCAGCATCATGGGGTCAATCCGATACACTTCGCCCACGCCCCGCACGCTACGGGCAAGTTCGAGACCATCCGTGCTGGCGACGGCTTTCCAGCCCCGTTCATTTTCAGAAGAGGCGGCATCCAGACGTTTCTGGAGCTCGGGGATGCGCTGCTGGAGTGTTTCCAGATCAGACGTCAGCGCACCAGCGAGTGCGGCCTGCTCAATAATCCAGTTCGGCACCCGGTTGGACAGACGGGAGACAGCCTGAGCTGCCTGCCGGATAAATGGCAGATCGGCTTCCAGTTCCGCGCCAGAAACAACCCGATTATCGGCATACACGAAGGCTGCATTATTCAGAGCTTTGTCCAGAAGGTACTGCTCAAGCGCGGCATCGTCCTTTAGATAGCGTTCTTCATTGCCGCGTTTGGCGCGATAAAGCGGCGGCTGAGCGATGTAGAGATAGCCCCGTTCAATCAGTTCCGGCATCTGACGGAAAAAGAAGGTCAGCAGCAGTGTACGGATATGAGAGCCGTCCACGTCAGCGTCAGTCATGATGACAATGCGATGATAGCGCAGTTTTTCGACGGAGAAGCCGCCCTGCTCCGCTTCACCCCGGCCAATGCCGGTACCGAGCGCGGTAATCAGTGTGCCGATTTCAGCCGAACCAAGCATCCGGTCAAAACGGGCGCGTTCCACGTTGAGGATTTTGCCTTTAAGCGGAAGAATTGCCTGAAAACGGCGGTCCCGGCCTTGCTTTGCGGTCCCCCCTGCGGAGTCACCCTCAACGATGAAAATTTCAGCTTTGGAGGGGTCGCGTTCCTGACAGTCCGCAAGCTTGCCCGGGAGCGAGGAAATGTCCAGCACCCCTTTGCGGCGGGTCAGTTCACGCGCCTTACGGGCGGCTTCACGCGCGGAGGCTGCATCCAGCACCTTGCCAACAACAAGCTTGGCTTCCTTGGGGTGCGTTTCAAACCAGTGGCCGATCATGTCAGCAGCCGCTGCATGCACGACAGGCTGGACTTCAGAAGAAACCAGTTTGTCTTTGGTCTGTGAAGAAAATTTCGGGTCAGGCACTTTGACGGACAGAACAGCCGTCAGGCCCTCTCGCATATCTTCTCCCACGAGAGACTGGGAATCTTTCTTTGCAATGCTTTCGGCATATTTGCCGACAATACGTGTCAGCGCCTGCCGGAACCCGGCCAGATGGGCACCGCCGTCTCGCTGCGGGATGTTATTGGTGAAACACAGCATCGTCTCGTGAAAGCTGTCATTCCAGCTCAGCGCGAATTCAACCTTGATGCCGTTATCCGGGTTTTCCATGCTGCCGGTAATGGGCGGGGTGACAATGGGGGTGCGGGAGCGGTCCAGCCATTCCACAAAGGCTTCAAGCCCGCCTTCATAATGGAAAATCTCTTCCCGCAATTCTTCCGTGCGCGCGTCGCGCAGAACAATTTCCAGCCCGGAGTTCAGAAACGCCAGTTCACGCAGGCGGCGCTCCAGAATGGCAAAGTCAAAAACCGTTTTCGGAAAGGTTTCGCCGCTCGGTTTGAAGGTGACCTGCGTGCCACGTTCGGCATCGGACGGGCCGACAACTTCCAGCGGCCCTTCGCGCTCACCATGCCGAAAGCGGATCATATGCTCCTGCCCGTTCCGCCAGATGCGCACTTCCATGCTTTCGGAGAGCGCGTTCACCACAGCGGCGCCCACGCCATGCAGGCCACCAGAAACCTTGTAGGAGTTCTGATTGAACTTGCCACCAGCATGCAGGCGCGTCAGCACGACTTCCGCTGCGCTGATCCCCTCTTCTGCATGCATGTCCGTCGGGATGCCGCGTCCATTATCCCGCACGGTCACGCTGCCATCAGCATTGAGCGTCAGAACGCAGCGGGTTGCAAAACCTGCCTGTGCTTCGTCAACAGCGTTATCAATAATTTCAAACGCCATATGGTGCAGGCCGGAGCCATCATCGGTATCCCCGATATACATGCCCGGCCGCTTACGGACGGCATCCAGCCCTTTCAGCACAGAGATCGACGCGGCGTCATACTCTTCCATTCCGGTGGATGGTGTGGGCTGAGAAAGGTCTGTCATAATGGTAACGGTACTCCGGAAAAGAAGAATAGGACCTGATGTTGTCTTATACTCCGGCCAGCGCAGTCCGACCAGATTGGAAGCTCTCTTTTATGGGATAGTCGCCCGATTTATCCGGGAAATTTACCCTGTTTTAGTGCAACAAAGCTTGCCTGTGCCCGCAAGTCCTCAAAAGGTGCTTCGTCTGTTCCCGTCAGGATCACCGTCGTGCGGAAATCTTTCACGATTTCAAGCAGAGAGCCGCGCCGGTTCTGGTCCAGATGCACCAGAGGTTCATCCAGAAGTAACACGGGCGGCGTGCCGCAATAATCTTCCACCAGTCGGGCATGGGCGAGCACTGTGCCCATAAGAAGCGCTTTCTGCTGCCCCGTGCTGGCTGTTGCCGCCGCTAAACCTGTCTGTAAATCAGAAAGCCTGAAATCTGTGCGATGCACCCCAAATGTTGCCCGCCCACGCTCCCTGTCCTGCTGGCGGTTTGCGGCAAACTGCTCCCGTAGCCAGTCTTCCACCGCGAGTGCCGGAGTATGGTCCAGCTGTTCTGCAATCTCACAGAGCAACGTCACATTCACGGCGGGAAAAGCACCGAGGCTGGACTGCGCGAACAGGCAGAGCTGTTGGACCATCTCACGCCGGGCCGCGGCGACCGCCGCGCCGTGGCGGGCCATGGAGGCTTCCAGCCCCCCCAGCCATGAGGCTTCGGAAAAGCGTGTCTGAAGCAGTCTGTTGCGCTGCGTCATTGCACGATCATAGGCCAGAAGTTCGCGGGCATGGTGGGGGGTTACCGCCATGACCAGCCGGTCCAGAAAGCGCCGTCTGCCCGATGCGCCCTCACTGAACAGCCGGTCCATTTGCGGTGTGATCCAGACGGCGGAGAGGGTTTCCTCCAGCGCATCGCGGTTACGGACCTGCTGGCCATTGAGCAGATAGACACGGCGGGCGGCGTCACCCGCTCCGGCCATGCCTGTGCCAAGCTCAAGCCTCTCCTCGCCAAAGGAAAATCGCGCGGAAATGCCCCAACTGGTCGCGTTGTCCCGGCCTAGCTGTGCCAGCGGCGCGCCCCGCAAGCCGCGGCCCGGCGTTAAAAGAGAGAGGGATTCCAGCAGGTTGGTCTTGCCGCTCCCATTTTCTCCGGTGATGACAACAAGAGACGCATCTGGTGACCACACCAGACGCTCATAATTACGAAATTCGGAAAGGGTCAGTTTAAGAAGCTGCGCCACATTTTATCCGATAAAACGCCCGGCCCATGAAGCATCATGCGCTGAGCCTGCCAGACGCATCCTTTCCTCCCCGGCGTAGTTGTCAGTTTGCACCGGGGGAGAAAGAGCCGGGGTTTTAAACGCGCATCGGCATCAGTACGTAGAGTGCCGAGGGACTATCGACGTCGCGAACGATGGTGGGTGCAGCGCTGTCAGAAAATGCAAATTCGACGTCTTTTTCCACCTGATCGGTAATATCGTTCAGGTAACGGGCCTGAAAGCCAATTTCCAGAGATTCCGCATCGTAGGAAATCCGGCTTTTATCCAGCTCTTCCGTCGCCATACCCTGCTCCGGGCTGCTGGCGGACAAGGTGAGCAGACCGGGCTCCAGCGCCAGTTTGACCGGACGGGACCGCTCTTGACTAATGGCCGCCACGCGGGCCACGGCATCGGAGAAATCCTTTTTACCAACCCGCAGAATACGCGTGTTGTTGAGCGGAATAACGCGGTCATATTCCGGGAATGTGCCGTCAATCAGCTTGGATGTCAGCATCACAGGGCCAGCTGTAAACTGCACGCGGGTTTCTGAGAGCGCGACTTCAATTTCTTCCGGCGCTTCATCAATCAGCTTACGCAGTTCTGCGACGGTTTTGCGCGGGATGATCACGCCCGGCATGCTTTCAGCCCCGGCAGGCAGTTCTGTTTCCACGCGGGCCAGACGATGCCCATCGGTTGCAACAGCACGCAGCAGCTTGCCGCTCTCGGTCTCGGCTGCGTGGAAGAAAATGCCGTTCAGATAGTAGCGGGTTTCCTCAGTGGAAATCGCGAAGCGTGTACGGTCGATCAGGGAGCGCAGAACGCCGGACCCGACCTTGAAGTGGCACGGCAGATCACCCGTGCCCATGGACGGGAAATCATCAACGCTCAGCACGTTCAGGCGAGTGGAATAGCGGTCAGCGCGGAGCAGCAGCGGGCCTTCGCTATCCGCCTGATCCAGTTCGACTTCCACGCTATCGGGCAGTTTACGGACAATTTCATACAGGACGGACGCCGGGACCGTGGTGGCACCGTCACGTTTGATCGTGGCCGGAATTTCTTCCACCACTTCAATTTCCATATCGGTTGCCTTCAGGCTGAGCTTGCCGCCTGCGGCCTGAATCAGAACGTTCGCAAGGATGGGGATTGTGTTACGCTTTTCAGCAACACTCTGGATGTGTGCCAAAGCTTTGAGCAGTATTGCGCGCTCAGCTGAAAACTTCATCTCTGCCTCTTTCCTGCATGACCGGCCCCACGCAGGAATTCAGGCGGGCCGGGTTCTATCCTGTTGAAAACTAACAGCCATGACGGTGCAGTCAATCTCTGAATGCCCGTATTCCTGCGGCGGAATACGGGCGGCTCCGGTCTAGCTTTCCAGCATCCGGCGCATCAGTTCGACATCCTCTGCAAACGCAGGGTCCCGTTCCATGAGTTCCGCCACGCGGGAGACGGCGTGCATCACGGTTGTATGGTCACGGTTCCCGAATTTCCGGCCGATTTCCGGCAGGGAGCGGCTGGTCAGTTGCTTGGCCAGATACATGGCGACCTGCCGGGGCCGTGCGACGGCTCTGGCGCGGCGGGCGGAAGACATATCCGTCAGGCGGATATTCCAGTGTTCCGCTACCCGCTTCTGAATTTCTTCAATCGTCACGCGCCGGTCGTGCGCCTTGAGGATGTCGTGCAGGACATCCTGTGTCGCTTCCAGCGTAACAGGCCGGCCAAACAGGTTGGCATGGGCGATCAGGCGGTTGAGAGCGCCTTCCAGTTCACGCACGTTGGATGTGATCTTATGCGCAAGAAATTCCAGTACCTTGGCGGGCACGACCACACCGGACGCAGCGGCTTTTGATTCCAGAATGGAAATCCGCAGTTCAAACGTGGTGGCGTGAATGTCAGCCACCATGCCGCAGCCCAGCCGTGTCCGCAGGCGATCTTCCAGCCCCGAGAGATCGGACGGGGATTTATCGGCTGACACCACAATCTGCCGGCCGGCATCAACCAGAGCGTTGAAGGTATGGAAGAATTCTTCCTGGGTGTTGTCTTTGCCGATCAGGAACTGGAGATCATCAATCATCAGCACATCAACGGACCGGAGCTGTTCCTTAAACTCCATGGTGGATTGAGAGCGGATGGCGGCAATAAAGCGATACATGAATTTTTCGGCAGACATATAGGCCACGGAGACGTTACCGCGCTGCACCAGTTCTGCCCCGATGGCATGCATCAGATGTGTTTTACCCAGACCCACACCGCCATACAGGAAGAGCGGGTTAAAGCCGACGCTGGAGGGTTTCTCGGCCACGCGCCGCGCGCAGGCATAAGCGAATTCGTTGGGTTTGCCGACGACAAACGTATCAAACGTGAAGCGGGTATCCAGTGCCGTCACAAGATCGCTACGAACTTCCGGCGCGCTCCGGGGAGCCTCTTCCGGTTCAGCGATGGATACCGCATCAGAGGGATCTTCGCTCAGCGCAAGCGGCGGAGCTACCGGGTCTCCGGGGCGCGCAACCTGAAGTTCCACCCGGCGAATGGCGGGCATCACCTGATTCCAGAGTTCGCTCAGACGGTCGCCATACTGACTCCGCACCCAGTCACGCAGGAAGCGGGTGGGCAGGAGGAGTGTAATCTCATCACCATCCACAGGCCCCAGCGCAATTTTGGTCAGCCAGGTGCGGTATTCAACCTCCCCGACTTCGCCCTTCAGCCTTGAACAGATCTGTAACCACGATTCCTCAAGTGCCTTGCCATCCTCAAGCTGAGGGAAGGCCCTTTCGTCATCGTCCACTCCGATTGTCATCTACGCTCCCGAGCGGTCATTAACGCGGCCAGCCGCGCGTAAATTTCGAATAAGGGACCGCTTGCGCGGCCACCAGAAAGCCGGGCTTCCGGCAGGCCTCGCTGCCGCAGGAAAAGCGGCGCAGGAGAGCGAAAAACGCTCCCCTGATGGTGTGGAGACTAGCGACCAGAATTAAAGCACGACCGAGGGAGGAGCAACGAAAATCTCTGTGCCCTTATCCTCATTTCTGCCATGCCATGCCGAGGGCTACACAAAAAATAAAGCCGAACCACCCCAGGATGATTCGGCTTTACAAAACGCATGCTTCAAAAGGCTGCTGAAACAGCCCGAAGGCCTCAGGCGGTTGCCAGAGACTTTACGCGAGCAGACAGGCGGGAGATTTTGCGTGCAACCGTGTTTGCATGCACAACGCCTTTAATCACGCCGCGCTGCAGTTCCGGCTGAGCAACGCGGAGAGCTTCACGTGCTTCTTCATGGTTGCCAGCAGCAATTGCAGTTTCAACCTTCTTGATGAAGGTGCGCATGCGAGACTTGCGGGCTGTGTTACGAGCAGTCCGCTTTGCGGTCTGCCGGATGCGCTTACGCGCTGAAGCGATATTCGCCATGAGTTTCTATTTTATCCAGCACAAAAGAAATGGTAGCAGCCCGGCAATGCCAGTGTGGCTGCAAAGATGTAGCGGTGCTGTAATCCACAGCGGTATCCACAGTCAAGCCGCTTCACCCCTTATCGGGGTAATTTTAGCTTAATTTCTGCCGCAGCGGGCAGAAAAAGCTGGAACGTCCGGCTTGTGTTATCTGCTCAACGCCCGCGCAGTCCGGCAGTCCAGGGCAGTCCGGGCAAGGTTGCCCCTTCCGCCCGTAAACACGCCATGCATGCTGGAAGTAGCCCAGCCCGCCTTCCGGACGCACGTAATCCTTCAGGCTGGAGCCACCGGCTGCGATGGCTTCGTTCAGAACATCCTTGATTGCCCGGACCAGCCGCTTTGTCTCTGGCAGCGTTAAAGTGCATGCAGGGGTCTGGGGGTGAATACCCGTCCGGTATAGCGCTTCGCACACATAAATATTGCCCAGCCCGGATACAATTTTCTGGTCTAGCAAGGCCGTTTTGATGGGAGATTTCCGGTCTTTCAGCGCGGCGTGGAGCACGGTGCTTGTAAAACTTGCGTCCAGCGGCTCCGGCCCCATGGTGGCCAGAAATTTATACTGCTCCTCCTGCCCTGTTGGCACGAGGTCGAGCATCCCGAAGCGGCGCGGGTCTACAAAGCCGCAGCGGCGGCCATCTGCTGTAATGAAGGTAACGTGCTCATGCAGCGCCGGGGCTTCTGGAGAATCGAGAAGAATGCGTCCGGACATGCCCAGGTGCAGCACGACAGAAAGATTATTCGACAGCCGCATAAGAATATATTTCCCGCGGCGCCGGAAGCCGGTGATGGTCTGCCCGGCGACAGAGGCACGAAAAGCCGCAGGAATCTGCCATCGCAGATCAGGGCGGCGGAGAATGACATCGCTGATTTCATGGCCTTGCAGAGCGATCTGCATACCACGCATCACGGTTTCGACTTCAGGGAGTTCCGGCATGAGTGCAAAGCAGGGTATAGGGTAACACCATGACCGACAATAGCTTTGCGCCCTCCCCCTCCTCTTCCGCTGCGCCGCAGGCGGAAGAAACCGATTTTGGCTTCCGCTCTGTCCGGAAGGAAGAGAAGAAACCCCTCGTCCGTGCTGTGTTTGACAGCGTTGCGGGCAAGTATGACGTCATGAACGATCTGATGTCTCTGGGGATTCACCGGATCTGGAAACGTATTTTTGTCACCGAGCTTGGGCCGCAGCCCGGCCTGTCCCTGCTGGATCTGGCAGGCGGCACGGGTGATATCAGCTTTGGCTGGCTTCAGGGTGGTGGTGGTCCCACAATCATGACCGATATCAACAGCAGCATGCTGTCTGTCGGGCGAGACCGTGCGCTGAGCCGGGGTTTTGTTTCTGACCTGTCTTTTGCCGTGGTGGATGCTGAGGCGATTCCGCTCAAAGATATGTCGGTTGATCGTGTTTCCATCGCATTCGGTCTGAGAAACTGCACCGACAAGATGGCCGTTATCCGTGAAGCCAGACGTGTGCTGCGTCCCGGCGGACGCTTCATGTGCCTGGAATTCTCCCGCGTGCAGGTCGCAGCGCTGGCGCCGGTTTATGACGCATGGTCTTTCAAGGTCCTGCCGACCATGGGCAGCATGGTGGCAGGTGACCGGGAGAGCTATCAGTATCTGGCGGAAAGTATCCGCACTTTCCCCGATCAGGAAACACTGGCCGAGATGTTCCGTGAGGCTGGCCTGTCTCACGTGCGCTATCAGTCCCTTTCCGGCGGGATTGCAGCCATTCACTCTGGCTGGCGTCTCTGATTTTTCATGACGTTTTCTCTCCCCCCTCGGTCTGTTCTGCTGATTATCAGCGGAAGTATTGCGGCGTTCAAAGCCCCTGAGCTTATCCGGTCTTTGCGGGCCGAGGGCATACAGGTGCGGTGCGTGCTGACGCGAGGTGGGAGCGAATTTGTAACACCGCTGACATTGCAGGCTCTCAGTGGTCAGCCGGTGCATACGGACTTATTTTCTCTGACGGCGGAGCAGGAAATGGGGCATATTGCACTGTCCCGCTCTGCTGATCTGATTGTTGTCTGCCCGGCGTCCGCCAATATGCTTGCTCGCATGGCAGCAGGGCTGTCGGATGATCTGGCCAGCACAGTCCTGCTGGCGACGGATACCCCGGTAATGGTCGCGCCCGGCATGAACGTGCGGATGTGGGACCATCCGGCAACCCAGTCCAACGTCCAAATTCTTAAAGGGCGCGGTGTGACCTTTCTGGGGCCTGTTTCCGGTGAGATGGCCTGTGGAGAATATGGGCCGGGCCGTATGGTTGAACCGCTTGACGTGCGGGATGCCATACTGGCGTTTTTCCGCACCCAGGCGCAGGAAAGCGGCCCACTGGCAGGCCGGGCCTGTCTGGTCACGGCAGGGCCGACGCATGAGCCGCTGGACCCTGTGCGCTATCTTGCAAACCGTTCTTCCGGCAAGCAGGGCTATGCTCTGGCCGAGGCACTGGCGGATCTGGGCGCGAAGGTCAGGCTTATCAGCGGCCCGACTGCCTTGCGCGCTCCGGCAGGTGTGAATACCTCTTTTTGTGAGACGGCCCGGCAGATGAACGCGCTCGTTGTGGAAGCCGCAGAGGCTACGTCATTTGATGTCGCCATCTGCACCGCAGCCGTTGCAGACTGGCGACCTGCGTCTGTTCAGGACCAGAAAATAAAAAAAGCGGGCAAGGACGACGTGCCTGCGCCGCTGGAACTGGTGCCTAACCCGGACATTCTGGCGGGTCTTTCTGCGCCCTCTCCGTTCCGGCCCCGTCTGGTGATCGGCTTTGCCGCCGAGACCGAGAGGGTTGAAGCACACGCACGCGCCAAACTTGCCCGTAAGGGATGTGACTGGATTGTTGCTAATAACGTCGGTGCTGGCTCTGAAGTCATGGGAGGCCCCGAAAACGAGGTCGTTCTCATGACACATGAGACAGTGGAGTCCTGGCCACGGCTGAGCAAGGAAGACGTGGCCCGCAGGCTTGCTATAACGGTTGCAGACTGGTTTTCTAAGTCGCACAATTCGTGACATACGCTATGAGATATGGAGTGCCTCATGCCCGCATCTGAATCCCGGAAAGCCGGCCTGACAGTGCGGGTGCAGCGCCTGCCACATGGGCAGGATCTGCCTTTGCCATCCTACGCCACAGCAGGGGCCGCGGGGATGGATCTACTGGCCGCAGTGGCGGAGCCCGTCACGCTCCAGCCCGGCGGGCGCACGGTTATTCCGACCGGGCTATGCATTGCCCTTCCCCCCGGATATGAGCTGCAGGTCCGGCCCCGGTCAGGTCTTGCCCTGAAACACGGTATTATCTTGCCCAATTCCCCGGGAACCATTGATGAAGATTATCGTGGTGAGGTGGGTGTCATTGTGCTGAATGCCGGTGAGACGCCTTTTACAGTAGAGCACGGGATGCGTATTGCGCAGGCTGTGATTGCTCCGGTCGAGCGCGTTTCCTGGGCTGAGTGCGAAAGTCTGGATGAAACCGCCCGCGGTGCCGGCGGCTTTGGCAGTACAGGAACCGGCCTGCCATGACGGCAGGACGACCGGATTTCTCTCGTTCCTCTCACGCTCCGTCAGCGGGCCTGCCGCTGCGGCATATGAATCTGGCGGATGCCGTTCTCCTGATCGGTGTTGTCGGGCTGGCCGTACTGGCCGGAAATAGTGTGCGCCACATGCTGGTGCCGCTTACGGCTCCAGCACAGGTGCCCATTCATCTCGATATCCTGAGCCTTCCCGGCTACGCCTTGCGAACAACCCTGAGGATGTTTGCGGCCCTCGGGATAGCGCTGGTTTTCACGTTTCTCTACGCCACGCTGGCCGCCAAAAGTCGCCGTGCCGCGCAGATTTTGCTGCCCTTGCTGGATATCCTCCAGTCTGTTCCCATTCTGGGCTTCCTGAGTTTTACGGTAACCTTTTTTCTGGGACTGTTTCCGGGGCAGGTTCTGGGGGCCGAACTGGCGGCGATTTTCACCATTTTTACGTCTCAGGCGTGGAATATGGCGTTCGGCATGTATCAGTCTCTACGCAGTGTTCCGACAGAGCTTGAAGAAGCAGCCCGATGCTTTGGTCTGACAGGCTGGCAAAAATTCTGGCGGCTGGAAGTGCCCTGTGCCGTGCCCTCTCTGGTCTGGAATTCCATGATGTCCATGGCCGGGGGCTGGTTCATGGTGGTGTATTCAGAGGCCATTACCGTAGGGCAAACCAGAATTCTCCTGCCGGGGATCGGCTCTTATGTCGGCGTGGCCATCAGCCAGAAAAATATAGGCGCTATACTGGCGGCCATTCTTGCCATGATGGCTGTAATTCTTGTGTACGATCAGGTGTTGTTTCGTCCTCTGACGGTCTGGGCGTCCCGCTTCCGGTTGGAGACGGCAGTGCAGGATGAAGCACTGGCAGAACCCTGGGTCTTGCGGTTGCTGCGCCGCACGCGTGTTCTGAGAAGCGGTATCAATCTGCTCCTTTCGTTTGTCCGTAAAATTGGCTCTCTTCCGCTCGGCCGCAGGCAGGGGCGGTTTCGGCCCAGTCAGACAGTTCTTTCACAGCGCCTTTCTGATGGTCTCTGGTGGAGCGTGGTGGGGCTGGTTTTTCTGTGTGCGCTTGAGCAGGCATGGGTTTACGGCAGAGCGTCTTACACGCTGGGGCAAATCGGGCACGTCGTCGTGCTGGGTTTTTATACGCTGCTGCGTGTTATCAGTATGCTCTGCCTAGCCTCACTGATCTGGGTGCCTGTCGGCGTCTGGCTGGGGCTGCGCCCGATGCGCGCTCAGCGGGCGCAGTTGATTGTGCAGTATTGTGCCGCTTTCCCAGCTAATCTGTTTTTCCCCATTTTTGTGGGGGGGATCGTTTATTTCCATCTCACGCCGGATATCTGGCTGACCCCTTTAATGATGCTTGGCGCCCAGTGGTATATTCTGTTCAATGTGATCAGCGGTGCATCCTCTTTTCCGCCGAATCTGCTGGAAGTCGGGCAGAATTTTGAGGTGAAAGGTTTGCTCTGGTGGAAAAAAATCATCCTGCCGGGTATCACGCCGTCCTATCTTGCGGGAGCCCTTGCGGCAGCGGGTGGCGCATGGAACGCCGCTATTGCCTCAGAAGTCGCGCAATGGGGAAATGAGACGGTGAGAGCGCATGGTCTTGGTGCCTATATTGCGCAGGCTACGAGTGAGGGAGATATTAGCGAGGTCGCACTGGGTGTTGTTGTGATGGCTTTGTTTGTGCTCATTCTCAACTGGCTGGTCTGGCGCCCGCTTTCTGACTACGCTTACCGCAGACTGAAACTGAGCTGACACAGGACCGAAGCATGACGTCCCCTTCCCTTGATGTTCCCTCCACGGCCAGACATGCCTCCGTTCTGGTTGAGGCGCGGCATGTCAGTCAGTCTTACCATAAAGACAGTGCGGTCGATCTGCTGGTGCTGGATGATGTCAATCTGACATTGAATGCCGGAGAAATCGTTGGTCTGCTGGGGCGCTCAGGCTCCGGAAAATCAACCCTTCTGCGTATTCTCGCCGGACTGCTGGCCCCTTCATCCGGTGAGGTATTCTGGAAAAATGAGCCGCTGACGGGACCTGCTGATGGCGTGGCTATGGTCTTTCAGTCCTTTGCCCTCTTCCCGTGGATGACGGTGGAGGAAAATGTTGCACTCGGACTGGAAGCCAAAGGCATCACAGGGGAAGAGCGCGACAGACTTGTGGAGAATGCCATCGAGCTGATTGGCCTTGGAGGGTATGAAAATGCCTGGCCAAAAGAGCTGTCCGGTGGAATGCAGCAGCGCGTAGGGCTTGCGCGGGCGCTGGTTGTGCAGCCGGATCTGCTGCTGATGGACGAGCCTTTTTCCGCTCTGGACGTTCTGACAGCCGAAAATCTGCGTACAGACCTCGTGGAACTCTGGTCAGAAAAAAAGCTGCCGGTGCAGGCCATGCTGGTGGTGACGCATAATATCGAAGAAGCCGTTCTGATCTGTGACCGGATTATGATTTTTTCCTCCAATCCGGGTCGTATCGCGCATGTGCTGGCTGTTCCTTTTGCCCACCCGCGAGACAGGGAAGATCCTGCGTTCCGTCAGTTTGTGGACCACATCTATGCCCTGATGACGCAACGGGCCCCGATTATCTCTGAGGCTGATCTGGCTGTTGGCGTAAAACAGACGGTACAGGCAGCCCCCTCTTTCATCGCATTACCGCTGGTCTCCATCACGATGATGATCGGGATGATGGAGGCTCTGGCGGCTCCGCCGCTCAATGGTCGCGCGGATCTGCCGATGCTTGCGGAAAAACTGCAACTGGAACTGGATGATCTGTTCCCGTTAGGCGAATCTCTGGAACTGCTCGGGCTTGCGGAACTTGAAGATGGCGACATTCTGCTAACCAATGAAGGTGTGCATTTTGTGCTGAGTGACCTTGAGGAGCGGAAAGCTATCATGAGTCATGCGCTGCTTCATCATGTGCCGCTGGTAAAAATGATCTGCACCGTGCTGGATGAACGTCCTTCTCACAGCACAAATGCAGACCGATTCCGCGATGCGCTGGAAGAAGCAATGTCCCCGGACTACGCGCGCCAGACGCTCCAGACCGTCGTGGGCTGGGCACGTTTTGCTGAGTTGTTTGATTTTGATGAAGAAGGAGACCGCTTCTATCTTGAAGAAGCGATCTCTGAATAAGCCTGTAGCTCAGGGGCCTGCGTTTTTAAAGCGCGCCGCATAGAGTTTGCGGGCCTTGGCGACTTTGGGGGCGATGACAGCCTGACAATAGCCTGTGTTCGGGTTGCGTTCATAATAATCGAAATGCATGGCTTCCGCAGGCCAGAACGTTTCCAGCGGCACGATCTCGGTCACAATCGGTGCATCCCAGAGATTGGCGTTTTCAATTTCTGCTTTGACAGACAGCGCCGCCTGTTTCTGGGGCTCATCCGCATAGAAAACGGCGGAGCGATATTGTGTGCCGATATCATCACCCTGCCGGTTCAGCGTGGTGGGGTTATGCAAGGTGAAGAAAATCCTCAGAACATCGTCATATCCGATGATTTCCGGATCAAACTCCAGCCTGATGACTTCTGCGTGCCCGGTACGACCGGTGCAGACTTCCTGATAGGTAGGGTTGGCGGAATGGCCCCCGGCATAGCCCGGCGTTATGGAAAGAATTCCCGCCATATCCCGGAAAACGGCTTCCATGCACCAGAAGCATCCACCACCAAGAACGATAGACTGAGACATGGTTTCTCCTTACGCGATTTTGTAGCACGAGGCCTGCGCAGACCTTTTCAGGACAGACAGCAGGCCTCGAAAACCATCAGATTCAGGCAATACGGGCGAGTGCAGCCTTCAGCCGAATACTTTCACCCTGCTGGGCTTCCAGACGCTCCCGCATTTCCTGAACGATTTCAGGTTTAGCGCGTGAGACGAAATTTTCGTTCCCGAGTTTTTTCTCGGTCTTGCCAATTTCATCTTCCACCTTGGCCAGTTCTTTTTTGAGGCGTTCCTGCTCGGCTGAGATGTCAATAAGCCCTTCAAGCGGGATGATCAGCGTTGCTTCATCCACAACCGCCTGCGCGGACCCCCGAGGCACATCCCCTTGCTGCGGCGCAACATGTGAGACCCGGGCCATACGCCCGATGGCTTCCTGCCACCGCTCAGCGCGCTGAACGGTTTCCGGGGTGGCACCCTGAAGGAAGACCGGTGCTTTTTGGGATGGCGGCACATTCATTTCTGCACGGACTGTCCGGATTTCAGAAATCAGGCGGATGATGTGGTCGCACTCTGCCTGCGCTGCCTCTGCGCCAGTCAGCACAACCGGTTCCGGCCATGCCTGAGAGATCAGGCTGCCCTGCTTACCAAAGCCGAATTCGGCCCAGAGTTCATCTGTGACAAACGGCATGACTGGCTGCAACAGACGCAGAATAGTCCCGAGAACATAAGCGGCAACGGCACGGATTTCGGCTGCTTCCGCGGCATCATCGGAAGCAAAAACGGGTTTGGCAAATTCAAGGAACCAGTCACAGAAACGGTTCCAGACAAAGCGGTAGCAACTCAGGGCGTATTCATCAAAGCGATAGGCTTCCAGAGCTTTTGTCGCGTCCTGAATGGCGAGAGAGGCTTCCGCGATAATCCATTTGCCAAGAGGAGACGTCACGCTGTGCGGGTCAAATCCGTCCTGTGCCCTGACGCCGTTCATTTCGCAGAAGCGAGCGGCATTCCAGATTTTGGTAACAAAAGCGCGGTAGTCCTCGACCTTTTTCCGGCCGAGTTTGACGTCGCGCCCAATACCCGTCAGCGCACAGATGGTAAAGCGCAGCGCATCTGCCCCGTAAGCATCAATCAGCTCAAGCGGATCAATCCCGTTGCCCTTGCTTTTGGACATTTTCTGCCCGCGTTCATCCCGGACCAGACCATGAATGAAAATATCGCGGAAGGGCACGTCATGCATAAAATGCTGCCCCATCATAATCATCCGGGCAACCCAGAAGAAAATAATATCAAAACCCGTGACCAGCACATCCGTCGGATAATAATGTGCCAGTTCCGGCGTCTTGTCCGGCCAGCCCAGAGTAGAAAACGGCCACAGTCCAGATGAGAACCATGTGTCCAGAACGTCCTCATCCTGCGTCAGAGCTTCGGTCTGGCCATAATGGGCATCAGCCTGCATCCGCGCATCGGCTTCATCGCGCGCCACAAAAACATGCCCGTCGGGGCCGTACCACGCCGGAATACGGTGCCCCCACCAGAGTTGCCGCGAAATGCACCATGGCTGAATATCGCGCATCCAGGCAAAAAATGTGTTTTCCCACTGTTTGGGGACAAAAGAGATTTTGCCACTGGTGACGGCATCAATCGCCGGACCAGCCAGCTTCCCGGCATCGCAGTACCATTGCGTTGTCAGGCGGGGCTCAATAACGGCCCCTCCCCGCTCCGCATGCGGCACCTGGTGACGGTGTGGCTCGATTTTTTCAAGCCACTCAAGTCTTTCCAGTTCTTCGACAATTGCTTTCCGTGCGTCTTCACGGGAGAGGCCCGAAAGGCTCTTCACAAAGGCCGGGTCCGCAAGACCATCGACAGTGGTAAGTTCCTCTTCAATCTCGTCCAGCACCACGCGGGCCTGATCATCAAGAACAGAAAGCATTGGCAGATTATGGCGACGACCGACTTCAAAATCGTTAAAGTCATGAGCCGGGGTGATTTTGACTGCACCCGTTCCCTTTTCCGGGTCAGAATGCAGATCAGCCACAATAGGGATCAGGCGGCCTGTCAGCGGCAGACGGACAGACTGACCGACCAGACCAGCATAGCGTTCATCATCCGGATGCACGGCAACGGCGGCATCCCCCAGCAGTGTTTCGGGGCGGGTGGTCGCAACGGTAATGGTTTCACCCGGTTTGCCTTCAACAGGATACCGGATGTACCAAAGCTTACCTGCAACATCCTTGCTTTCGACCTCAAGGTCAGAAATCGCGGAACGGAAGACGGGGTCCCAGTTGACCAGCCGTCTGTCACGGTAAATCAGTCCTTCGTTGTAAAGGGTGACAAAGACTTCTTTTACGGCACGGGAGAGGCCTTCATCCATCGTGAAGCGCTCACGCGGCCAGTCCAGAGAGGCTCCCAGCCGACGAAGCTGACGCGTAATCCCGCCGCCAGATTCCTCTTTCCATTTCCAGACGCGCTGCACAAAAGCCTCACGCCCCAATTCCTGACGCGTCGTCTTTTCAGCAGCCAGAGCCCGCTCCACAACCATCTGGGTCGCAATGCCGGCGTGGTCAGTACCGGGCTGCCATAGCGTGTCAAATCCCTGCATGCGTTTCCAGCGGATCAGGGTATCCTGCAACGTCATGGTCAGAGCGTGGCCCATATGCAGGGTGCCCGTCACATTTGGTGGTGGAATCATGATGGTGAATGACTTTTTTCCGCTTTGCGGGTCAGCCGAAAATGCCTTTTCGCTTTCCCACAGTTCGTAAAGTTTCTTCTCTGTCTCAGCAGGCTCAAAAGTCTTATTCAGCATGATATCCAACCAGAAAACGTAAAAAGGCGGAAGGCCTATGCAGCCCCCGCCTTTGACAAGTTATAGTCCCGGTGTCCGTTGTAGGAAACATCTTAGATTCCTGTTTTTACCGGGCGCGGAAAAAACAGCCATTCAGAGCAGATGCCAGCCTGATGAGGACTGGTTTTGCTAAAAAATAGATCTCAGCGGCTAACGCCCAGGCTGATTCACAGCATAGTCATTCAGCCCCCACAGCCGGTCTTTCACGGCTTTGTAGTAGGCTTTGTCGTCATAGAGCGGCACATTCAGTTGTAGATCTGCTGCAGTCAGGCGCCCAATGGCAGAGGCCACATTATAGGATGCAAGCACCATATTGCTCAGGCTTTGCACGAGTGCTACCTGTGCCTGGAGCAATGTTTCCTGCTGCTGTAAAACTTCCAGCGTTGTGCTGGTCCCCACAATAGCCTGCCGCTCGACACCATCGAGAGCAATCGTGCCCGCCTTAATGGCCGCGCGGTTGCTGGAAATCGCTGCCTGATAGGAAACAAGTTTCTGCCAGTTTGAAACAGCATCCTGCGCGACTGTCCTGCGCTGAATATCGACAGCACGATGTGCTACCTGCGCCTGCTGTTTTGCCTGCCGGACAGCGGCATATTCTGAGCCACCCTGATAGACAGGAATGCTAAAATTCAGCATGGCATACTTATTTTCATCAAGCTGATGGTTCAGACTCTGGTTAACCTGCCGGCTATATGCTGCGGTCGCTGAAATTTTTGGCATAATAGCTGCCATTGCGACGGCAACGGCATCTTTTTGGGAGGATTCAGTAAAAAGTGCATTAATGACGTCAGGGTTATTTTTGACGGCCATAGCTGCTGCTGTTTGCTCGTTTTTAACGGGAAGAACCAGCGGCTGGGGCGGGACGAGGTTAGGGGGCGGAGCCATACCTACGATCTGCATGTAGGTCGCCTGAGCAGTCTGAAGCGTCCCTTCAGACTGCTGTCTGGTTGCCTTGGCCGAAGCGTAAGCTGACTCAGCCTGTGCTACGTCGGTACGGGTAATTTCACCAACCTTGAATCGCTCATTTGTCGCGCGCAACTGCTGTTGCAGAACGCGTTCGTTATTGATGTTGAGTTGCAGAAGCTGCTCGTCTTCAATCACGCTAACATAAGCGTTCACGACATTTTTAAAAACCTGCTGTTCCACGGAAATCAGATTGGCACGGGCGGCCATAACCTTGTTAACAGCCTGATGCGTGGACGCGGTCGTTTTTCCGCCGCTATAAATTGGTTGTTGGATGGTGACTCCAGCCGTGTACCCTGGGGTATCATAGACACGCAGATAGCCTGGCTGGTCCGCCGTGCCTTGATAATCGTTTGCCCCCTTATAATAACTAAGCCCGACGGTGCCGGTCACGGTAGGACGCCAGCCAGCAAGAGCAGTTGGAACCTGCTCATCTGTTGCCCGTAATGTCGCTCGTGCCTGTTGCAGGGTAGGGTTTGTCAAATAGGCAGAGGCAAGAGCTTCCTGCAGCGTATGCGGGATGAAGGTAGGCGAACCACTCCCGTCATATTTCTGGGCCCAGGCAGTGGAACTGCAAAGCATGGCCGCCATGCCTATCCCAACCCCGTAAATACGCCGCATTTGTTTCTCCTGCCTGAATTTAGAGCACAAATAAGTAGTTGCCACTTCATGCCACGATGAAGGACGCATTCCTACTCTTTATATCAATTAAAAACTCGGTTCGCAGCGTCTGATGAACTTACTCTCTGAACGGGACCATGCACTGACAAAGATAAGTTTTTCTGGTTGCTTTCAAGGATTGTCTAATTTTAATTCAGACAATCTTTTTTATGAACACATAAAAATAAGTAGGAGAGCAATTTCTAAAAATCGATTCACCACAAATCTTATTGTCGCGTTATAAGATACGCTATTTTAATTTGATGGGATTAAATTGGAGGTCCGGGCGGGAATCGAACCCACGTACGCGGATTTGCAGTCCGCTACATCACCATTCTGCCACCGGACCCCGGTGTGGTGTGTGGGTCTTATCTCTCTTAACGCAGCTCTGGTCAAGTCGTTGTCTGCATGATTTTTAAAGATGTTTTACCAGCCGGTCTCTAATGTCGCGTTTTTCCGTTCCAGAAATAGTTGGAGGAAAAAATTGCTTCTGAAATCGCCTCTGGATGAAGCGTGTAACTGTGCGCTCAGCCCCGTTCGCCCGCATGTTTTTTTTGCCCAACATCCAGACTTTGCAGAATATATTGACGAAGGACGGATGGGAGCAGGCGTTCGGCAACCCGTAAAACGCGGAACTGCCACGGGAAAACAAGCTCTGCCTGACCCATCTTAACCGCTTTCATGATTGTGCGGGCAGCGCTCCCGGCTGAAACCAGAAACGGACGTGGTCCTTCCAATCTCTGGCTCATTGGGGTGTCAACAAAACCCGGCACCACAAGAGTTAACTGAATATTTTTGGGCCGCCAGGCCAGATTGGCCGCCTGAGCAAAACAGGCAAGTCCTGCCTTGGAACTGCTATAGGACGCCGCAAACGGCAGTTCATAAAACCCGGCCACCGATCCAATGAGCACAATCTTACCGTATCCCTGCATCACCATGCTCTGTGCGGCAGCCGTGGCAAGCGTTACCGGTGTTGCATAATTGACCAGCGCGAGCTTCAGAACAGCGGCAGGATCCTCTGTCTGCTGATCCGGGGATTTGATATCGGAAAGCCCTGCCCCAAGAATAATCAGGTCAAGACCATGTTTTGTCTGATCTTCACGCAGGGCGGCGAGAGCGGTCTCACCATCGGAAAGGTCAATCTGGCGCGGGGAAACCTGAGCGCCACGGGCGCAGCACAGCTTTGCAATCTCCTCCAGCCGTTCCCTGTTGCGCCCCCAGAGTATGAGCACTCGGCCCGGTCTGGCATAGCGTTTTGCGAGCTCCATCCCGATGCCGCCGGTCGCACCTGTAATCAGTACAGACCTTAGTTCCTGCCTGCTGGTTGAGACCTTGTTCACACTTCCCCCTTTTCCATTCCGTCGGAATGATGCATCACCTTGCGGTTTCCAAGGCCCAGTTTGATGGAGTACCGATGACTACCCCGAACCAGATCGTCGTTTCCGCCGTCTCGGGCGCTCGTCAGCTTTCGCTCTTTATCAAGCTTCCGCGCCTTCTTTACAACGACCAGCCCAGCTATGTTCCGCCGCTGGATATGGAGCAGAGAGATATGCTCCATCCGCGCCGGTCGCCGTTCTTCAGTCATGGGAGCGCATGTTACTTTCTGGCCTGGCGTGATGGGAAGCCCATCGGGCGAATATCCGCTCAGATTGATACACTTGCCCTTGAGCAACCAGGCCCCAGAACGGGTTTTTTCGGCGCGCTGGATGCTCTGGAGACAGACTGCGTCAAACCTCTGCTGGAGGCTGCCACCGCTTGGCTGAAGGCGCAGGGAATTGAACGGATAAGAGGGCCCTGGACTTTGAACCCTCATGGTGAGTCGGGCACCATGATCGAAGGGCAGATGGAGCCGCCCATGATTGGGACGGGCTGGCATCCGGCCACGCTGGGGCCAGCTATTGAAGAGGCTGGCTTTTCCAAAGCGATGGATCTGTTGTCTTACCGGATGGAAACCAGTCTGGCTGCGGAGCAGGCGAACCGGATTCCCACCAATCTGCGGGAAAGACTGGGCGGTATTACAGTCCGGGGGCTGCGCAAAGACCACCTTGATGAAGATACGGACATCCTGCGTTCGATTTATAACGACGCATGGGAAGGTACATGGGGCAATGTCCCCATCACGGAAATTGAAATGCGATCCTTGCTCAAGGCGCTCAAGCCCGTGCTGAGACCAGAGCAGTATGTTCTGGTTGAATTTAAGGATGAACCTGTCGCGATTGCATTGGTGATCCCGAATATTTTTGACCTGAATGGTGACCTTGGTGGCGCTCCCTCCCCGGTTGGCTGGGTTAAGCTGGCGTCGCGTCTGGTCATGCACGATTTTTATTCTGCCCGTGTGATTTTGCTGGGTGTGAAGAAAAAGCTGGCCGGCACTGCTCTGAGCGCCATTATCCCCGGTCTGCTGATTGATGAACTGATGAAGCGTGGCCGGGAACTTCCCTATCGTACGATTGAGCTCGGCTGGGTTCTGGAGACCAATATGGCCATCCGCAATCTGATTGAACGGATTGTGCCTGTCCCGTACAAGCGACATCGTATGTATGAAAAGCTGCTTTCCTGACACTCAGGCGCTTAAAGGTGGCTCCAGCCGCCTTTTGCGAATGACAGGCGTTCTCCCTGACCATCAATCACTGTAACGCCTGCATTGCCGTCCTCAAAGCGGCCAATCCGGGAGACCGGAACCGCGCCATGAGGCGTTTCGAGCATCCCGGACCGTTCCAGCGTCTCTTCATGGGCCGGCGGAACAGCAAACAAAATTTCGTAATCATCGCCGCCCGTGAGGCATGTTTCTAGCCATTCCGGCCCGCAGGCCAGCGCGGCATCAGAGCGTGGTACCATGCTGGCGGTGATTGTTACGGTCACCCCGTTCTCACGCGCAAGGTGCCCCGCATCCTGCAGGAGGCCGTCTGAGACATCCATGGCGGCAGAGGCAAGCCCGTAGAGAGGAAGCCCTATACGGGGCTGAGGAAGCCTGTAGCGGCTTGCCAGATAGCCTGACGGGTCGCTGAGTGTGCCTTGCAGGGCGCGCAGACCCAGCGCACCGTCACCAATTGTTCCTGTGACCCAGAGCCCGTCCCCTGCCCGCGCTCCGCTGCGCCTGATGGCCTGCCCCTGCATAACAGATCCAAGAATGGTCAGAGAGAGCACCAGAGGCCCGCAGGTGGAGGTTGTGTCTCCGCCTAGAAGACTGAGTCCAAAATATTCCTGATCAGCCTTCAGGCCGCCGCAAAAGGCTTCAAACCAGTCGTCATCAAGGCCCGGAGGGCGAGCCAGCGTGAGCAGCCATCCTTCAGGGGTTGCTCCCATGGCGGCAAGGTCGGACAGGTTGCAGCGCAGAAGCTTGCGCCCGATTGTTTCCGGGGGGTCGTCTGGCAGAAAATGGACGTTTTCCACCATGGCATCCGCGGCGACTACAAGCTCTTTGCCTGCCGGAGGCGTGAACACCGCCGCGTCATCCTTCAGCCCCAGCGCTGCCGGGCCTGCAAGCCCGGCAAAATGCCGATGGATGAAGCTGAATTCCTGCGGCAGGTCAGTCAGCGGTGCCACCTTCTTTTTCATCATTAGCCGGGGCGTTTGTAAGGCGCTTCATGATGGTATCCAGCACGCCGTTTACCAGCTTGGGTTCGTCGCCCGAGAAGAAACCGTGTGCGATATCCATATATTCGTTAATCAGGACACGTGCGGGCACTTCGGCTTCAAGCGCTTCGCCAAGCGCTGCGAGAAACAGCGCGCGCAGCACAGGGTCCAGACGCGCGACGGGCCATGTGGCCGGCAGCGTCTGCGTCAGCTGTTCGAGGATGGGGCCACGTTCTGCCACGGCCTGCCTGACAATAGCGCAGAACAGGCGCGTATCAGCCTCCGGGATGTAGCCTTCTTCATACGAGTCATTCTCCAGCGTGGTGCCAAAACGATGCACCAGAAACTGCTGAATAACGCTTTCTGACTTGTCTTCGTTCTGCTCAATCTGAAAAAGAGCCTGAATGGCTGCAACGCGCGCCGCCGTGCGTGGCCGTTGCGCGCCTTTAAGTTCTGAGTGATCCTGCAGCTCTGTCATCCCTATCTCCTGCCTGCCCGTATGAGGGAGCGGGGTTTCATGACTTTTTTATGCCACGAGGTCCAGTCTTTTCCTGCGAATCAGGCTCAGACGAATCCATGGACGTCAGAATTTCCGAAAAATCCCTCGCTTCCGTGAAGTCTCTGTAGACGCTGGCAAAGCGCACATAGCCCACAGTATCAACTTCCCGCAGCCCATCCATCGCCAGCTCTCCAATCCGCGCGGAGGGTACTTCCGTCTCTCCTGCGGCTTCAAGCTGACGCACCAGACCCGTGACAATCTGTTCGATTCTGCTTTCAGGCACGGGCCGTTTGCGCAGGGCAATCCGGATTGAGCGCGTAATCTTCTCGCGCTCAAACGGTGCGCGGCGTCCGTCAGCCTTTACAACAATCAGGTCGCGCAGCTGCACACGCTCAACGGTCGTAAAACGCTGGCCGCACGAGAGGCAGGCCCGACGGCGCCGGATGGCGGAGCCTTCCTCGTTGGGGCGGCTATCCTTGACCTGACTATCCGGGTTCCCACAAAAAGGGCAGCGCATCGTGACGTGAGCCTTTCTCGCTCTGGCACAGAAAGATCCGGGGCTTTCTTCAAGCTTGGCCTTCTGGTGCGATAATGCGGTATAGTGCCCGCAACGAAGTTCTTCTGTCTGGCCAGCTTATACCGGTCACGGGTTATTAAAAACTGGAGTTGCGATGAAAATGCGTTTTGGTGCCGGTTATGTCGCTGCCATGGTGGCTGGCCTGATGCTTGCAGGCCCTGCTGTTGCGGAAGACAGGGACCCTGACAAATCTCTGCCGGGGCAGGACGATGCCCAGAAAGACATCACCATTACAGACACCAGCATGCAACTCATTAACGCAGAAAACCGCATGGCCGGTGTTTATTTTACCATAAGAAACGATGGGGCCAACGCGCATCTGATTACCGATGTCCGCTCTTCTGCCTGTCGCACGCTGGTGGGGCACCATTCTGATCAGGAAAGCACCCCGGGCACTTTGTCCCTGTTTACGCATCTCTCCCTGCCCGCACGCACGACGCTGGTCTTTCCGTACGGCGGGTATCATCTTCTCTGTCTGGACCCGGACAGCTCACTTCAGCCGGGGCAGGACGTGTCTTTTACCTTCAGCTTTCTTGGTGGTTCGTCCAAAACCATAAAAATCAAGCTGTCTCAGCCGCAGGCAACGCACTGAGAAAAGGATTTTTCTTCCCGGCTGGCCTCCCGTTTTAGAAAGGCCAGACCGGGAGAGAAAAGCGCCCCGGTCTTTAGGCCGCGCTCGGGTTGGTTAGCGTCCGCTTCACGGCGTTGTGCCAGCCAGCAATCATTGTCTTGCGCTGCTCATTGGCCATGGAGGGCTTGAAGAGCGCGCCTCTGGCCCATTCGGATGCCAGCGTCTTCTCATTTTCCCAGACACCTGTTGCCAGCCCGGCGAGGAAGCCTGCGCCCAGAGCTGTTGTTTCAATGTTGCGGGGACGCTCAACATTAACCTGCAACATATCTGCCAGGAACTGACAAAACCAGTCATTAGCAGCCATCCCGCCATCAACGCGCAGGGCTTCTGTCGTCCCTGCCCCATCCTGCGTCATGGCTGTCACCAGATCCAGCGTCTGATAGGCAACGGATTCCAGAGCGGCGCGGGCGATATGCGCTGCTGTCGCGTCCAGAGTCAGGCCGCAGATCAGGCCGCGTGCATCCGGGTCCCAGTGCGGAGCGCCGAGCCCCACAAACCCCGGCACCATATACACGCCGTGGCTGTGCGGTACGCGGGTTGCCATATCATCAGTCTGAGAAGCATGCGTGATCAGGTGCAGTCCATCGCGCAGCCACTTGATGGCCGCACCCGCGACGAAGATGGAGCCTTCCAGCGCGTAAGAGGTTTTCCCGTTAATGCGATAGGCAATTGTCGTCAGCATCCGGTTTTTGGACGCAACCGGTTTTTCCCCGGTGTTCAGCAGCACGAAGCAGCCAGTGCCGTAGGTCGCTTTCGCCATGCCCTGAGAGAAACAGGCCTGCCCGACAACTGCTGCCTGCTGGTCCCCGGCCATACCGGCGATCGGGATGGCGCGACCAAACAGAGCCGGGTCCGTCTCACCAAAGATTGTGCTGTTATCTTTCACTTCAGGAAGCAGAGCCGCAGGGATACGGAACAGACGGAGCAGATCCTCGTCCCATTTCTGCTTATGGATATCAAACAGAAGCGTGCGGGCGGCATTGGTGATATCCGTCGCGTGCACTTTGCCGCCGGTCAGGCGCCAGAGCAGGAAGGAGTCAATCGTTCCGAATGCGAGTTCACCTTTTTCGGCCCGTGACCGTGCATCTGCAACATTATCCAGCAGCCAGGCCAGTTTCGTTGCGGAAAAATACGGGTCAAGCAGGAGGCCAGTACGCTCCCGCACAAGGGCTTCCGCGCCTTCTTCGCGCAGTTTCTGGCAGACAGAAGCCGTGCGACGATCCTGCCAGACAATTGCGCGGTGGATAGGCTTACCGGTCGCACGGTCCCAGACCACAATGGTTTCGCGCTGGTTTGTAATGCCAATGCCGGCAATGCGGCTGGTGCCACCGGCTTTTTCCAGTGCGGCCGTTGCGGTGGCCTTGGCGTCATTCCAGATATCTTCCGGACAATGTTCTACCCAGCCCGCCTGAGGGTAATGTTGAGCGAACTCCTGACGAGCGCTTGAAATTTCCTGAGCATTTCGATCGAACACAATACTGCGTGTAGAGGTTGTGCCCTGATCAATCGCCAATACGTAATCTTGCTTGCTCATCGCACGGAATCCTTATTGCTGGAGTAATTAATCTTGAGCAATGTCAGGCTGCCGTGCCCGGACGATCGCTGGCATGAAGGGTTTTACAACCCCCTGATAGAACCCGGCTCCTACAACACCGCCAACAAGCGGTCCGGCAACCGGCACCCACCAGTAATTTCCGGGAGACGGAAGGGCTGCTTCCCCCCACCCGGCAAGGAAACAGAACAGGCGAGGCCCGAAATCGCGCGCCGGATTGATGGCCCACGCCTCCAGATAACCGGCAGATGCGCCGATCGTTGCCACAAGCAGACCAATAATCAGAGCGCCTGAATTGGCCTGCGGGGCCTGCGTATTATATTCACACGTTATCGCAAAAATCCCGAGCAGCAGCATTGCTGTCAGAATAACTTCATCAACAAACGCATGCATCGGGGTTACAAAATCGCCCGGATGCGTGAAGAAGACGCCAGCGGCTGCGCCGTCATGCCGCCAGTCCAGATGATTGACGGCGGCATAATGTTCGATAACGGGTGAAAAAAGCGTGTAAACAATCACGGCCCCCAGAAAACCACCCAGAACCTGAGCGACCCAGTAAGGCACTACTTTTTTCCATGAAAATCCGCGGTAACAGGCCAGCGCCAGAGTGACTGCGGGGTTGGCGTGCGTGCCGGAGACAGCGCCGGTGACGTAAATCGCCACGGTGACGCCCAGCCCCCAGACAATGCACACGCCCCAGTATGCCATTTTATAGGGGCTGGGGTCGTAGAGCGAATACATCGCTGCTACGGAATCCCCGAAAACAATAATGATAAAGACCGCGATGCATTCAGCGATCAGCTCGCCAAGAAAGGCGCGTTGGGTGGTTGTCATACTTTCCTCTTTTTATTTTTTATTTGGAAAGAGTTGTCTGGTGGTTAGAAAATCAGCCTACCTTCTTCCTGACATAGTCGGCAACTGCACTTTTTTCGGCCTCGTTCAGATGCAGGCCGAGCTTGCTACGCCGCCACAAGACATCTTCTGGTGCGCGGGCCCATTCTCTGGTGATCAGGTAATCAACTTCACGCGTTGTCAGATCGCCTCCCAGAATTTCGCCCATGTCCTGCATGGAGCCGGATTCACCAAGAATCTCGTAAGCCCGACTGCCATAGTTGCGCATCAGGCGCCATGCAAGCTGTTCTGAAAGCCAGGGCGCTGCGCGACGCAGGCGTGCCAGTGCCCCTTCAAAACCACCCTCACCGATGTCACCACCGGGCAGAACTTCGCTGGCGGTCCAGCTTGCCCCTGCAACCGCGGGCAGCACGGGAGCTAGTTTCTCCAGAGCATGTTCTGCGAGCTTGCGGTACGTAGTGATCTTGCCGCCGAAGATGGAGAGCAGAGGTGCGCCGTCAGTGGTGTCCAGATCAAGCACATAATCACGGGTGACGGCCGAGGCGTTAGCCGACGCATCGTCATAAAGCGGACGGAGGCCAGCATAGCTCCAGACCACATCGCTTTCCCGCACCTGCGTCTGGAAGTAGCGGTTTACGCTTTCACACAGATAGCTCACCTCATCCGGGGCGATGCCAACGGTGCCGGGCGCTTCCTTCCACGGAATATCCGTGGTGCCGATCAGCGTGTAATTCTGTTCATACGGGATGGCGAACACAATACGTTTGTCGGGGTTCTGGAAGATATACGCCTGCGGCCCCTCAAACACGCGCGGGACAATAATGTGGCTGCCCTTCACCAGACGGACGGATTTGGAATTGGGAATATTCAGGGTTTCAGACAACAGTCTGGCTACCCACGGTCCGGCTGCGTTGACCAGCGCACGCGCACGCACCGAACTGGTTTTGCCGGTGACGCGGTCTTCCAGAACAGCCTCCCACAGGCCATTGACCCGGTTCGCTTTGATCAGGCGCGTCCGGGTGCGGATTTCAGCGCCCCGCTCCGCCGCATCAAGCGCATTCAGCACGACAAGGCGGCTATCCTGCACCCAGCCGTCTGAATAGACGAAGCCTTTCGTATATTCCGGTTTAAGCGGGCGACCGGAAGAATGGGTGCGGAAATCAACAGCGCGGGATTTGGGGAGCGTCATGTTGGAGGCAAGGTGGTCATACAGGAACAGGCCTGCGCGCAGCATCCATGCCGGACGCACCAGCTTGGAATGAGGCAGCACAAAACGCATGGGCCACATAATATGCGGCGCCATGGCCAGAAGGCGCTCCCGTTCCGTCAGCGCCTCGCGCACCAGCCGGAATTCATAATATTCCAGATAGCGCAACCCGCCGTGAATCAGCTTGGTGCTGGAAGAGGAGGTATAGCTTGCCAGATCATCCTGCTCGACAAGCAGAACGGACGCGCCCCGGCCAACCGCGTCACGCGCGATCCCTGCGCCGTTAACGCCACCACCGACGATCAGGAGATCATAGGGCTGTGCAGAAGAGGGAGCGGAATCTGACATTTTTTCTTCCAATGACACCAAGAAGGAATACTGACCTTATTCGTATCCGAAAACGTAAACCAAAAACAATGGCTTTAATGTGACGGAAACAGCCTCATAAGCTCTTTTTCGTTTTCCTTTCCGAAAATCCTGTTTCGTTTGCGATGTGCAAACTAACCCCTGCGTCTTTCAGAATAGTACGGATGCCTGAAGGAGGAGCCTGATCTGTATAGAACGCGCTGACTTCAGAAATATGCCCTACCCGCGCCATGGGTCTGCGCATAAATTTTGTATGATCAGCCAGCAGGAATACGGTGCGTGAGTTCCTGATAATCGCCTGCGCCGCGGCAATTTCATCCACATCAAAATCAAGCAATGTGCCGTCTTCATCAATGCCGCTGATGCCGATTACCCCAAAATCAGCGCGGTACTGCTCAATCATCGCGGCAGCGGCTGGCCCCACAATCCCGCCATCCCGCAGTCTGACGGTGCCGCCTGTAATCACAAGGCTACATTCCGGTGCCGGGGTCAGCAAAGTCGCGACGTGAATATTATTGGTAATGACCCGCAACGCTCTGTGCGTCCTCAGAGAGCGGGCAAAGGCTTCAGTCGTCGTGCCGATATTGATAAACAGAGATGCGCCATCCGGAATGGCCGCCGCAGCCCGTTCCCCAATGGCGTCTTTCTGGGAGAGGTTCAGAATCTGGCGGTCTGAATAGGCAATATTTTCTGCAAATGTGAGGGCACTGGCCCCCCCATGATGCCGTGCCACAATCCCTTCGGCCGCCATGCTGTTGACGTCGCGCCGCACGGTCTGCACGGTCACATGCAGGGTTTTGGCCAGATCCTCATTGGCGACATACCCTTGCTGCTGCACAAATTGCAGAATCAGGGCGCGTCTTTCCTCTACGGAGGCCATGTCAGACTCCCTGCGCGGTTTTCAGCACCGCCAGAACCGCTTCTCCATAACGTTCCAGCTTCGAGCGCCCAACGCCTTTTACTTCTCCGAGTTCCGCAAGAGATGCCGGTGTTTCCTGAGCGATGTCACGCAGGGCAGAATCATGGAAAATCACATAAGGCGGAATTTCCTGTTCCCGTGCTTCATCCAGTCGCCAGCGGCGCAGGGCTGCAAACAAAGCCTGCTTCTCTTCGGGTAAATCAGCCAGCGTTTCCGAGGGGCGTGCCCGGCCAGCCGCTTTTTCCAGCTCCTGCGTGGCATCCGCCCGCAGACTGACAGTCTCCTCTCCGCGCAGAATGGGCCGCGCGACGTCCTGATTAAGCGCAAGCCCGCTATACTGCCCTTCACTCCGCAAAGCGCCGTGCGCAATAAGCTGCCGCCCGACGCCACGCCAGAACTGTTCGCTCTTATCCTTCCCGATCCCCCAGACAGAGAGGGTCTCGTGATGATTGCGTTCAACGGCCTCGTTCGTTTTGCCACGCAAAACCGCAATGATATGCAGTGCACCGAATTTCTCTCCCGTGCGATAAACTGTGGAGAGAAATTTTCTGGCTGCATCCGTGCCATCAAACGTCACAACGGGATAACGGCAGTTATCGCAATGGCCACACGGGCCTTCCAGCGTTTCCCCAAAACAGTGCAGCAGAGCGCGTGTGCGGCAGCCAGTTGTCTCGGTTAGCGCGATCATTGCTTCCAGACGGCTACGCATAATACGTTTTTCGCTGTCCGGTGCGCAGGACTGATCAAGCCAGTAACGCGCCCGCGCCATATCTTCCCCGCCATACAGCAACACCGTTTCAGACGGCAGGCCATCACGCCCTGCCCGCCCGATCTGCTGATAATAGGCCTCTGGTGAGCCGGGCATATCAAGGTGAATGACCGCGCGAACGTCGGGGCGGTCAATCCCCATCCCGAACGCGACGGTAGCGACAATGACGATCGGCTCCCCGGACCGGAACCGCAGTAAAGCTGCTCGTTTTTCAATCGGGGAAAGCCCTGCGTGAAATGCCAGAGCGGTCCAGCCTTTATCCCGCAGCGCCGCAGCAATCCGCTCTGTCCGGGCGCGGCTACCACAATAGACAATGCAGGCTTCGTCTCTGTGCCGTTCAAGAACGGACGTGAGTTGCCGCATTTCCGAGGCTTTGGGCAAAGCCGCGATATTGAGGTTGGAACGGTGGAAGCTGGAGACCAGAACTTCAGCGTCCGGCATGTCCAGTGCGGTAAGAATATCTTCGCGGGTGCGCTCATCCGCTGTGGCGGTCAGAGCAATCCGGGGGACGTTCGGAAAGTGTTTGGGGAGAGACGCCAGCGCACGATATTCCGGGCGGAACTCATGGCCCCACGCAGAAATACAATGCGCTTCATCAATTGCAATAATAGAAACAGGCTGCCGTGTCAGCCGTTCCAGCGTGCCGGGGGAAAGCAGCCGCTCGGGGGACACATATAACAGATCAACGCGCCCGGCAGCCAGATCAGACCGGATTTTTGCGGCTTCATCGCCTTCCAGTTCAGAATGAAGGGCGGCGGCGTTGATGCCGACCTGCCGCAAGCCCGCGACCTGATCATCCATCAGGGCAATCAGCGGAGAAATGACCAGCCCCATCCCCTGTCGGCACAGAGCTGGCACCTGATAACAAATGCTTTTACCGCCGCCTGTGGGCATCAGGACCAGTGCGTCGCGGCCCTTCATGACGCACGCGACGGCCTGCCCCTGCAAGCTCCGAAAATCCGGAAAACCAAAAACGGCGTGCAGGACGTCTTTCGGGCTGGTTCCTACAAACCGGTCGCGTCCCCCGGTATCCCGCACCAGAGCAGAAGCCGGGGGTATTCTGTCGGTCTGCGTTTCACTCATAGAAAATCAGGGGCTGACCAGCTCAATTTCCACGCGACGCGCGCCCACGGTCATGCCTTCCCCGCTGCTTGGTGCGCGCGGAGTCTGACGAATGCGGTCACCAGAGACACCGTCTTCATGCAGGGTTTCCGCCACCAGCTTCGCGCGCTGGATAGCGATCAGAGCATCGGCGGACAGGTCCCCGCCAGCGGCCGCGTAGCCTTCAACCTGCACAATGCTGCCGGGATGGTTCTGGGCTTTGCGCGCGGCTTCCGCAATGACGTTGCGGGCTGTGTCATTCAGTTCTACGGACTGATTGGAAAAGAAGACAACATATTTGCGTGCAGGCTGGGACGCGCACGCAGCGAGGACGGAAAGGCCGAGAAGAGGCAGCAGACGGCGCATATATTTATCTCCAATAGAGCAAAAAAATGCTCACAGTAATTTTTCAAATCTGCCTGCAAAACAGTGCGGACGCCAACGTTTTTCGCGCCCCGCTCAGGCTTTGGCCTCATAATCTATGGCTCAGGCGGCAGCGGCCGTCGCGACACTGCCCGAAAGACGCCAGATCCGGTCCAGAGTTTCCACGCCGGTCAGCCGGTGCGCGATCAGAATGACTGTGCGGCCTTCTGTGACGGTATTGAGCGTACGAAGGAAGTCCTGCTCTGTCTGCGCATCCAGTCCGGTGGCTGGCTCGTCCAGAATCAGAATCGGAGCCTGTGTCAGAAGGGTACGGGCGAGTGCGATGCGTCGCCCCTGCCCGCCAGACAGTTTGATTCCGCCTTCACCAAGCCATGTGTCCAGCCCGTCCGGAAGCGTCTTCACCACGTCGGCTACAGCAGCGTCTTCAAGCGCTTTCCACAGATCGTCTTCTGTCGAGTCAGGGCGACCAAGAAGCAGATTGGCCCGGATGCTGTCGTCAAACAGATGCGTGGCCTGAGATAACCACGCCATGCGCCGCCGCAGGGAGTCCGCGCGGATATGGGAAATGTCTTCTCCGCCAAGCGTGATACTGCCTGCTTCCGGCGTGGCAGCCTTGAGCAGGAGAGCCGCAAGGCTGGATTTGCCAACCCCTGACGGGCCAAGGATGGCAATACGTGCGCCCGCGGGAATATCCAGTGTTAACCCATCAAACACGAGGGGACGATCGGGAGCCCAGCGGAACTTTACACCTTCAAGACGAATGTCGGTTCCGGCCGGAGCCTCAGTCTGCGCCTCGCTCTGCTTGCTGTCCGGGGTATGGGCTGCAACTTCCACGACGCGCTGCGCCGCAGCCCCCATCACGCCGGCCTGCAAGCCTGCCCGTGTCAGTGTTGCGGCACTCTCAAAAGACGCAACCGTCAGGAAGAGGCTGCCGACTACGGCCAGCGGGGAAAGATGGAGAGCAAACACACCGGCAGCAGCAAGAAGCACCAGAAAGATTGCTGCCTGCCCACACAGAAAAGAGGAGGCGTTGGCATACGCGGCCCGTCGCGCAAGCCGCATCTGGCCAGCGAGCAGAGCGGCGTCATCAGCCTGCACATGCGAGAGAATACGCCCTTCTGCACCAAAAGCGCGTATTTCCCGCAAACCACCAACCAGATCCAGCACGCCAATACGCAGGGCCGCGAGGTTTTTCCCCAGACGCTCCCCTTCTGCCCGGCCGGAGCGGGCAATCAGGTAAGGCACGCCAAACGCGGAACAGGCAAAGAGCAGCCCTACCGCCACGCCCAGCACAATGCTCTGGTGGCCCAGTTGAACGACCAGAATGGGCAGAGTCAGGCAGGCACAGACAAAGGGAACAAAAATACGCAGATACAGCCCATCCAGCGTACCAATGTCCGACACAAGGCGAGAGAGCATATCGCCCGCCCGCCGGAACCCTAAGCCCGCAGCCGCCCCCTGTGCCAGAGAATGGAAAAACCAGACACGCAGGTCCGCCAGCGCACGGAACATGGCATCATGCGCAAAAAGCCGTTCTGCATAGCGCAGAACAACCCGGCCACCGCCGACCCAGCGTAACAGAGCAGTAGTGATCACCACCTCACCCAGAATGCTGCTGGCCAGACGGAGCCCTGAAGCCTGCATCAGCACAAGGCCCAGACAAAGGGCAATCAGAGCCAGCATGACGCCGATAATCAGCCGTGGAGCCTGTCTGCGCCAGAGGCCCAGAATACGCAGAACGGCCTGACAATCAGTCAGAGCGGGCGTGCCGGCTTCTTTCTGGTCGGATATGTTCATCTCACGCGGCTCCCTGCCGTGTCACAACCCGCCCCAGATTAAGGTCCACACGCCGACCGTTAAACATATGCACAGCAGCGGAATGGGTGGCGAGTACAACAGTCCGGCGCAAGGCCAGACGTTGCAGGCTTTCAAAAACGCTTTTTTCTGTTGCGGGGTCCAGATGGGCCGTTGGTTCATCCAGCAGCAGGATGGGGGCGTTTTTCAGATAGGCGCGTGCAATTGCAATCCGCTGCGCCTGTCCACCGGACAGACCAAAGCCCCCTTCCCCAATCCGCGTTTCCAGACCATCCGGCAGAGACGGCAGGAACTGGTCAACTGCCGCGGCTTTGACCGCAGCGAGCAGGTCAGCGTCATCCGCATCAGGGCGGGCGAACAGAATGTTCTCTTTCAGCGTGCCTGCAAACAGAACAGGTTTCTGACCGATCCATGAAATCATCCGGGACAAGGCATCAGGAACAATGCTGTCTAGCGGCGCTCCGTTCAGGCGCACGCTTCCGCTGTCGGGCTGAATAAAGCCCAGCAGGAGTTCCATGATCGTCGATTTGCCGGAACCGGACGGACCAGCGAGAATAAGCGTTTCTCCGGCAGGCACGGAAAAGCTCACATGGTCCAGCGCAGGCCCGCGAGCCGGGTCCCAGGTGAAGCTGACGTCTTCGAGAGAAATCATGACGCCTGAGGCATTGACGGTCCGGGCACCCTCTGGTGACGGGCGCGGCAGAGCTTCAGGCAGATCCAGAATGGCCGTTGCAGCCCCCTGTGCATGCGCACGGTCCTGATACGCCAGAGCCAGCGCACGCAGAGGCGCAAAAAATTCCGGAATGAGTAGCAAAACAAACAGGCCGCTTGTCAGCGTGTAAGTCAGAGCAGAAGACGGACCGTTAGCAAGCAGCAGCATCGCCTGCCTGCCGTCCATGACAGCGACCAGAACCAGAGCGACGACCATGGCGCAGTCAATGGAGGCGGAGGACAGAAATGCCACGCGAAGAATTTTCATGGTGCGCTGCCGGAGTTCTTCTGCGGCCTGCCCCAGTCGTTGCGTTTCATCCTCGGCACGGCCTGCCAGAACAATGGTGGCAATGCCCTTCACGCGGTCCAGAAAGCGGGCCTGAAGGCGTGTCATGGCCAGAAACTGATTGCGGGATGCAACGGCGGCCCCAATGCCAAACACAGCCTGCCCAACCGGGACTGTTGCGCCACACAGCCCGAGCACTAGAGCGGCGCGCGGCTGAATAAACGCGACAGGCAGCAAAATCAGGATAGGCGCAGCAATCCAGAGGGCGGACGCCGGAACCCAGCGGGCAAAAAAACCATCCAGTGCTTCCACACGATCCACGGCGATCGTCGCCAGTTCTCCGCTATGAGTCTTACGGAGCAGCGCCGGACCTCCTGTCAGGATTGAGGTCAGAACCTCCCCGCGCAATCTGCGGCGGGCGTCTATTCCGGCTTTTGCGGCAGATGTGTCACTCAATGCCATAATAAGGGCACGAAGGAGCGCTAGCCCGGCAAAGGCGAAAACAGGCCATACAGGCAGGTTTGACGCAGGCACCCCCGGAACAAGACCCATGAGGGCGTGCCCGAGAACGGTTGCCACACACCATGCCTGCCCGACACCCAGCAGACTGGATAGCAGCCCAAAAATTATCACAGGCCGCGCTGCCTGACGCCCCAGACGCGACTGTGTCCGCGTCCAGCCGCGTATCGCTGCTTTGTCACCACTCATAGACAGGCATTTATACCGGACGGGCGATCACGCAAACACCTAACGACGCCGCTCCCTACTGCGGGCAGAGCATAGCGCCCATACCGGTGTGTAGGGACCTGATCTGTTTTTTCGTTGAAAATTGATTTTTTCACTCGCTGATCAACGGAAACACAAATCTATAGATGGTCCCGTTTTCCCCGTTTCTGAAGAGCTGGGCATTAAGCTGCCTTGCAAAGCCGCGGATCAGTTTCCTGCCAATCCCCTGCCGTTCGCCCGGTGTCTCATCCTCAAAATCACATCCGATTCCATTATCCGCGATTGTGAGGGTGACAATGCCGTCCACGAGGCGGAGTTCGACCGAAATGGTCCCGCGTCGCCCGTCCGGGAAAGCATATTTTATGGAGTTTGTGACAATTTCGGTCATGATCAGCGCCAGAGGCACGGCCTGATCCGGATTCATCCGGAAATCATCCGATTCAACTCTGAGGGTAATCCGGTCAGTCTCTCCCTCTCCGGCCACATGCAGCGTCTGTTCACACAGTTCTCTCAGAAAGCTGGCCATATCCAGACTATCAAGCCGGTCTTCCGCGTAGAGTGTTTTATGCAGGGTCGCCAAAGCCCGGACCCTGTCTCGCGCAAGAGCAAATTCCGCCCGCACTTCGGGGTGAGAAATGCGGCTGGCCTGCAAATTGAGCAACGAGGCCACAATCTGGAGGTTGTTTTTCACACGATGATGAATTTCGCGCATCAGAAGTTCCTGATGCGCCATGGCCTTGTTCAGGCGTGCTTCATGTCGGCTCAGTCTGCGTGTCGCGCGGGTAAAAGCCTGCCCGAGGCGTTGCAGTTCCAGCGGCATGGAGCGGGTAATGCGGGCATCAAAGACCCCTTCCATCTGCCATTTCTGCACGGAATAGGTCAGGCGGCGAAGGGGCATAACCAGAACAATATTTGCAGCCAGTGTGACCCCGATCAGCCCAGCCACCAGAAGAATCATTAGCGCCGAGATTTCCAGCACCATAGTCCGCAGGGCATCGGCCTCCCGCGGTGTCCGCTGCGTGACAACGAGTATATCCGCTCCGCCCGCAATGGCCCCTAAAGCATATCCCCCCTCAGACGTGGGCATGGAGACAATTGACCCTTCGCTGGCATCAAGTTTCCGTTGTAGCTGATGCACCATAGCCGGTGCCGGTGGGGCCCATCGGCAGTCCGTGCAGACAGAAGACAGCGATCCGTCCTGATTGATCAGCCAAGCCTGTAAGGGGTTGCTTTCATCAGAAAAAGCCTGCCACCCGGCACTGTTGGCCAGATAAGCGGCCTTTCGGGAAAGCTGTAATATGCCAACCAGATAGCCGCGGGTTTCGGGAATTGAAAGAAAGATGGCCGGAACGGTAATGCGGAGGAAGGACCCTTTGGAATCCGGGTTTCCATCTTCCTGCACAGCTTCCAGAAGCGTTCCCTGAAAAGAGGGAGGCGGCTCTGTAATACCCATATTCTGGCAACTGCTGCCCGGCGGTGTGATGGTCTGGATCACCCGTCCGTCGCTATCAAGCACACCCATAAAACAATAACGCTGGCCGCTCATGGTCTCCGCCAGTCGGAGAGCGTGACCAATTTGCTCAGGGGTCAGTCCCATCCCGCCGATTGTTTCAAGCGCGCTGCGCAGACGGTCCGTATCATGGCGAAACTGGAGATCAAGGCGTGCAATGGCTATAGCGGCGCGCTGTGCGCTGCCAACCATCAGTTCGTTATAATTATGAAGGGCCAGAATGGTGCTGACCGCCAGAACCGGGATACCCGAAAGGCAGATCAGTACGCGCATCCGCGCGCTGGTGGTTGCGAAAATATGGCCGAACCCGGAGAGCAGCGAGAGAAAGGCGTAACGGAGTGAATACCATCGTCGCCCTCCCCTGCGCTGCTGCTCAGAGTTATTCTCCGCGATCTTCTTCAATCAGCCTCAGCAATTCTTCAGGGATGGGCTCATTCGCCACGTCATCAAAAAGCTGATGCAGCCCGCGTTTCAACCAGAGATCAAACGCCTGATCAGACGTTTTCTCTGGTTTTTCTCGTGGCTTTTTATCCATGGTCTTGTCCATCTGGCGGCATTGTAACACCCGGCCGGATGGTAAGGTCACATCGTCCGCGTAAATCATCATCTGACATGCCCAAGCCCGCTCAGTCTCTTCCACTTCTCTCTGTGGGGTCAGGCCCACATTATCCTGTTGTCAGACAGCTCTGGAAGAGTCCTGGCTGTCCTGCTGGCTCAGCTTGCGGCACAATGTCGCAGCCTGCGCTTTAAGGCGTTCATTCCCCACATGCTCTTCACCCAGCATCCAGGCTTCAAGCTGGCGTCTTGCACGGAATACACGACTTTTGGCGGTCCCGACAGCGCATCCGGCAACCTCAGCCAGTTCCTGATAGCTCATTCCTTCGAGCACACCCAGAACAAGAGCTTCCCGCTGGTCGTCTGGCAGCCGTGCAAGGGCTGCGTCCAGATCTTTCAGAACAATCCGGTCCTCATGAGGCGCGTTGGTCGCCAGAAAGGATGCGGGCATATCATCAATATCTGTCGTGTCACGCTTTTTGCGGAGATCGGAAATAAAGCGGTTCCGCAGAATACGATGCATCCATGCGGCAAAATTAGTGCCCGGCGCAAAGCTGTTCTGGGCGGCCAGAGCGTTGCAAACGGCGTCCTGCACCAGATCTTCCGCTGCTGCGCGATTGCGCGTGAGAGCGAGAGCCTGAACGCGCAGTTTAGGGAGGATAGCGATAACCTGATCGTGGAATGACGGTGTCATGATCTTTGTCCCTGCCTTTTTGCTTATCTTGCAGGGTGAATGAACGGCGGCAGGAAAAGGTTACATGCTTTTTTGAAAAAAAAATTTCGTCGATCGTTTTTTAGCAGGTGGCGGAAGGCTCTTCTGGCGCATCCGGGGCTTCCAGCAGGACCTGAAGCTGTGCCCGTGCGCGGGAGACGCGTACCTTCATCGTGCCGACCGTCACGCCGCACACCATGGCCGCATCCTCGTAGGACATTTCCTGTGCGCCAATTAGTACCAGCGCTTCACGTAGCAGGGGGGAGAGCGTCCACAAAAAGTGATCCAGTTCCCGGATGGTCTCGCGTTCCTGCGTGGGGGAGCGGCTTTGTGTTACTCTGTCCGGGCTGGAGGCATAATCACTCAGGATTTCTTTTTCCCGCGTGTTCCGCCGTGTCTGCTCCAGAAAAAAGTTTCTCAGAATTGAGAAAAGCCACGCCCTTAGATTGGTGCCGGGTTCAAACTGCTCGGCCTTGCTAAGCGCACGCACGAGGGTTTCCTGCACCAGATCATCCGCCAGAGCGGTATCTCTTGCCAGAAAACGAGAAAATGCACGCAGCGACGGAACTAACGCTAACAGCTCTGTGCGAGAGAACGATGTCGTGGCAACATTGTCAGAATGTTGTCGGTTGCCAATCAGAACACTTCCCCTTTTCTGCAAACAATGACACATGTCATCGTTACGGTCGTGCTTTATCTAAGCCCTACTCCATGCGAAGGAGCCTTGTCATGCCAGAGTCGCTGCGCAGCGCTTTAATTCAGGCGTTACCCTACGGCAGGCGTTATGCCCGCGCACTGACAGGGAGCCAGCCCCGTGGAGATCTTCTTGTCGCGGAAAGTCTGCGGACGCTCACAACAAGCCGCCCCACAGATGACCTGCCTTCTCTTTGCAGGCTTTATCAGGCGATTTCTAGACATTTCGCGGCGCAGCCTGAGAATGATGGCCCGGAGCACGGACTTTCTGTAAAGCAGCGCCAGCTTCTTCTGCTGACGACGCTGGAAGAAGTCTCACTCGATATGGCGGCCAGAATTGTCGAACTCCCGGCTCAGGATGCCTCTGAAGAGCTTGAAAAGGCGCACGCCTACCTCAAGACCGGTATTCAGACATCCGTCCTGATTATTGAGGACGAGCCGATTATCGCCATGGATATTGAAGATCTTGTTCTGCAATGCGGGCACAGGATCGCCGGGGTGGCTCATACACAGGCTGATGCCATTCGCCTGGCGCAGGAAACACGCCCCGGTCTGATTCTGGCGGATATCAATCTTGGTGCGGGTGGGGATGGCATGCGCGCCGTGGCGGAAATCACCAAAACTCATTCCGCCCCGGTTATCTATGTTACGGCATATCCTGAGCGCCTGCTGACGGGAGAGACGTCCGAGCCGAGCTTCGTCATTACCAAGCCTTTTGAACCCCTCACACTCGCTGTTGCGACCTATCAGGCTGTCAGCAATCAGGCTCTTGCCCGCTCAAAGGGAACTGTCGCGTAAGATAGCCTCTTGCGCCCGCTCCCACTCTGCCACAGAAACAGGGAATGGCTCCCCCTCTCCTTCTCCTTCAGGACATTACTCTCACGCTTGGTGGAAATCCTCTGCTTGATAAGGCAGGTTTTTCCGTATCAGCCGGCGAGAGGCTTTGTCTGGTCGGCCGCAACGGGTCCGGCAAATCAACCCTTCTGAAAATTGCAGCAGGCGTTATTCAGCCTGATTCCGGGACACTGTTTCTACAGCCCGGAGCCAGTCTGCGTTATCTGCCGCAGGAGCCGGATCTTTCCGGCTACGCTACAACGGCGGACTATGTGCTGGCGCAGATTACGGACCCATCTTCAGAATGGCGCGCTGCGGCTATGCTGGATGCGCTGGGGCTGACCGGAAAAGAAAATCCGGCCACAGTGTCCGGCGGGGAAGCGCGGCGCTGTGCGATTGCCGGAGCACTGGCCTATGCGCCAGATATTCTGCTGCTGGATGAGCCGACCAACCATCTGGATATGCCCACCATTGAGTGGCTGGAGCAGGAACTTCTCAGCCTGAACTGTGCCATGGTTATTATCAGCCATGACAGGCGGCTGCTTTCCACCCTCTCCCGCTCCGTTGTCTGGCTGGATCGCGGGATGACGCGGCGCCTTGATCAGGGCTTCAGCCGTTTTGAAGCATGGCGTGAAGAAGTGCTCGAGCAGGAAGAGCGCGACGCCCATAAACTCGACCGCCAGATCGCGCGGGAAGAAGACTGGATGCGGTATGGCGTAACAGCCCGCCGGAAGCGGAATGTGCGCCGTGTAGGGGAACTGGCGGCGCTGCGGGCAGCCCGGCGGGACGCCGTGCGTGTGCAGGGGAGCGTCACGCTTACGGCACAGAGTGCCTCGACCTCCAGCCGGCTTGTTGCTGTTGCAGAAAATATCAGCAAATCATGGGGTGAGCGCTGCATTGTCCGGGATCTGGACCTGCGTGTGCTCCGGGGAGACAGGCTCGCTATTGTCGGTGCGAACGGCGCGGGCAAAACCACCTTGCTGCGTCTTCTGGTCGGGCAGGATCAGCCGGACAGTGGCACAATTGCTCTGGGTCCATCCCTTTCAATGGTTACCCTGGACCAGCAGCGCCGTACCCTGGACCCTGATAAAACGCTTGCCGACACCCTGACCGGCGGTGGTGGTGACATGGTGCAGGTTGGCACTGAGAAGCGCCATGTCATCGGCTATATGAAGGATTTCCTTTTCAAGCCTGAACAGGCTCGGACCCCTGTTGGCGTTCTCTCCGGTGGAGAGCGCGGGCGCTTAATGCTGGCCTGCGCACTGGCGCAGCCCTCCAATCTTCTGGTTCTGGATGAACCAACGAACGATCTGGATCTGGAAACGCTCGATCTGCTTCAGGAAATGCTGGCAAGCTATGATGGCACAGTGCTTCTGGTCAGCCATGATCGTGATTTTCTGGACCGTGTTGCGACCTCGGTCCTGACTACGGACGGCGACGGCATCTGGACCGATTATGCCGGTGGATACAGTGACATGCTGATCCAGAAGAACGGCACGGTGGAAGAAGCCCTGTCTTCCGAAAAGCCCGTTGTGCGTGTTTCACCGCCCAAAGAGACAGCGGGTACGAACCGCTCAAACACGAAAAAGCTGAGTTATAAAGACCAGTTCGCACTGGATAATCTTCCAAAAGAGATGGAAAAGCTGGAGCGTGAGGCTGAAACCCTGCGCACCAGACTGGCAGATTCCGGTCTCTACAGCCGCGATCCAAAACTGTTCCAGAAATACAGTGCTGACCTTCAGAAGATTGAGGAGAAACTCGTTGAATCTGAAGAAAAATGGCTTGAGCTGGAGATGAAGCGGGAAAGTCTGGCAGCCGGAGAAAATTAATTCTTTTCCCGGCTTGCCAAGCCCGCAGGGCTCGGCTAATAGGAACCCCACAAACCGGGTGCGTAGCTCAGCGGTAGAGCATCGCCTTCACACGGCGGGGGTCACAGGTTCAATCCCTGTCGCACCCACCACGATAAATGGCAGTTTTCTGCGGGTTTTACGTGGTTCCCGGTTATTCTCAAAATTCATATTGGTCCGATCCGGTACGCAGTAGTGCGCCTTGGCACATGTAAATCCGTGCCAAATCCGTGCCACTTTTCCCGATTCCTTTTTGCTTGTACCCCACCCCAACCCGTACTATGTTCACGGGGCTGCGGCGGCGTGGATGGACACGCCGGAACTTACCGGCTCAGTCTGTTATTCAGCGGCCTAGGAAAGCTCTCCGTTCGCAAAGAAAGCCGGTATCAAGCCCGGCCCGCAGCGTATCTTGTAGAGTGTCGTCTAAATGCGAGGACATGCGGCTGGAGGCTGCAAAATGCCGGTTAAAATCCGGTCACACTACATGCCACACCGCATCGCACTGTGAGGTGCGGAGACTGCGACAACTCAGGACGCAGGCAGACGGTGGAAGCCCGTCAACCATTGGATATTCCCCAACAGTTCATCCGCAGTTACGATGCCCCCGGCGCAATAACAATCCTCAGTGACGCTCAGTTATTGCGCCGCCTTCCGGCATGCCCTCACCTGATCCCGCAAAATCACATCCTGCCGGGCAATCTCCGGCAGCGCGACGAGGCCGGGATTGGCTCGTATCTCTGCCGCCGCCTGATGCTGAAACTCAGCGGACCACGGTACGATCTGGGGGCAGATCGGCTTGAGGGTTGGGGCTGAACAACTCACCATAAACAGGCAGAAAACTGCCAAATAAAGCATTTTCTGTCTCATTCGCGACTCACCCCGTCCCGTTATCCAGCCGCGCCAGAAGCTGGTCCTTATCCTGCGGCCCATCGGCCTGCGCCTTAGCCATATTGGCCTGCACGCCCGCTTCAATCGCGGCATCCTCTGCTGCGTGTTGGCTAGTCTGCACGCTCTGGGCATTGCGGCCTGCTTTGGTCGCGTAGGCCACAAGCCAGATGAGGGCGGCAATCGTACCGACTGCCAGCCCCCACCAGAGATAAGCCGTCACGCGCCGCCGGTGATGGCTGCGGTCTGAGCAACGTCCGGCTTGGCCTTGGCCGCGCTGATGGCGGTATTGAGGCCGGTCAGGACTTCCGTGGAGCCGGTCAGCACGCCGTCCAGATCGAAGCTCACTTTCTGAGCCAGCGCCGGGAACAGGCCGTCAAGCAGAGACGTGACGCCCGTGCTGATCTTGGTGGCGTTATCACTCAGCGGCTTGCCGCTTAGCGTGGCAAACAGATCCTCACCCGCGGTGACAAGCGGGGAGATGGCGTGGGAGTTTGTGGCAACTGTCGTCATGTTGGGTTCCAGTCAATTTTTGGGGGTGGTTTTCACTGCGGCATCATCGGCATTGACCGCATGCTTGCCGTTCAGGCCCAGCTTGTTGATGGCCTGATAAAGGGGGAGCCATTTGCTGCCGTCCTTGGGCCGGGGCCAGAAATACGCAGCCAGCGCACAGGTGCTGACCACGAATGAGCCAATCACGCTTGCCGCAGCCGCCCGCTGAGCCGGGAGCATGGGCAGAACGTAACTGAAAAGGGATGTGAGGAGCGTCGTAACGTCCATGTCAGGCCTCCATGGCCTCGCGGAAATACGGGACGGCCTCAGCCGCAATGCCCGCGCCGCTCTCGGTGTTGTAATTGCGCTTCCAAAACCCGGCCCACGCAACGGCATCATTTGCCGCGGGCAGTGCATCCTTGGAGCGGTAGATGTGGACCGCGCACATGGCAGCCGCATAGACCGGCATATCCACCAGACGGGCCGCATCTGGCTTGGCTCCATTCAGGATGCGCAAAAGTGCCGCCTGAATGTCGGGCCGATATCGGATAAAATTGCGCCACATATCGTCATGCGTGGCGGCCTCCATCTGCCAAAATCCTTTGGCGGTTTCAGCCGGGTTTGTCTGGGCCAGGTAGCGGTAACCGCTCTCCTTGTTGCCAATCCCCAGCACGCCCTGCATGCGGGGAAGCGTATTCAGCTCCTGGGGGAGTGCTGCCAGCGCTGGCCGGACCCATAGATCCCGGACGTGCGGGAGATAGAGGCCGCTCATTGGGTGATCCAGTGGAGGAAGTAAGCAACTCCAGCCGCCACTCCACCGCCGAGGCCGGACCCGCCAGCAATGAACATGGCGCGCACAGACTGGCCTTTGCGAACTTCCGCAAGGATTTCAGCCAGTGTCGTTTTCTGGCCCTGCTGCTCATGCTCAACAATGGCCAGACGCTCATTCGTGATCTGCTGCTGACGTCGAATTTCCGAACCTTCGGCTCGCGTCATATAACTGGGCATGAGGCCACCATCAGCCGCGACGTTTCCGCTGCTCTGTGTTTCTGTCATCAGTTTTTCCGGATTATGCGCTAATTTTTGCGCCAACAGTCAGCGGAAACCAGCCCGTGTTGACCGCAGAATAAACAACTGGCACGCCTAGATCGGAGCACATCACACAATCGCCATCCTCACCCGGTAGCACTAAAATTTCCGATTTGGTTAGTGACGGAAGCCCAAATAATTTTTCGATTTTGACGCGCTGCGAACCGTCCATGTCCATGGTCAGTGTCGCGCTGTTGGCATTGACATCTACAAACTGGATCTGATTGGCGGCAGTCCAGTTGCAGAGTAGGGCATTTTTCCCAATGCCATACCAATAAAACAGTGAGTTTTGTGTGGTTGATCCAAAGTTTCCCGTTACTGCGCCTCCGGGCAAAACATTGATAGCTACAGCAGCATTAAACCGCAGGCTGTATGCGTCAAATTTTGAAGCCGTGGCGAACAGAGACTGACCGACCACATGGAGGCTCGTCTTGGGATCAGGGCGGTTGATTCCAACGCGACCGGCTATTCGATCAAAGCTGAGGTAAGGGAGCTTGTAAATTATGCCGTCATACGCGTCTTGAAACCGATAGTAGTCCCAATTGCCACACGACTGCGACACCATGTTATCAGTCTGA
>NZ_JACRVR010000019.1:0-53109 GCF_018811975.1 Acetobacter sp. P1H12_c | reverse complement strand
GCCGGGTTATAGCCGTGGCCCTTCTTGGTCATCACATGCAGCAGGATGGGGCCGTTATCCGTATCGCGCAGGTTGCGCAGGATCGCGACGAGCTGCGGCAGGTCATGCCCGTCCACGGGGCCGACATAGTAAAAGCCCAGCTCTTCAAACAGCGTGCCGCCGGTAATCATGCCGCGGGCATATTCATCCGCCTTGCGGGCGGTGCGTTCCACTGGAGCCGGGAGCTTTTTGACGACTTTTCCGGCCAGTTCGCGCAGGCCCATGAACTTGCGGGAGGACATCAGGCGGGAGAGATAGTTGGACATCGCGCCCACAGGCGGGGCGATGGACATCTCGTTATCGTTGAGAATGACGATCAGACGTTCCGCGCCGGGCCCAGCCACGGCGGCGTTGTTCATGGCCTCATACGCCATCCCGGCGGAAATGGAGCCATCGCCGATCACGGCGATCACGCTGCGTTCGTGGTAGGAGGGGTCTTCCTCCGCGCGCAGGCGGTGCGCCACGGCCATGCCCAGACCGGCGGAGATGGAGGTGGAGGAGTGCGCCGCGCCGAACGGGTCATACTCACTCTCGGACCGGCGGGTGAAGCCGGACAGCCCACCCGGCTGGCGCAGGGTGCGGATCCGGTCACGGCGGCCGGTGAGGATCTTGTGCGGATAGGCCTGATGGCCCACATCCCAGATCACCTTGTCAGCCGGGGTGTCGAACACGGCATGGAGGGCGACGGTCAGTTCCACAACGCCCAGAGAGGCGCCCAGATGGCCGCCGGTGGTGGACACGGCGTCAATGGTTTCGGCCCGCAGTTCATCCGCAACCTGTTTGAGTTGCTCAACCGAAAGGTTCCGCATGTCAGACGGGGTGCTCACCCGGTCCAGCGCAGGAAAACGGCCAAGGGTGGGAATCTGGGTCTTGTCCGGCATCGTTCTCAGTTCCTGCGTTCAATCACGTAATAAGCGAGATCTCTCAGGCGGTCTGCCTGTGCTCCAAACGGAGCCAGATCTTCAATGGCGCTTTTGGCCATACGATCAGCTTCGGCGCGTGCGCCATCAATGCCCAGAAGGGCAACATAGGTAGATTTGCCGGAGGCTTCATCCTTGCCAGCCGTCTTACCCAGCTCTTCCGCTGTGGCGGTAGCGTCCAGCACATCATCCGCAATCTGGAAGGCTGCGCCGATATTGGCGCCGTAAGAGCGCAGACGCTGCTGAAGTTCCGGTTTGGCCTGCCCGAGGATGGCACCAGCTTCTGCTGAATAGCGGATCAGGCAGCCTGTTTTGAGGGCATGCAAATGGCGTACTTCTTCCAGCGGCAGGGCGCGCCCTTCACCTTCCATGTCGATCATCTGACCACCGACCATGCCAGCCGCGCCGGAGGCCTGCGCAAAAGCCGTAATCAGGGCGATGCGTACGACGGCATTTTCATGCGTTTCGGCTTCTGCCAGAATCTCGAACGCTTTGGTCTGAAGTGCATCACCGGCCAGAATGGCCGTGGCTTCATCAAACTTGCGATGGGTTGAGGGCTGACCGCGGCGCAGATCATCATCATCCATGGCGGGCAGATCATCATGCACCAGAGAATAGGCGTGGAGCATTTCAACAGATGCCGCAACGCGGGCGGACTGGCAGTCCGGCACATCAAACAGGCTGGCAGTTGCCATGGCCAGATAGCCGCGCAGGCGCTTGCCACCCCCCAGTGTTGCGTAGCGCATGGCGTCAACCAGACGTGCGTCACCCCCGGTGGTGGGGGGCAGAAGCTGGTCGATCGTGCCTTCAATCACTTTGGCGCGGGCCGCCATGGCCTGCTTGAGCAGCGGACCATTGGCTGAGGACTGCGTCTGGGAAGGGGCGATGGTTGTCGGGTCAGTCATCGACGTCTCAATCCATAGGTTTCATGGTCAACGATCCGTCAGACCGTTGCACGATCGCCTGAACGCGGGCCTCGGCCTCGCTCAGCTTGGTTTCACAATGCTGGCGTAAGGCTGCCCCGCGCTCGTAGGATGCAATGGCCTCTTCCAGCTTGAGCTGGCCGCCTTCAAGGCCGCGTACAATCTTCTCCAGTTCGGAGAGCGCGTCCTCAAACGACAGTGAGTTGATGTTATCCGCCATGGCGCAGGTCTTCCTATCCGTCATGAGGGGCAGGCATTACTCCGATAAGCGTGCGTCTGCCAAGCCTTGCGGGGCAGAATGGCCAATAAAACATACCGCCCTCACGGTGAGGGTATATCCGCACGACGCCGGATGGTGAAGGACAGGGAGCCATTTTCATCTGCAAATGCCACCAGAGCATGCCCTGTTTCCCGGCAGAAGACCTGAAAATCGACAATGGAGGCGCGGTCTGTTGCCAGAACGCGGAGCTTTTCACCCGCCTGCATGCCACGCAGCAGGCGGTTGGCCTTTAAAACCGGAAGAGGGCAGCCCAGCCCCCGTGCATCAAGAACAGCCTCATTCATGACACAGAGCCTTGTATAGAGAGAGGAATGTGTGTGATTGCATAGTTTACCATTTTATCCCATGCCGCATGGCACATGAAACGCTTGCCGGAAGAAGACGTAAGGTCGCTGTATGTCAGATTATCGCCTAGGAATCGATGTTGGTGGAACCAAACTCGAAATAGCAGCCCTTGATTCTAAAGGAGAAATTCTCCTGCGGCATCGTGTTGCAAATCCCGGTACCTACGATGCTCTGCTGCTGACGCTGCGGGATCTGGTTGAGGAAGGGCGCGCCCGCACGTCCCGCGATGCCACTGTCGGTGTTGGTATTCCCGGCGCGATTGATTCACGCAGCATGCGGGTCAAGAATGCAAATGCCACATGGCTGAATGGTCAGACCTTCGGCAAGGATCTTGAGCAGGTGCTTGGCTGTCCCGTGAAAGTGGAAAATGACGCCAACTGTTTTGCGCTGTCCGAAGCGGTTGATGGGGCTGCTGCGGGGCGCAAGATTGTGTTTGGGGTCATTCTTGGGTCTGGCGTTGGTGGCGGCTTCATTATTAATGGTGAGCCGGTCACGGGCCTGCATCACATTGCCGGGGAGTGGGGGCATATTCCGCTTCCCTGGGTGCGCGCCGAAGAATTCCCTATGCCCAAATGTTTCTGCGGGAATGAGGGCTGTCTGGAACGATTCCTGTGTGGCCCGGCGCTGGCGGCCTCATGGAAAGGGGACGGGCAGCGCTGTGCGGACGGCATTGAAGAAGCCGCGGCCGCAGGGGATGCCGCAGCCATTCATGCGCTGGATACGTATGTGGACCGTCTGGGCCGGGCCTGCGCTCTGGTGATCAATATGGTGGACCCGGACGCGATTGTGCTTGGCGGCGGCGTTTCCAACCTGAAGACGCTTTATTCCCGCGTGCCGGATGTTATGAAAAAATATGCCATCACGCCGGAATGCCGCACCGAATTGCTGAAAAATCAGCATGGTGACAGTTCCGGTGTGCGTGGAGCCGCGTGGTTGTGGGGAAAATAACAGACGGGCATTGAGCCGCCTGTGACTTTCGACCAGTAAGGCTCAGGCGGTGGCCTGAGCCTCTCTGAGGCGTTCAGGACGGAAGCCTGTGGCCACGACATAGAGTTCACTTGAATCTTTGCGGCTTGCAGGGGGTTTGGCATGCCGGACTTCTGAAAAGGCCTGCTTCATGGTTTCCAGCATGGCTTTTTCTGACCCGCCCTGAAACACCTTGGCGACGAAGCCGCCGCCTTCCGCCAGAATTTCAAAAGCAAAATGCAGGGCTTCTTCGGCAAGCCCGATAATGCGCATATGGTCCGTCGGGGCGTGGCCTGTTGTGTTGGGGGCCATGTCAGACAGTACCAGATCCGCCTTGCCGTCCAGCAGGCTGATCAGCCGGTCCGGCATGTCCGGGTCCGTAAAATCCCCTTCAATAATTTCCGCGCCAGCCACAGGGTCCACGGGCAGAAGGTCCACACCTACAACGCGATTCGCGCCGCGCTTGACGATAACCTGCGTCCAGCCGCCCGGCGCCGCACCCAGATCCACCACGCGCATGCCCGGCTGGATCAGGTGAAAGCGATCATCCAGTTCAATCAGTTTAAAGGCCGCCCGGGACCGCCAGCCCTGTTTATGGGCGGCCTGCACATATGGGTCATTCAACTGGCGGGCCAGCCAGCGTTGCTGGGCGGTTGTCCGCCCCCGCGCTGTGCGGAGGCTGACGGATTTGGTGCGCATGGTACGCGCGGCAGACGAGTCATCCAGAGAATGGCTTGCGCCGGGGGTGGCGCTGCTGGTGCGGGCCCGCCCCGGAACGCGAAGAGAAGTTGCTTTCCGGGGAGGTCCGGATTTTTTGTCGCTCATGAACCTGTTGCTTGAATAGGGTGCAGAAAAGGGATGGGGCCGTTGATCATGTGCGTTTTATGGAAGCGTCTGGCGGCTGATCCTGTCTTGCGGATCATCCGCAGAACCATCCCGTCACGCAGGCCACGGTCGGCTACAATGATATCTTCCACCGGCCATGTTTCGTGAATAGCCTCAAAAATGGCGCATCCCGGTAAAACAAAGGGGGCACGATCCGGCCCGATGCACGGATGCTGTTCTATGCCTGCATGGCCCATTTCCTGCAATGTCCGTACGGCCTTGCGCGCACTGCTGGCAGGAAGCTGAGAGCCATCTACAGCCGCCCGCACATAACGGGGCAGGTTAAGGACCATACTGGCCAGCGTGGTGACGGTGCCGCTGGTGCCAATAAAGCGGGTCTGCTGGCGGCGGATTTCCGGGCCAATGCGATGCACGCTCTCAAAATCCTGCAAGGCCGCTTTTGTGTAGGCCACCATCTGCTGATAGCGGGACGGATCATCCCGGCCGATGCTGCCAAACTGCTCGGACAGCGTGATAACCCCAACGGGCAGGCTGAGATAGCCAATCAGTTCATGCGTCTGGCGGGGCGCATCGACCCGCACCCATGCAATTTCCGTCGAGCCGCCGCCGATATCAAATAGCAGCGCGCGGTTGCGCACCGGTCCGAAGCGCGGATTATGCACCAGATTGGCACAGCTTTCCACGGCCAGAGAGGCTTCCTCCCGCGCGGAGATGATGCTGATATTAAAGCCGGTTTCCGTGCGGACACGATTGATGAAGTCCGAACCATTGGCTGCCCGGCGGCAGGCTTCCGTTGCAACAGCCCGGATATCCTTGATGGGCCTGCGCCCGACACGGTCTGCACAGGCGCGCAAGGCGTCCAGTGTGCGTTCCATAGCAGGTTCACCCAGCCGGCCTGTGTGGTGCAGGCCTTCACCCAGACGCACCATACGGCTGTAGCTGTCAATCACGCGGAAGCCACCGGCAGTCTGCGCGGCAACCATCAGGCGGCAGTTGTTTGTTCCCAGGTCGAGCGCCGCAAACAGCTCATCTTCAGAGTTACGGGGGTAGAGAGAAGGATAAGCTGGTCTGTCCGGGCGGCCGGCCCAGGGGGGAATACGATCCATCTGTCCGGTCCTTAGTTAGAGGTTGACTCATGTTGACGCTATTTTTGGGGAGGGCGGCCAAAGGAGCAAGACAATTATGTGACAAACCGACATTTCTTTTCGTTTAGGCACTTGCACGGCCTAATTCACGGTGCTAGGAAGGCGTCACCGCAGCGGAGGCGGCCTTTTAAGCCTCCCGGTTCTCCTTGCTGGGAGATAGTTTAGCGGTAGAACTACCGGCTCTGACCCGGTCAGCCCTGGTTCGAATCCAGGTCTCCCAGCCAATTTTCCCCAAAAAGCTAAAATTTACATATTGGGTGCAGGATCTCCTGTGTCAATAACGCGCATGATACCTTTTGCGTGGTGTGTGGTGGTGGGTGCTGTCCAGATTGGCGGGGCCTCGTTTGCCCTGCCTTGCGATATCCCGTCGGACTTACCGCAAGGCAGGGCATGATCCGCGTTCAGAATGTCGCGGTCAGGCTCAGGTTGAAGGAACGCCCGAGGCCAGCAAGGGGGCTGAGAACCCCGGTCGCGCGGTAATCTCCCAGAGACAGCCCGCCAAGAGGCAGATCGTATCTCTGGTTCATCACGTTCTCAATGCTGGCATCAAGTGTCAGCATCCGCCAGCGATAACTCCCCCCAAGCCCCAGAAGAGCATAACCGGGAGTGCGGGGTTCATTACGCAGCCAGTCCACTGTGGTCTTGGCTTTAACGAGGGTGACCTCTACGCGCCCTGTCCAGTTTCCATAGGTTTCATGCAGGCTGATAAGGCCATTGGCCGGCATCTGATGGTACAGGCCGGAATGGGTAACCAGATCCTGCCCCCGTACCCAGTTCAGGCTGGCTTTCAGCTCACCCATCCCGAACGCCGGACTGTCCCAGAGTTTGAGGAAGCCTGAGCTGTTAATGCCGTAACTCCGGGCATTGTGATTGACGAACTGGAGCTTGGAAAGCCCGTTTGAGAGCGCCCCAATCCGGATCACATTTATATAGTCATGTGTGTAGGTGTAGTAGGGCTGTATCTTAAGTTCCCAGTTATGATGAACCGGGTCATGCCATGTCAGGGTGGTGCTGAGGGTGTTGGCAATTTCCGATTTCAGGTTGAGGTTGCCCACATAGCCATTTCCGTCACCAAACCAGCCAATCATGGTGGAACTCATGGCGCCTTCGCCCCAGGCGTAGCGTTCATACAGGCTTGGGGCGCGGCTTTTACGGGCGTAGCCTCCTTCAATCGTCAGGCTGTCCAGCGGTGTCCACCGGCCAATCGCCGTGACGTCAAAATTGGTATCCGTCCGGCCGCGGGAGGCTGCGTTAAAGCGCCGCGCGGCCATGGCGTCCGCCATATTCATCATGCCGGTCCATGAATACGGGGCGACCGGGCCGGTATTCATCATCACCAGATCATTCCGCAGCCCCAGCTCTGTGGCAAAGCGCGGCAGCCACTGGGCTTTCCATTCAATATAATGGCCGAGCCGGTCTCTGTGCCCCTGATTGATATTATGGAAGGTATCCGGCCCCATCATCATGCTGCCCTGGAGCGGCGGCCACCAGTCGTTCAGGCCGTTATGGTCAAAGGAGCTGCCAAGCCCGAGCATATGCTTATGGCCAAGCGGAATGGTCGCCTTGATGGAGTATCCGGCGGTGCGGGTGTCTGTATTCATCGGCATGCCGGTTGTGGCCGTATGGCCCCCTTTGTCCGCCAGCATGTTCATGACGTGGCTGACCCGCTGCCAGAAGCCACGCGCCTCCAGCGTGCCCCAGTTGAAATCGCCTTTATATTTACCGTTTACAAACGTGGAGCGGTTGTTGGTCATGTCCATATACTGGTTCGGGAAGCCCTCATACGGAATGTCCTGCTGCCCGGCGGTGATGGCGAGCAGATGATTATCTTTTTTTACTCCCAGCGTGACCGCGTGATTAAAGCTGAGGTAGCTGGTGGACAGAACGCGCTGCCCTTTACCACCTGTATGGTAATCACTGGCGTGGCTGTAGGAGCCGGTATAGCGCAGGCTCAGCCAGTCATTGGCGGCGGTGACGGAGCCGGACGCGCCTGATCCGCCGCCATTGCTACGGTAATCTCCACGGACATGCCCGGTGACGAGCAGTCTGGCCGTGCTGGAAAAAACTGGGTCTTTCCGGTTGACCTCCAGCGTGCCCCCCGTGCTGTCTCCCCCCTGACTGACAGAGGTAATGCCAGCAATGGCAACGGCGGAGGAAACGGCGTCCGGGTCAATATAGGACATGGCCGGGTTCATGTGGTTGGGGCAGGCGGAGGGGATGCGCATGCCATCCACAAACGTTGCGACACGTTCATCCGCCATGCCGTTGAGCACGGGGAGGGAGGAAACACCCCCGCCGGAATAGGCGCTGTAGCCCAGACTTTGCCGGAACAGGCTGGCTGTATCGGGGCTGGTTGAAACCGGATGCCGCGTTCCGTTGACGGTAATCTGCTCAGTAGAGCCGGGAGTGTTTTGTTCTGTCGTGTCCGCAGAAGCGGTTGGGGACAGAGGCGGGGCCAGAGACTGTGCGGATACCGGTGTTGCCGGCAGGCTGCTCTGTGCATCTGCCAAAGAAGAAAGAGAGACGGTGCAGGCCAGCGCACAGCAGCCTGCAAGCAGGCGGGCGCGCAGGACGTGCCTTGTAAAAAGATGGGACATTGTGCTGAAACTTTCCTTGAAACGGAAACAGCCGACACCCTTCGCCTCCCGGTATGTCTGGAGGGTTATGTGTCAGCGCGTATCGTTTTCAGAGGAAAGCGGGCGGCCCTGTCGGGGGTGGCCGGAGGGCGAGGGCGCGGAGCGGCGGCGCACGCGGCAGCAGAACCCCGTAGGCTGTCTGGGACCACGCAATCAGAATCAGGGCCGCGAGGAACGCGACACTGAAGATAAAAGCCGGAAGATGCAGCAGGGGGCAGAGCGGGCAGGACCCGTCATGATGGTGTCCGGATGGGTGCGGCGCACCGGCATGCATCATGGTGTGGTTGTGTCCGGTAGCCATATGCATGTGCATGTGCTGGGACATAGGTGGTGACTGTTCCGGCCCGATATGCAGACCCGTCAGCCTTTCGAACGTCACGCGCGGTGCTTCATCCGGCAGGGCGTTGCTTTGCAGAAGAAGCTGCCCGCCAAGGCCTAGCAGAACGCAGCACACCATCAGCCAGCGGCACAGGGCCGCCAGTATCCGGGTGTGTGTGTCTGAACGGCGCATGATGAGAGAGTCCGCCTCCATTCGGGGAATGCCCCTAAAGAAAGCACCCGGAGGCAGTTGTAAAGAGTATAATCATACTCAGGCTCTTTCCTGAACCCCGGTGGGGTATAGGTGCGGTATGGGATGGTTCGGGCGGGAGAGCGTGTGCTTAAAAAATCCTTGTGTTCTTGTTTTGTTCTTATTATAAAAACCGGAACAGGAGGACTGCACTCATGGCGTCATCACACTCGGATACACTGGATTTGCTGCGGGACCGTATTGCGCGGATGGGGAGCGAGCCTCCCAGATCCGTGGCGCAGCGACTTTCCACGGGCGTTGCGGAAATTGATGCCCGTCTTGGCGGGGGGCTGGAAAAAGGCACAGTGCACGAGTTTTTTGGAGCCGGCAGTGACAGGCAGGTTTCCGCCAAGCCCTCGCGTTTCGTGGCGTCGGTGCTGGCACGCACAACAGGCGCTGTTATCTGGATTGGGGAGGAGCACCTTGATCTGTGCGTGGCAGGCGTTGAACAGGCTGGCCTGAACCCCGGAAGGCTGATCTGTGTGACAGCCACGCAGGCGTCCTTTGTGGAGTTGTGTGAAGCTGTTCTGCGGGAGCCGGGGGTGGCTGCTGTGGTGGCTGACAGCCGCGCCGCGCCAGACCTGAATGCAACGCGTCGCCTGCAACTGGCCGCGCATGAGCGGGGCGCGACCGGATTCCTGCTCTATCGGTCCACTTTTCTGGGGAGCGGAGCGTCCCGTTGCCTGAGTGCGACGCGCTGGAAAATTGCCCCAAGCACCACTTTCAGCCTCCGCGATAATACGGCAGCCGGGCCATATAAGGCGGAAGAGCGGTGGTCCATTGAAATGCTCAGCCACCATCACGGGGGTGTTGCCGGATGGGTTGTTGACCCCGCCCGGTATGAAACGCATCCCTTTTCCGTTACGCCCCAATATGCGTCTCACAATGATCGTCGCGAGACAACACGGCGTTCATGGTGGCGGAGCGCCTTGCGCGCCTGATTGTCCTGCACGGCGCATCAGTTCTTCTTGCCGTGCCTGCTGCTGATTTGTGGTAAGAAACACCGCATGATCAGAACCGCAGGCATAAAAAGGAAAAACCATGCGTCTGGATGATGAACGGGAAAGCACGAATATTGATGATGAGCGCGGAAGTGGCGGAGGCGGGCGCGGCCCGCTGAAGGTTGGTATTGGCGGAATTCTTCTGGCGCTAGGTGCTTTGTATTTTGGGGTAGACCCGAAAATTGTCTTCAGCCTTTTGGAAGGCAGTGCATCGTCTGGTAGTCAGACAACGGTTGTGGCCCAGCAGCCTGCGCAGGGCCCGGACCCGCAAAAGCAGTTTATCGCCCGTATTCTCGCCTCAACTGAGGACGTCTGGACATCTTATTTCCAGCAGATGGGCCGTACCTATCATCAGCCGCGTCTGGTGCTGTTTACCGGCGGAACGCAGTCTGCCTGCGGATACGCGCAGACGTCTGTTGGCCCGTTCTACTGCCCTGCTGACCATAAAGTTTATCTGGATCTCGCTTTCTTTCAGGAGCTGAAGAACCGTCTGGGGGCCGGAGGGGACTTCGCGCGGGCGTACGTCGTGGCGCATGAGGTCGGGCATCATGTGCAGAACGAACTGGGGATTATGGAACGGCTCGACAGGCAGGGGGGCGGCATGAGTGAGCGCGGTGCGACAGGAGCGTCTGTCCGCACCGAGCTTCAGGCAGACTGTTTTGCCGGGGTATGGGCAAAGCGGGCGAATGACGCGCGCAGTATTCTGCAATCAGGCGATGTGCAGGAAGGCCTGAACGCGGCCTCCGCTGTGGGGGATGATCGTCTTGAGAAGCAGGGGCAGGGCTATGTCGTGCCAGACAGCTTTACGCACGGCACATCGGCCCAGCGCGTCAACTGGTTCAGCCGTGGGTTGCAAACGGGTGATATCCGGCAGTGTGACACGTTTAACGCACCGGCTCTCTAAAAAAAGATCTCACAAAATCCTGCTATTCCATCAGGCTTTCCAGCAGGAAGAGTCTGGTGTGAGGCTTTTTTACAACATCATGACGGTTTTATAACGAATTTCCTAAAAAGATCTTTTTTGTCAATTCAGACACATTATAACGGTCAGGTAATGTTTTAAACCAATCCTGTGGCCGAGAGTTCTGATGCAGTCATTTCGTGTGGTGTCCTGCCGGTTATTTTTAATGAGTTGCGTTTTTGCCTGTTACGAACATCAGGCCAGAGCCGCAGAAATTCCGCTGGATATTATTACTGAAAATGAGGACGGATATTCTTTCGGGCGGCTTGGCATCAAAGTTGGGGTGAATAACGCTCAGCCGGAAGAATATCTGTTCGATACCGGGTCAGATTCCTTCAATATCGCTGTGGGTATGAGCAGCAGCCAGAACGGACCTGCCTGGTTTCCTACTCAGGCGGGCACCGCAATCAGCTCCCCTTACGGTTATATGTATGGGGATGGCACCTATGGGTATCTGCAATCCGATACAACAGTCTCAAACGTGCAGTTTTATAATAGCGCTACCGGCAAATCCGTCGCGACGTATGATACGTCAGCGGGGCTCGGTGTTGCCCTGATTCAGGCGTCTATTGCCACACCGGACAGGCTGAGCGGTGACCCCGGCCAGCAGATTCCGGACAACACCCCGGGCCTTTTGCCGGGGCAGACATATTATCAGGATCTGGGGTGGCAGCAGGCGCTGGATCAGGGTAAAGCGCCGGATGAAGGGCATTTTTACGGGATTGTCGGGGCCGGGGATTTTGTTTTTCCGGGCGATAATGGCGGCGTTCCGGGCCAGTTGACCAAGACCGGCTATATTGTTGAGTCCAACGGCACGCCCACAGCCCCCGGAGACTGCGGGCAGGCCTGCCTGATTATGGACCTCACGCCCGCGCTGCGAGCGCAGTTTTTTACACAGATCCCCTGGCGCGGTGTGATCGGCAGCTTCCCGCTTTCGGGTGCGAATGCCGGACATCAGTTTGATGTGCTGTTTAATTATACCCTGAACCATAGTCTGAGCACCGGCCCGATGCCGACATTGCTGGATTCCGGTACGCCGAGCATTATTCTGGGTAGCCCCAGCCTCCAGCAGCAGGCAACGGCGGCAGGGCTGACCGGCAGTGACGGTTATGACTCCGACGTCAATCCCGGCCAGACACTGACCGTAACAGGGCAGGTGGCGGGCGCGCAGCCTGTCAGCATTACTACGGGCGACGGGAGCGGCGGAGACCAGAGCAATCAGCTCACGGTAGGGAGCAACCCCTATACGTATGATAACTATGCCCTCTATGGCCTCTCCTTCTTCCAGCATAATGCTGTCATGTATGATCTGGAGCGGGCCGTTACGGGCTATACGCCTTTTTATGTGACGGCATCCAACTTCACCAACGGTCTGACGATTACGCAGGATATGGGGCCAGTCGGGCTGGCGGGTGTTGTCTCCGGCACAAATGGCCTCACGCTTGAGACGGGGAGTGTTGCGTATCTGACAGGCACGAACACCTATACCGGCGCAACCACTCTCAGCCAGAAAAGCTGGATGGGGGTTGGTGGCCCCGGCAGCATTGCGCAGTCCTCCGTGGTGCGGGTGGATGGCACGCTGGATATCACGCGGTCTGATGGCGGGCAGAGCATTCGCTCTCTGGCTGGAAGCGGGCAGGTGGTGCTGGGGGATAATACGCTGGTGCTTTCTCAGGCTTCCGGAACATTTAGCGGGTCTCTTGGAAACTATTATGCCACCGGGACAACACTCCCGGATGCTGTTCCAGCGTTCCTGTCGGCCCCGTTTTCGCTGTCCGTCCCGTTGCCCTCAGAGGTGGATACGCGGACCCATGGGGGCCTGATTATTGCCTCCGGGCAGGAAACATTAACCGGAACCAGTGCATACACAGGCAAAACCGGCATTGCGCAGGCGGGKGAACTGATTCTGACGGGGCGTCTGGAAAAAACGCAGGTTGAAAATGCCGGGCATTTTGAAAATGATGGCGTCACGACAGGCGCCGTCAATTCAACAGGATTTGTGACCGGCACCGGGGCGTTTGCAGGAGGTCTGTCCGTCGAGAACGGATATGTCTCGCCTGGTCGCGCGGACAGCGTGACACCGGATACCATGACGGTGGACCGCACGCTCACACTGGGGCAGGCGTCCACCTATCTTGTGCGCGTGGGGGATACGGCAGCCAGCACGATCACGGTCAACGGTCAGGCTGTTTTGCAGGGTGGCACGGTTATGGCGATGGCGTCTGCCAACACGCCCGCACCCTCCCTCGGGCAGCACTATACCATCCTGACGGCGACGGATGGCGTGCAGGGTCAGTTTGGCAAGGTTGTCAGCAATCTGAGTGGCGATACCGCACTTTACCCGTTCCTGACGACCGGTGTTTCTTACCAGCCTGATCTGGTGGCGCTGGAAATTGCCCGCAGCAATACCGTATTTGCGGATGCGGCCCAGACCCGTAATGAACAGAGCGTTGCTACGGCACTGGACGGTCTTGCGCCGACGTCTGACGTCAGCCGTCCGGTGACTTCTCTGGATTTCTCCGGTGCTCGTGGCGCGTTTAATGCGCTGTCTGGCGAGATTCACGCTTCGGCCCGCACCGCGCTGATTCAGGATGCTTATGAAATCCGCGATGTTGCCATTGACCGCATGCGCGCGGCGGACTGCCTGCCGGGTGCGCAGAGCGGCACGGCTAAAACTGCCGTGCATGGCCGTGTGCAGGAAGGGAGCCAGTGCCATGCCGATGCCGGGCAGACATTGTGGATGCAGGCTTATGGAAGCTGGAGCCGGAACGGCCACACCGACAACGCTGCGGGAATGAGCAATTCCACCGGCGGCTTTGTCATGGGGGCGGATACGTCTGCCATTCAGGGCTGGCATGTGGGTGGTCTGGTCGGGTATGGCCATTCCAGCTTCTCCACGTCTGGTCGCGCAGCCTCCGGGCGCAGCGATAACGTCACACTGGGTGGGTATGCCAGCACACACTGGAAACGTCTGGGCCTGCGGATGGGGGCGACGTATACGTGGAATATGCTCTCCACACGCCGCACCGTGGCATTTCCCGGATTTTATGATCGGCAGAACAGCGATTATAACGGCGGCACAGCGCAGGCCTTTGGTGATCTGGGTTACCGGTTTGATCTGGGGCGTGTGACGGCAGAGCCGTTTGGGGATGTGGCCTACATCAACCAGCAGACCAAATCCTACCGTGAGCATGGTGGAGCTGCCAGCCTGTATGGCCACGGGCAGGATACCGGCGTGACATACGCAACCTTCGGCACACGTCTGGCATCCCGCATGCAGGTTGGCAAAGCCGTGCTGATCCCCGGTATGACGGTTGGTTACCGCCATGCCTTCGGTGCGCTTACGCCCACAACGCGTGAAGCCCTGATTTCCGGTAGTTCTGACTTTGAGGTCGGCGGTGTGCCGCTGGTGCAGGATGCTGCGCTGGTAAAAGTCGGCGTTCAGGCTGAGGTGACGCATCGTCTGCGTGTCGGCATCTCTTATACCGGCCAGTATGGCGTCCATTACTCAGAAAGCGGCCTGAAAGGCTCTGTTTCCTGGATTTTCTAGTTTTTCGCCTGTGATCAGTAAAAATATAAACACGACGATACCCCCGAAGCATTTCGGGGGTATTTTTTTACTCTGTCATACATCTCAGGTGTTTTGGTGGCGCATAACCTGAAGCGGAGGCCGGGATAAAACGTTCGATGGTGCGGAAGATGAAAGTCATGTGAGGCGGCATTATGATAAAAAATAAAGTATTTAGAGTGATGTTTCGTTTTATAAGCGCTTGCGCCGCTCTTTTTATTATACTGCTTTCTATTGTTGTCGGTTATTTCTTTAGTGTGGTTGCGCCGCGCAATCAGGCCGCTCAGCAGCAGGCGGCCCTCTTTCTTACGTTAAAAGGGCCAGCCCGCAGAGTGGCAATTTTTGATGCGGCAACCCGGATTATTGAAGCGCAGTATTATGATCACAGCTTTACCGGGCTAAACTGGCCGTTATTACGGTCGCAATCCCGTGTCAGGGCAGAGCAGGCAGAAGACGATTTTCATCTGTAATGGGATGTCTTAGTCCCACTCGCCATGGCATTTCCCGCATCACATATGGGTTTTACGATGCCCGCTTCCGCTCCGGTTGTTGCGTCACCCCGGAACGGAAAGACTGAAACAACTCCTGAGTGTGAGTTTGATGCGGGGGGAGTAACACTTACATCCATCCAGCGTAAAACCGGACGCTTTCTGATGGTTGCTGAAGTTACGCCAGAGTCTCCTGCTGCGCAGGCAGGCGTCGTGCCCGGCTGGCCCGTGCAGGTTTATTCCGTTCAGCACGATGGGAACTCTTTGAAGAATACGATAACTGTGCGCCCTCTGAACTCAGTGCAGCAGCATGATTTTGGCGTAACGGGAGAAGGAGCGACTGTGCCTGCTTCTCGCGATAATATCAGGCAAGAGCACAAAATATCGCCACCGTCTCTGACGATTACATTCCGCTCGACCTGTCATGCGCCGCAGTCTTTGTTTGAAAGTCGTCGACTGCCGGATGGTCCACTTTACATTCGTTTTGATAAATTCGATGCGCTGGAGACCAATAAAGTTGCGGCGGCGTTCCGCGCTGCGGATCAGCGTGGTGTTATTATTGATCTCCGGTTTAATGCCGGGGGTAAGCCTGCGCTGCTTCTCAATCAGATCATGCCCAGAGGGGCAGAACTGTATCGTGAAAAGCGGTCTTCTGGCCCCAAGATGGTGCGGGCGGATTACTGGACACATCGATATACTGGAAAAATTGTTGTCCTCATTGGCCCAGCCTCAAAAAGCGCTGCTGAAGTCGTGCCCTGGGTCTTGCAGCATGCTGGCAAGGCCCTTCTGGTCGGCAGACCTACCGGTGGCGCGGTTTTAGGTGCAGGTTTCTTTCCTTTACCGGACGGTGGTGTGGCTGAAGTTGCTGTAGAGGACATTGAGATGCTGGACGGGAGCCATCTCGAGGGGAAAGGCGTCAGACCTGACGTTGAGGTCTATCCGGCTCCAGAAGACGTTCGTTCCGGTAAAGATGCCGCTCTTGAGGCCGCTATCCATGCTTTGGGGTTTTAAAAAACGCTTCCTGACCATTAAGGGCCGCATTGGCCGCGGGGAGGCGTTTGCCGGAAAATAGTATAGGGCGCAGCATGTGGAAAAATTGCTGCGCCCTATGCTGTAAAAACCGGTCAGGAAAGGGCCTGCCTTATCTCAGGGCAGAGGAAAGCAGGCCTCTTTTTCAGGCTGCAAAAACTTTGGAGATAGCTTCCTGCGCTTCCGTCTGGATCGCGTGCAGGTGTTCCTCGCTTTTAAAGCTTTCAGCGTAGATTTTGTAAACATCTTCCGTGCCAGAGGGGCGGGCGGCAAACCAGCCGTTTTCCGTCACAACTTTCAGGCCGCCAATCGGGGCATCGTTGCCCGGAGCGCGGGTCAGTTTGCTGATGATCTTGTCACCCGCAAGTGTTTCCAGCGGGAACTGTTCCGGGGAGAGCTTGCTCAGTTTGGCTTTCTGTTCCGCATTGGCGGGCGCATCAATCCGCGCATAGAACGGCGTGCCCAGACGGGCGCTGAGTTCATGATAGTGCACGCTTGGGTTTTTGCCGGTTTTTGCCGTAATTTCAGCCGCCAGCAGGCCCAGAATGATGCCATCCTTATCCGTGGTCCAGACGGTGCCATCACGTCGCAGGAAGGTGGCTCCGGCACTTTCCTCACCGCCAAAGCCAAGTGACCCGTCCATCAGGCCCGGTACAAACCATTTCAGGCCAACCGGCACTTCAACCAGCTTGCGGCCAAGGTCTTTGGCAACCCGGTCAATCAGCCCGCTGCTGACCAGCGTTTTGCCCACGCCCAGTTCCGGGCTCCAGTCCGGCCGGTTGCGGAACAGGTAGGAAATGGCAACGGCAAGATAATGGTTGGGGTTCAGAAGGCCGTCCGGTTTGGCCACAATGCCGTGGCGGTCGGCGTCAGTGTCATTCGCGAAGGCTACGTCAAACTGGTCCGCCATGCCAATCAGGCTCTGCATGGCGTAAGGGGAGGAGCAGTCCATCCGGATCTGGCCATCCCAGTCGGCAGTCATGAAAGAGAAGGTCGGATCAACGGCCTCATTCACCACCGTAGCGTTCAGGCCATACTGTTCAATAATGGGCTTCCAGTAACGCACCGCGGCCCCCCCCAGCGGGTCGATGCCGATTTTAACGCCTGCATCCCGGATGGCCTTCATGTCGATCACAGAGTCCAGATCGGCCACATAGGGGGTGATATAGTCATACCCCTTGATGCAGGCCGCTTTGCGGGCTTCGTCATAGGGCAGGCGCTTTACGGCCTTCAGGCCGTCGGCCAGAAAGCCGTTTGCCATGTCCTGAATGGCTTTTGTAATGGCGGTATCTGCCGGGCCGCCATTGGGCGGGTTATATTTAAAACCGCCATCTGACGGCGGGTTGTGGGAGGGGGTGATCACAACACCATCCGCCAGCCCCGTGGTGCGGCCTTTATTATAGACCAGAATAGCGTGGGAGATCACGGGCGTGGGCGTAAAGCCCTCATGCTCATCAATCCGCACATCCAGCCCGTGGGCTGCAAAAACTTCAATGGCAGAACGCTGGGCCGGGCCGGACAGAGCGTGGGTGTCTATACCAATAAACAGCGGTCCATCAATGCCTTCTGCCTTGCGGTGGCGGCAGATGGCCTCACAGATTGCCAGAATATGGCCTTCGTTAAAGCTGGTATGAAAGGAAGAGCCGCGATGCCCGGATGTGCCAAAGGAGACGCGCTGCGCGGGGATGGAAACATCAGGCTTGCGGTCGTAATAAGCGGCAATCAGAGCTGGAATATCAGTAAGCCGGGACGGATCAAGTGTCTTGCCAGCTAACGGGCTGAGTGAGGCCATCGCTTCAGAAATCCTTGTCGATCTTGAGGGTATCAACGGTCTGCCAATACGCTTTCTGTCAGGAGGAAACCCTGTGTGTGGAGCGATGTCCAGAGCGGACGGGGTGTTTCAGCAGAATGTAAGACTAAAAAAACATGCTGAAATGCGTCCTCGTCTGACAAAAAAGACTGTCCCGGAGGACCGAAAGAGCAGAGAAAAGGACCCGATATGCCTTGCTGGCGGGATAGCGGCCGTAAAAAACAGAATGCTGTCTCCTCCGCTCACGGCATTATGTATAAGAAGAAGCGTCTGGTAAGCTGGACGATGCCTTGAGCGATGATAACGGACACATCCCGCATGCCTCTGACGCCCAGCCCCGAAATCGACTCACCGTCTGCCCGGATTGAGGACCGAATTGTTTATGCGGCGCTGTGCGGGCGGATTGCCCCCGGAGAGCGGCTGGGCGAGAAAGATCTGGCAGAGATTTTCGGGGTTTCCCGCACGCTGGTGCGTGAGGCCATGATGCGCCTGCAGGCACGGGGCATTGTGCAGGTTTCCTCCCGGCGTGGCTGGTTTGTGATTGAACCCACGGAGGAGGAGGCCCGGCATACGCTGGATGCCCGCCGGGCGCTGGAAGTGGGTATGCTGGTCACGCTGGGGAAGGTGGATGCCCCCACCATTCAGGCACTCCGTGCTCATGTTCAGGCCGAACAGGCCGCTATTGAGAAGAATGATAGAGCGGAGCGGAGCTATCTGCTGGGGCATTTCCATGTCTGTCTTGCGGAAACGCTGGGCAGCCCGGTTCTGGCCGCGCTGTTGCAGGATCTGACAACGCGGACGGTGCTGATTGCGGCCCTGTATCAGTCTTCTCATGATGCCTGTGAATCCAGCGCCGAGCATGAACTGATTATTGATGCGCTGGAAGCAGGTGATGTGCCGGAAGCCGCGCGTCTGATGGACACACATTTGCGGCATGTTGAGAACGCGCTGAATGAGCGGCACGTCCGCAGCCGGCTGAAAAACCTGAAAGCAGCCCTCAGTCACCCCGACTAAAAAGCGCGATCAGCGCGCGCGCATCACGGCAGAGGCCAGAAGGGGGGTTGCAAGACCTTTTTCTTGTATGCAAGATTGTATTTGTATTGCAACGACCTGTGGTGACGCAGGCAGGAGCGGCTTTTAATGATGCCTTCAGACTGTTCGGATAGTGCTGGCCTGTCAGCCTCTGTGCCCGGTGGCGTGCGTGCCGTGACGCGCTGTGATGTGCTGGGACAGGCCCCGTTTTCTGAAGAGCCGGACCAGTTGTTTCGTCCGTATCTTAGTGCCGCCTATCGTGCCACCAGCACACAGATTGCCGAATGGATGCAGGCAGCGGGCATGCAGACCCGGATTGATGCGGCCGGGAATCTGATCGGGCGGTATGAAGGTCTGGCGCCTGGCGCTCCCGCCCTGCTGATTGGTTCCCATATTGATAGCGTGCGGGATGCCGGGCGGTATGATGGCATGTTGGGGGTTCTGCTGGGCGTGGAGCTTGTGGCGCATTATGCTGCTCAGGGCAGGCGTTTTCCCTTCGCGCTGGAGGTGATCGGGTTTGGGGATGAGGAAGGGTCGCGCTTTCCGGTCTCTATGCTGACGTCCCGTGCTGTGGCTGGTCTGCTCGGGGAGCCGCCAACTGGCATGCAGGATGCAGCAGGTCTGTCCTTGCAGGCCGCACTGGCCGGAGAAGGTCTGGCGCTGGAGCAGATGCCAGACGCGGCGCGCAGACCTGACGAAATCCTTGCTTATCTGGAAGCGCACATTGAGCAGGGTCCGGTGCTGGAGGCCGAAAACCGCGCTGTGGGCGTGGTGACGGCCATTGCCGCGCAGTATCGTTTCCGGGTGCATCTTCAGGGTGTGGCAGGCCATGCGGGCACCATGCCCATGACCTTGCGGCAGGATGCATTGGCGGCAGCGGCTGAGGCTATTCTGGCGATTGAGACAATTGCGCAGTCCGGACCATCTGATCTGGTGGCAACGGTCGGTCAGCTTACGGTGGCTCCCGGTGTGCCCAATGTGGTGCCGGGCTCTGTTGTGTTCAGCATTGATGTGCGGGCCGGAGAGGCCGCCGTGCGCAATGCCGCAGCAGAAGAGATCCGTAAAGCACTGGAAGCGCTGGCAGCGCGGCGCAAAGTGACGCTGGACATGAGCTTACAGCAGGATCTGCCTGCTACGCCGTGTGATGCCGCTCTGACGGACCTGCTGGGTGAAGCCGCACGGACTGTAACCGGCGCGGAACCCCGCAGAATGGTGAGCGGGGCCGGGCATGATGCGATGGTGATTGCCGCACTGGCACCAGTCTGCATGCTGTTTATCCGCTGTGAAGGTGGCATTAGCCACAATCCGGCAGAGGCTGTGGACCCGGCGGATGTTGATCAGGCCTTTCAGGTCATGACCCGCTTTATTGAAGATTTTGCCGGACGCTGTCCGTAAAGCAAGCAACGAAAGGCCTGTTGAATGGCAAACGATTTTTTTGGTCAGATTGACCCGCCGCAGCGGCTCCTGATGGGGCCGGGGCCGGTTAATGTGCATCCGCGCGTCCTGCGCGCCATGGCAGCGGATATGCTCGGGCAGTTTGACCCGGAAATGACAACCTACATGAATGAAACCATGGCGCTGTATCGTCAGGTTTTCATGACGCAGAACCGCTGGACCTTTCTGGTGGACGGCACGGCGCGGGCAGGGATTGAGGCCGCTCTGGTTTCTCTTGTGGAGCCGGGGAGCAAGATTCTGATTGTGCGGGCCGGGCGGTTTGGCCTGCTGCTGTCTGAAATTGCTGAACGGATTGGCGCGGAAATCTGCACGCTGGACCTGCCCTGGGGCGAGGTGGCAACACTTGAACAGATTGAAGACGCTCTGATTGCGCATCGTCCGCAGGTGTTTGCCTGTATCCATGGTGACACCTCCACCACCATGGCGCAGCCGCTTGACGGTGTTGGTGCGCTATGCCGCAAATATGATGTACTGTCCTACGTAGATGCCACGGCAACACTTGGCGGGATGCCGGTTGCCACAGATGCGTGGGGCGTGGACGTTATTACCGGGGGCTTGCAGAAATGTATGGGGGGGCCTCCGGGTTCCGCCCCCATTACCATTTCTGACCGTGCGGCAGAGCATATCATGGCGCGCCGCCATGTGGAGGCCGGGATCAGGAGCGGGGATATGGCTGATGGCAGTCGCGCCCGTATTCCATCCAACTATTTCGATCTGGCGATGGTGATGGATTACTGGTCTGAAAAACGGCTGAACCACCATACGGAAGCTACCACCATGCTCTACGGCGCGCGGGAAGCTGCGCGCGTGATGCTGGAAGAAGGGCTGGACGCCCGGTTTGCCCGGCACAAGGCCGCAGGGGCGGCGATGGTCGCCGGTCTGCGGGCCATGGGGCTAAAGGTGTTCGGGCAGGATGCATACCGCATGACGAACGTAACCGGCGTGTGGATCCCCGACGGTGTGGAGGGTGAGCCTGTACGTCAGCAGATGCGGGATGATTTCGGGATTGAAATTGGCACGGCCTTTGGCCCGCTGGCCGGGAAGATCTGGCGTATTGGTGCGATGGGCTATAACGCCAAAAAGCATAATGTGTTGCTGACACTGGGTGCTTTGGAAACCTGTCTGGCCACACAGGGATATGCCGTAAAGCGGGGTGCCGGGGTGGATGCCGCACTTGCAACCTGCCGGACCTGAGACACAGAGAAAAATATAATAACGGGAGGGTGATATGCGCGAACAGGATAAAACACTCACCAGACTGGAGGCGACGGCTGAGTCTCTTGGCCTGGCCATCCCGGATGACTGTCTGCCGGGCGTTCTTGCCAACACGCAGCTCTTGCAGGGCTATGTGGATCTGATTTGCGGTATGAGCCTGCCTGATACCTGCCTGCCTGCTTATGAGTATCAGCCCTGATGATCGCGATAACTGACCATGCACACCGCATCCGCACAGGAGCGGTGTCGGCTGTCCACACCGTTCAGCAGACGCTTGAGGCATTCCGGCAGCGTGACGCGGCGTATCATACCGCCACCCGGTTGCTGGACGAGCGTGCCCTGAAAGCTGCGGCTGACATTGATGCACGTATTGCACGCGGGGAGCCGGTCGGGCCGCTGGCGGGTGTGCCATTTGGCGTGAAGGATCTGTTTGATCTGGCTGGTCTGGTGACAACTGCCGGGTCAGTTGTTTTGAAGGATCAGCCTCCGGCCAGGCAGGATGCGGAGGTGGTGCGCCGCCTGTGCGCCGCAGGGGCTATTCCCGTGGCGACCCTCAATATGGATGAGTTTGCGTACGGGTTCGCGACGGAAAACGCGCATTACGGTACAACAAAAAATCCGCATGATACGGCCTGTCTGGCCGGTGGCTCTTCCGGTGGCTCCGCTGCGGCCGTAGCGGCTGGATTGCTGCCGCTCACGCTTGGGTCTGATACCAACGGGTCCATCCGTGTTCCGGCTTCTTTATGCGGTGTCTGGGGGCTGAGGCCAACGCAGGGCGTGCTGCCTCTGGACGGGGTTTACCCGTTTGCCGCAAGTCTGGATGTGGTGGGGCCATTTACACGTACCAGCGCAGATATTGCCTGCGCATTTGAAGCCCTGAGTGGTGAAAATAGCGCAACAGTTCAGGATGTTTCCGGCCTGAAAATCGGGCGTCTGGATGGCTGGTTTGCGCAGGATCTGGACCCGGACCTTGTGGCCGGGGTTAACCGGCTTCTGGCTGTATGCGCGGATGTGCGCAGCGTAACTCTGCCGGACGTCGCGCGGGCGCGGGCAGCGTCTTTTGTGATCACCGCAGCAGAGGGCGGCGCGCTGCATTCCGGCCGGTTGCGGACGCAGCCCATGGCGTATGACCCGGCAACGCGGGACAGGCTGATTGCTGGCGCTCTTCTGCCATCCCTGCCAGTCATACAGGCGCAGAGACTGCGTGCATGGTTCCGGGATGTGCTGCATGAGACCTTCCGGGATGTTGATATTCTGGTAGCCCCGGCCACGCCCGGCGTGGCACCCCGGCTGGATCAGCCGACCATCACTCTGGGCGGCAGGCAGGTGTCCGCGCGGGCTAATCTGGGCCTGTTTACCCAGCCTCTCAGTCTGGCGGGGATGCCGGTTGTGGCCGCACCACTGGCTCCCGTACCGGGAAAACCTGTGGGGCTGCCGCTTGGTGTGCAACTGATTGCCGCACCGGGGCGGGAAGCAACATTGCTGGCATTTGCGCAGACAATGGAAAAAGCTGGTCTTCTGGGTTTTCCCTCCGCCAGTGCAGACGCAAGCAAACAGGCCTGACATCCATGCTGCACACGCCGCGCTCTACCCGGGGGATGGTAACGTCCCCGCATCATCTGGCCAGTCAGGCCGGGCTGGATGTTTTGAAAGAAGGCGGAACGGCGCTGGACGCCGTGATTGCCACGGCTGCGGCACTGGCAGTGGTCTATCCGCACATGACCTCCATTGGCGGGGATGCGTTCTGGCTGATCCAGTGGCCAAATGGGCGGGTAGACACCATTGATGCCTGCGGCGCTGCCGCAGGCAGAGCCGATCTCACATTTTACCGCAATGCCGGGCACGCAACCATTCCCTGGCGCGGCGGGGCTGCGGCCAATACGGTTGCCGGGACGGTGTCTGGCTGGGGTGAGGCGCACCGGCTTTCCGGAGCTTATCACAGGCAACGGCAGACGCAGGCGTTGCCGCTGGAGCGGCTTTTGCGGGATGCAATCTGGTATGCGGAGCAGGGTGTGCCGGTTACGGCGGGCGGGGCTGAGGTTGCCGCGCAGAAAAGTGCTGAACTGCGCGCAGTGTCAGGATATGCGGCGGTTTTTGAACCAGAAGGCCGCCCGTTACAGACTGGCGATATTCTAAAAAACCCCGCACTGGGAGAAACCTTGCGCAAACTGGCTGCTGAGGGTGTGGCCAGTTTTTATACCGGGTCTCTGGCGCAGAGCGTGGCGGCGGATCTGGCGCGAGCGGGTAGCCCTCTCTCTGCTGAGGATCTGGCCGCTCATGCGGCAAGCCTTCGTGCACCGTTGTCTGTCGGAGTGAGCGGCGCAACGCTGTATAATATGGCCCCGCCAACGCAGGGTGTTGCATCTCTTCTCATTCTCGCCGTGTTTGACCGGCTCAAGGCGGAGGCTCCGGAAAGCTTTGCCTACTGGCATGGGCTTGTTGAAGCGACGAAGCAGGCTTTCCGGTATCGGGACACCCATGTGGGAGATCCCGTTTATATGACAGTCGAAGCCCAGCAGACGCTGAATGATGCTGCCGCGCTGGACCGGATGGCCGCAGCAATTGATCCGCAGAAAGCGGCCCTGTGGCCTTATCCGTCACAGGCCGGGGATACGGTCTGGATGGGGGCTATTGATGCGGACGGTGTGGCTGTCAGTATGATCCAGAGCACCTATTTTGAATTTGGATCAGGCGTGGTGCTGCCCCAGACAGGGATTGTCTGGCAAAATCGGGGTTCCAGCTTCCGGCTGGCAGAGGAGGGGTGGAATGTGCTCCGCCCCGGCCGCAAGCCGTTCCACACGCTGAACCCTGCGGCGGCCCGGTTTGAGGACGGTCGGGTGATGGTTTATGGCACCATGGGCGGCGAGGGCCAGCCGCAGACGCAGGCGGCGGTTTTTACCCGCTATGCGCAGTATGGCATGGGATTGCAGCAGGCCGTTACCGCACCGCGCTGGCTACTGGGGCGCACATGGGGGGATGAAAGCGTGACCCTGAAATATGAGGACAGGTTTGCGCCGGACCTCGTGGCGCAGATGGTCGCGGCAGGGCACAAGATGGAACGTGTTGCGCCCTTTACCTCTCTGATGGGGCACGCAGGCGCACTTGTCCGTCACCCTGACGGGATGCTGGAAGGTGCTACGGACCCCCGGAGTGACGGGGGTGTTGCCGCATGGTAGCGCAGAATTAAGAGCGTTATGAGGCGGTGTCCTGCCGGATATGGACAGGCCGCCCATCTACCCAAGTGGCTTTGACGCAGCGGTCATCCCCCAGCGTCATCAGAACAAAGAGCAGATCCGCGATGCTGGTACATTCGCCGGTGCGCAGGGCCAGCAGGGGTGTGGCCGCCGGGTCCAGCACGCACAGATCCGCCTCCATGCCCGGCGCAATGGTCCCGATTTTACGCTCCAGATGCAGGGACTGTGCGGCTCCGGCCGTAGCCAGCCAGAATGCCTGAATGGCGTGCAGGCGCTGCTTTCCGGCCATCAGCGAGACCTTGTACGCTTCCCCCATCGTGCTGAGCAGAGAAAAGCTTGTGCCCGCTCCGATATCCGTACCCAGACCAACATGGACCGGACGGCGCGGGTCCAGCGCATCAAACAGCCGGAAGACGCCGCTCCCTAAAAACAGGTTGGAAGTCGGGCAATGGGCCAGTGTACAGCGTGTGTCATGGCAGTGCTGGAAATCATGCTCGTGCATATGGATGGCGTGGCCAAAAATGGCGCGCGGGCCTGCCAGCCCCGCTTTGTCATACACATCCAGATAGGACGTCCGGTCCGGGAACAGCGTTTTGACAAACGCAATCTCATCCTCGTTTTCAGCAAGATGCGTCTGCATGAACAGATCATCCCGGCTCCGGAAGAGAGCCCCGGCACATTCCAGTTGTTCCGGTGTGCTGGTGATCGCAAAGCGTGGTGTAATGGCGTAAAGCTGCCGCCCTTTGCCGTGCCATGCCTCAATCAGTTTCTGGGACTCATCATAGCCCTGTCTGGTGGTATCCCTGAGATTATCCGGCGCATTGCGGTCCATCAGGACTTTGCCTGCAATCATCCGGGTGCCAAGCTTTTCTGATTCCTGAAAAAAGGCTGTCACGGATTCAGGATGTACGGTGCAGTATACAGCCGCTGTTGTCGTGCCGTTACGCAGCAGTTCCTGCAAAAAGGCGCGGGCGACGGTCTGTGCAACCTCCGGGCTGGAAAATTTTGCCTCGGTGGGAAACACATACTGTTGCAGCCATTCCAGCAACTGCTCACCCCATGAGGCAATAACAGGGAGCTGCGGGTAGTGGACGTGTGTATCAATAAATCCCGCGCTGATCAGGCTGTTTGGATAGTGTGTAACCTGCACGCCTTCAGGCACCTGTGTGCGTAGCGCATCATAAGCGCCGCACAGGCTAATCTTCCCGTTTTCAATCAGGATCAGTCCGTCTTCTTCAACATGCAAAGCCTCTTCCGGTGGCATGGTGAAGGGATTGCCTTTGAACGTGACATAACGCCCTCTCAGAGCAGCGGTGCGGGACGGGGAGGGCATGGAACCTCGCAGACAGGGGCCGGAGTTAAAGCTGATCGGCAAAAAACTGTTCAATTTCAGAAATAATCAGTCTTGCTGCCATGGAAAGCTGGCGTGACCTGTCAACACACAGCGCCAGCGTAACCGGGGACAGTTTTTTATGCAGGATGGGGGTGAACGCAAGCTGATTTTTCTGCACTTCATCATACACATCCAGATAGGAGAGAACGCCGATGCCCACTCCGGCACTGACGAGCGATTTGATCATCTGAATATTGTCAGCCCGGCCTACCGCCTGAATTTTCAGGCCGGTTTCTGCTTCCAGTAGTTCCAGTGGCCGCCATAACGCCAGCGGGGGTGCGGGAATGACAACCGGATATTCCGCGCACAGACTGAACGGGGCGGATTCCAGCGCGCCGACGGGGTGGTCAGGCGGGGTGATAAAGCCAAGCGGAATTTCTTTATGGGCCCGCACAAACAGTTCCCGCATGTGGCCGGGGTTGAACATCAGGGCAAAATCGGCCTGACCATCTACCAGAATTTCCCCCATATCCTTGCTGGCGCGCACATGCACGTTCACGACAATGCCGGGATGTGTTTTTCGCAGACGGCCCAGCACGGCGGGCAGGAAGCCCTTTGTCAGCGCATCAGGGATCAGAATATCCGCCGAGCCCTGCCGCAGGCCTTTCAGGTTATCAATCTGCGTGGTGAGCGCGCGGAGGTCCCGCGTCCAGCGGATGCCCGAAGAGAGCAGGAGTTCACCCGCCGTGGTCAGCCGCAACCCGGTTGGCAGGCGCTCGAAGAGCTGGGTGCCGAGCAGTTTTTCGCCTTGCAGGATCTGCCGGTCGATCGCCGAGGCCGCGATATTCAGCTCATCAGACGCTTTGCGGATTGAGCCCTGCTGCGCCACGGCAATGAAGTAGCGAAGGAAGCGAGAAAAAACCGGCATGTGAGGTGATCTCATTTTGCGAACGGATTAGACTGATTTAAGTCATATACAAGAATGGTCCGGGTGTGAAATTGTTTCAGATGGCGATAGGCCGGGATAAAGATAAGGTTAGACGTGCAGATGGAACAGGTTTCTTCCACCACAGGGCTGGACCAGCTTGAACAGCGTGTTCGGGATGATCTGGCCAAAATCCGCTACGCAACGGGTGACTGGTGCGTGCCTCTGGAGCGGGATGGAGAGCGTGTTCTGGATGTTGCTATTATCGGCGGCGGGCAGGGAGGGCTTGCAACGGCGTTTGCACTCCGTCGGCGTGGCCTGAGTAACGCTTGCATTTTTGATCAGGCCGCCCGTGGCGGGGAAGGTCCGTGGGTCACCTTCGCCCGGATGATCACCCTGCGCACGCCCAAGCACGTCACCGGGCCTGATCTGGGTATCCCGAGCCTGACGCCACAATCCTGGTTTGAAGCACGTTATGGTGCGGAAGCGTGGAAGGCGCTGGATAAAATTTCCCGGCAGGACTGGCAGGCCTATCTGGACTGGCTGCGCGATGTGCTGGGCCTGCCCGTACAGAATGACCGTAAACTGGTTGATATTGACTGGCAGGATGGTCTTCTGCGCCTCACGTTCCAGCAGGCCAGTGGTGCGCAGTCTCATGTCTGGGCGCGTAAAATGGTTCTGGCCACCGGGATTGAAGGGGGCGGGGCCTGGCATGTGCCAGACTTTATCAAGCAGGCACTTCCGGCCTCGCGCTATGCGCACACCAGCCAGCAGATTGATTTTGCCGCACTCAAAGGCAAGCGGATTGGTGTGCTGGGGGCCGGGGCTTCGGCGTTTGATAACGCCGCGACAGCGCTGGAACTGGGGGCAGGGCGCGTCGATCTGTGCCTGCGTCGGCAGAAAATTCCGAGTGTGAACCCATATCGCTGGATGGAGAATGCGGGCTTCCTCGGATATTTTGCTGATCTGCCTGATCAGGTGCGCTGGCGCTTTATGCACCGCATTTATGACCTCAATCAGCCGCCGCCGCAGGATACGTTCTGGCGTTGCCGCAAGCATGAGAATTTTGCGTTCCACACTGGCGCGCCCTGGCTTGCAGTAAAAGAAACACCGGAAGGCGTTGTCGTCACGACGTCACAGGGCGAAATGACGTTTGATTTCCTGATTATTGGCACCGGGTTTGTGATTGACCTCACCCGCCGCCCGGAAATGCACCGTTTTGCCCGGAACGTCACGCTCTGGCGGGACCGCTTTACTGCCCCTGCGGGCGAGGAAAGCGAGGTTCTGGCCAGCCACCCTTATCTGAGCGGCAACTTCCAGTTCCAGCCTCTGAATGCGGCGGACCCGATGGCGCCAATGCTCAAGGCCATTCATAACTTCACGTTTGCCGCGATGCCCAGCATGGGGCTTTCAGGAGCGTCCATCAGCGGGATGCGTTTTGGGGTGGAGCGGCTGGTGCAGGCCATCGGGCGTGAACTGTTTGTGCAGGATGGCGAGACGCATCTGCAAAGCCTGCTGGATTACGATACGGACGAACTCGTCAGCCTTGCCCCACCTGTGTAAGAGACGTCCCCAAAGCAAGAATATGTGCAAGACACACGACCATCAGGCACAGCCGGAGAGAGCATGACTGATTATCCGCGGGATATGACCGGATATGGCCCGACACCGCCCGACCCTCAGTGGCCGGGCGGGGCGCGCATTGCCGTGCAGTTTGTCATTAATTACGAGGAAGGGGCTGAAAACTGCGTCCTGCACGGGGATAAGGGGTCGGAGGCTTTCCTGTCAGAAATGGTTGGCACCCGCTCCATTCCGGATGCCCGGTCCATGCAGATGGAAAGCCTGTATGAATATGGCAGCCGCGCCGGGTTCTGGCGGCTGTATCGGCTGTTCCAGTCTGCCGGGATGCGCCCGACAGTGTTTGGTGTGGCTCTGGCAATGGCGCGCAACCCGGAAGCGGTTGCGGCCATGAAGGACGGGAACTGGGAAATCGCCACGCATGGCCTGCGCTGGATTGATTATCAGGATATCCCGGAAGAGGTGGAACGCGCGCATATCCGCGAGGCCATTGCGCTGCATACGCAGATTACCGGCTCCCGCCCCCTCGGCTGGTATCAGGGCCGGACAAGCCCCAACACCGCGCGTCTGGTCGTGGAAGAAGGCGGCTTTGTGTATGACGCGGACTCATACGCGGATGATCTGCCTTACTATGACCGGCGATACGGACGCCCTCAACTGATCGTTCCCTACACGCTGGACGTGAATGACATGAAGTTCGCGGCGCTGAATGGCTTTACGGAGGGCGAACAGTTCTTCCGGTATCTGCGTGACACGTTTGATATGCTGTACCGGGAAGGCGGGCGGATGATGTCCATTGGCCTGCATTGCAGGCTTGCCGGAAAACCGGCCCGTGCGCTGGCTGTGGCGCGTTTTCTGGAGCATGTGCAGGCGCATGAGAAAGTCTGGGTCGCGACCCGGCTTGAGATCGCGCAGCACTGGCTTGCGGTGCATCCGGCATGAAGTTTGATGATGTGAATACCCTGCCGCCAGATGCCTTCGTGGTAGAATTTGGCGGTTTGTATGAACACTCTCCCTGGGTTGCGGAAGGGGCTGCGCAGCAGCGCCCCTTTGCCAGCAGGGAGGGGATGCTGAAGGCTTTTTCTGACGTGGTGCATCAGGCCGGACATGACCGCCAGATCGCATTGGTCCGGGCGCATCCGGAGCTTGGGCATCGTGCGGGGATTGACCCAGCTTTGACGGAGGCCTCCGCACAGGAGCAGGGAAGTGCCGGGCTGGACCGGCTGAGCCCTGCCGAATATGCGCATTTCCAGAGCCTGAACACCGCATACCGGGACAAGTTTGGCATGCCGTTTGTCATCTGCGTCCGTAAGGCAGGGAAAGCGGTCATTCTGAATGCCATGGCGGAGCGTCTGCTCAGCACGCCGGAGGCCGAACTGGCAGAGGCGCTCAGGCAGATTGATGCTATTGCCTCTTTACGCTTGCAGGATAAACTGACCGCATGAGTTCTCTATCAACACATGTTCTGGATACGGTGTCTGGCCGTCCTGCCGCCGGGGTGCGGTTGCGTCTGTTTTCAGGTGCTGCCGTCCTGTTTGATGGCGTGACGGATGCTGATGGACGTTGCCCTGCCTTACGCGCGTTGACGCTTGAAGGCGGGCAATACCGGCTGGAATTTGAAATTGCCGCCTATTTCCGTGCACAGGGGCATGAACTGGCGGAACCGCCATTTCTGGACGTTGTTCCCCTCGTGTTCGGGCTGAGTGCGGAAGGGCACGCGCATGTGCCGCTGCTTGCCGCCCCATACGGATATTCCACTTATCGAGGGAGTTGAGTGCGTGACCCTCGACAAACGTAAAACGACAGAAGCCGTCCATCCGGTTGATCAGGTTCTCCCGCTGTGGGAACTGGCAATTTACGGCTTCCAGCATGTTCTGACATTCTATGCGGCGGCGGTCATTGTTCCCATTCTGCTTGCCAGCGCGCTTGGCCTTTCGCATGACATGCTGGAACATCTGATTGAGGCTGACCTGTTTACCTGCGGGATTGCCTCCTTCATTCAGGCTGTCGGCATTGGCAAGATCGGGGTGCGGCTGCCGCTCCTGCAAGGGGTGACCTTTGTGGCGGTGATGCCCATGATCGCGATTGGCGTATCGGCCGGTGGCGGTGTGGAAGGGCTGCACCAGATTTTTGGCGCGGTGATTGTTGCCGGACTGTTTTCTTACGTTGTAGCCCCGTATTTTTCCCGCCTTATCCGGTTTTTCCCACCAGTTGTGACAGGGTCCGTCATTCTGGTGATCGGGCTGGCGCTGCTGCCGGTTGCCGCGAATGATATTGTGTCCGGCCACGGCACGAACGTCATGCAAAATCCCGTGGAATTGCGGAACGTGGCCTATGGTCTGGGCACATTGTTTTGCATTCTGGCGATCCAGAAATTCTTTCGCGGGTTTATTGGCACGATTGCCGTGCTGATCGGCCTTGTTCTCATGACGCTGGTGGCCTGGGCGCTGGGAGATGCGCATTTTGGGGATGTTGGCGCCGCGCCGTTGCTGACAATTTCCCGGCCGTTTTTCTTTGGGATGCCGACCTTCCACGTCGTACCCATTCTGTCGCTGATTATCGTCATGATTATTTCCATGCTGGAAACAACGGGCGATGTGTTTGCAACAGGGGCTATCGTTAAAAAGCCGATTACCTCGGATGATATCGCCTCTGCCATCCGCGCGGATGGGCTTGCGACGTTTATCGGCGGTGTTTTCAATTCCTTTCCCTACACCTGCTTTGCAGAAAATGTCGGGCTGGTCCGGCTGACGCAGGTTAAAAGCCGGTGGGTTGTGGCCTCTGCTGCTGTGATCATGATGGTGCTGGGCTGTATCCCCAAACTGGCCGCCATTATGGCGAGTGTCCCGCTGCCTGTTCTGGGAGGGGCGGCTCTGGCCATGTTTGCGGCGGTTGCCGTGGTCGGTATCCAGACGCTCGCACAGGTGGATTTTGAAGATCAGAATAATATGATCATTGTCGGGACCAGCATCGGTCTGGGCATGCTGGCCACAGCCCAGCCGCATATTGCGGATAACTTCCCCAGCTGGGCGCAGATCATTTTTGGCAGCGGGATTACGCTCGGCTCCATGGCGGCAATGGGCCTGCATCTGGTGTTCAACCACTTCATGCCCGCCAACAAGCATGGTGTGGTCATTGGGGATCAGCCCTCTAAAATCTCTTCAGACGAGACTGCTCAGACGGTCCTGACCGATGAAGGGCGCGTGCAGGAAGGGTAAGCGCGCCTGTGCTTCAGGGCGGGGTTGTCCCGCTCTGCTCCGCCAGTGCGTTAAAGCTTTCTGTAATCAGATCCAGCGTGGTCTGGGCGGCGGCACTCAGCCGCCGTTGCGTATTATAGAACAGGGAGAAGCCAAGAGGCCGGATACCGGACTCTGTTATCGGCACAAAGCAGAGTTCCCCGGCTTTGACCTCATTCATCACATCCATCTGGGTCAGCATGCCAACGCCTAATCCGCTACGGATCAGCGCCTTGATGCTGGCAATGCGGTTGCTGGTAAAGGTGGGGTTCAGGCTCAGACTGTGCTGAGCCAGCCCGTCCTGAATGGCCGCACCCACGGCGAGCGTGCTATCCGGCAAAATAAGCTTGCTGCCGGTGGCATGGTTCAGCCGGGCGTCTTCTCGTTGGGCGAGAGGGTGGTCGGGTCGGACAACAAACCCGATGGCAGCCTGAAGTGTGCTGACAATGCGGACCTGCCGTGAAGATTTCCCCGCGAGGGAAATCCCGAAATCAACATCATTCCGGCTGACGGCCTGCCAGATGGCTTTGAAATCCAGTGTCTGAAGCCTGAACTCCACGCGGGGGTGCCGCTTGGTTACGTCAGAGAGGATGTCGGGGATTAACCTGTCACTCACGGCTTCAATCGCGGCAATTTCAACCACACCGCCATGCAGGCCTGAAAGTCCGTCCAGCCGGGACTGGAACTGCTCAAAATCCCGCTTGCCGGAGATAATGGCCGCCAGCAGCAACTCCCCGGCGGTCGTCAGGCTGAGGCCGGAACTGTGCCGGTGGAAGAGCGGGGTTTGCATGTCCTCTTCCACTGCCAGAATTTGCCGGTTTACTGCGGAGGGAGACACATTGAGAGCAGAGGCCGCCTGCCGGATGGAGCCTGTCTGTGCCACCATCTCAAAATAGATGGAAAACCGCGAGAGTGTAAAAATGCGACCGGGGTTTCGCACGGCGTATCTCCAGACAATGCAGCAGGCAGCGGTATCAAAAATCCTGCTGTAAGACTGTTGGCGGGGTGTCGATAAAAACGCAACAGGGCGTCGCATTCTTTGTGGTGGACGAACGCTGAAAATGAGATGATTCTGAAACGATATACAGTATGACGAAGGCGAAGGGGCCGCCCCTCGGTCCGTCAGCGTTACGCCCCGCGCAAGAGGCCCCGGTCACCCGGCATGATAAGGCTTTTATGGTGCAGAAATCCGGGAAAATGTTCCAGCAGGAGAGCGCAGTTTATGCGGCAGTCTATCCGGTTTTATCTTGGAAATGTGCGTCACGAGATCGCGGCGTTCAGCCCGACGCGGACCGTGCTGGACTGGCTGCGTGAAGACAAGCGGCGCACTGGCACCAAGGAAGGCTGCAATGAAGGCGATTGCGGAGCCTGTACGGTTCTGGTGGTGCGGCTGGAAGGGGACACACTCGTCTGGCGGGCCGTCAATGCCTGTATCCAGTTTTTGTGGATGCTGGATGGGGCGCAGCTTTTCACGGTGGAAGACTTGCGGAGCCCGGAAGGCGCGCTGCATCCGGTGCAGCAGGCTATGGTGGAACTGCACGGCGCACAGTGCGGGTTCTGCACACCGGGTTTTGTCATGTCGATGGTTGCGTATTGCAAGACGCCGGGTGCTTCGATGGAAGAAGACGCCATTAACACGGCACTCGCTGGTAATCTGTGCCGCTGCACCGGCTATGCGCCCATCGTGCGGGCCATGAAGCGGGCCCTCAGTCTGCCGGGGGATGTGCTGGATACGCAGACAGAAGCCATCAAAACGCGGCTCAAGGCTCTGGCTGACGGGCAGACCGTGGAGATCAGCGGACCGGAAGGGCGGCTCACGCTGCCCGGCAATGCGGATGCGCTGGCCACGGCTTATCTGGCAGACCCACAGGCAACATTAGTGGCGGGCGCGACGGATGTTGGATTATGGGTCACCAAGGGGCTGCGCACCCTGCCGCATGTGATCAGCGTCGGGCTGGTGCCGGATTTGCGCACGATTGAACACACGCCAGACGGGCTGAGGGTCGGTGCTGCCGTAACCTATACGCAGGCGAAGGAGGCCATTGCCGCCATGCTGCCAGATGCGGGGGAGGTTATCCGGCGCATTGGCTCCACTCAGGTGCGGAATGCCGGCACGGTCTGCGGGAATATCGGCAACGGCTCCCCTATTGGAGACGGGCCTCCCGTTCTGCTTGCCGCCGGAGCCGTGCTGAAGCTGCGATGCGGAGAGGCGCATCGGAGCCTGCCGCTGGAAGAGTATTTTCTGGCCTATGGCAAACAGGACCGGAAGCCGGGCGAGTTTATTGAGGCTGTTGTAATCCCTCAGCCCCAGCCCGGCATGGTTTTCCGGGCTTATAAGATTTCCAAACGGTTTGATCAGGATATTTCCGCCGTTCTTGGGGCGTTTGCTCTGACGTTTGAGACAGATGGGCGGATTGCGTCGGCCCGTATCGCTTTCGGCGGGATGGCCGCTACACCCAAACGGGCCGCCGCGACGGAAGCCGCCTTGCAGGGGCAATTCTGGACAGAGGCCACGCTCAGGGCGGCGCAGGACGCGATGAAGGCGGATTTTGAACCAATTTCCGATATGCGCTCCAGCGCATGGTATCGCCAGACGGTTGCGGGGAATTTGCTGACACGCCTGTTTGCGGAAACCGCGCCGGACTATGCAGGCGCAGAAACCCGGCTGGCCGGGTGGAAGGAGCAGGCCTATGTCTGAAGCTCTTAAACTTGAGCAGATGCCGGTCGCGCCCATCGTCCCCGGTGGTGCGTCCACAAGTCTGCGTCATGAAAGTGCCCGGATGCATGTGTCCGGGAGTGCGGCCTATATTGATGATCTGCCAGAGCCGCAGGGGCTGCTGCATGTTGTGCCGGGTCTGAGCACAAAAGCGCATGCGCGGATTGTCTCGATGGATCTTGAGGCCGTGCGGGCTGTGTCCGGTGTGGTCTGTGTGCTGACAGCGGCGGATATCCCCGGAGAAAATCAGATCAGCGCCGTGGGGAAAGGTGATGAGCCTCTGCTGGCTGAGGGAGAAGTCTGTTTTTACGGCCAGCCTGTTTTTGTTGTGGTGGCGGAAAGTCGGGGCGTCGCGCGGCGGGCCGCTAAACTGGCAAAAATTGAGTATGAAGACCGTCCCGCCGTGCTGAATATCGCGCAGGCGCGCGAGGCTGGCGGTGAACTGGTCTGGCGCCCGCTGGTGATGAGCCGCGGGGATGTGGAGGCTGGCCTGGTGGCGGCTCCCCGGAGGCTTTCCGGGCAGGTGACCATTGGCGGGCAGGAGCATTTCTATCTGGAAGGGCAGGCAGCACTTGCCCAGCCGGGTGAAGAAGGGGAGATGCGCGTCTGGTCCTCCACCCAGCACCCGACGGAAACACAGCATATGGTGGCGCATTGCCTGCATGTGCCGAGTAATCTGGTCACGGTGGAAGTGCGCCGTATGGGCGGGGCGTTTGGCGGCAAGGAATCTCAGGCCAATACGCCCGCCTGTCTGGCGGCCATTGCGGCCCATGCGACCGGCCGTGCCGCCAAAATGCGGCTCGACCGTGATGATGATATGATGATGACCGGCAAACGCCATGATTTCGTGATTGATTACGATGTCGGGTTTGATGATGAAGGCAACATCCTTGCGGTCGATATGGTGCTGGCGGCGCGATGTGGCTGGGCGGCGGACCTTTCCGGTCCGGTGGTGGACCGTGCCCTGTTTCATGCCGATAACGCCTATTTCTACCCGGATGTAAGCTTCCGCTCGGAGCCGTTGAAAACCAACACGCAGTCCAACACGGCCTATCGCGGCTTTGGCGGCCCGCAGGGTATTGTGGCAGCAGAGCGGGTAATTGAGGAAATTGCGATCGCAACCGGGCTGGATCCGCTGGATGTGCGGGTGCGCAATGTCTACGGCACGGGCACACGTAACATCACGCCGTATCATATGACGGTGGAAGATTCGATTGCCGCGGAGGTCATGACACAGCTAGCAGAGCGTTGTGATTACCGTGAGCGCCGTCAGGCGTTGCGGGAGGCCAATAAGAGCAGCCCCTTTATCAAACGCGGCATTGCGCTGACGCCCGTTAAGTTTGGTATTTCCTTCACCGCAACCCATTACAATCAGGCTGGTGCGCTGGTGCATGTCTATACGGATGGGTCCGTGCAGGTGAATCATGGCGGCACGGAAATGGGGCAGGGCCTGCACACCAAAATGGTGCAGATTGCCATGCGGGAATTCGGTCTGACGGAAGACCGGGTGCGGATAACGGCAACCACAACAGGCAAGGTGCCCAATACCTCCGCCACAGCCGCCTCAAGCGGCGCGGACCTGAACGGGATGGCCGTGCTGGATGCGGTGCAGAAAATCAAGGCGCGGCTGGTCAGTTTTGCGGCTGAACACTGGAGTGTGGCGGAAGAAAACGTGCGGTTTCTGCCTGAGGGCGTTCGGGTTGGTGAGGAGGTTATTCCTTTTCCCGAACTGACAAAGGCCGCGTATTTTGCGCGTGTTTCCCTCTCGGCAAACGGGTTTTACAAAACGCCCAAAATCTCATGGAATGCCGCTACAGGGCGCGGGCGGCCTTTTTACTATTTTGCGTACGGTGCGGCCTGTGCCGAGGTTGCTGTTGATTTGCTGACTGGCGAAAACCGGATTGAGCGCGTCGATATCCTGCATGACGCCGGACAGTCTCTGAACCCGGCGATTGATATCGGGCAGATTGAAGGCGGGTTTGTGCAGGGCGCCGGCTGGCTGACAATGGAAGAGCTGGTGTGGGATGAGTCCGGGCGGCTGCGGACGCATGCCCCAAGCACGTATAAAATCCCCGCCTGTTCTGACCGGCCCCGTATTTTCAACGTGGCCCTGCTGGAAAATTCCCCTAATCAGGAAGCAACGATTTTCCGCTCCAAAGCCGTGGGCGAGCCTCCTTTTGTGCATGGTGTTGCGGTGTTGCAGGCGATGTCTGACGCGCTGGCCAGCCTGAATGCTTACAAAACCTGCCCCCAGCTTAATGCGCCCGCCACACCGGAACAGATTTTGCGTACCGCTGAGCGGATGCGCAGTCAGTGCCAGCCCTGAGGCGGCCGCGGCATGAAGGAGCTTTCCACAAGACTGTCAGACTGGCACCGGCATACTGGCCCGGTTGCCTGTGTGCAGGTGGTGGAAGCGCGCGGCTCTACCCCGCGTGAGAGCGGGGCCTTTATGCTGATTGGAGAACACTGGCAGGCCGGGACGATTGGCGGCGGGTGTCTGGAATGGGACTGCGTGCACCGGGCCAGAACCCTGCTTGACGCAGGGGATGCTGAATGGACCCATAGTTTTGTGCTGGGGCCGGAAACCGGGCAGTGCTGCGGGGGACGGGTAGATGTGCGCATCTCCCGGCTGGATGCCGCGCTTGCCATACGCCTCCAGCAGCATCTGGCCGGGCAGGAGCAGGCGTGGCCTGTGCTGGTGCTGTTCGGGGCTGGGCATGTCGGGCGTGCTCTTGCGCGGGCGCTGTCACCTCTTCCCCTGCGGCTGATCTGGGTTGATCCGCGCCCGGAGGAATTTGGTGTGGTGCCGGAAGGCGTTGAGGCACGAATGACCGGAGCATGGGAGCAGGTTCTGGCGGAGATTCCTGCCGGGTCGGGCGTTCTCGTGTTGACCCCTAACCATTCTCTGGATGCGCTGATTGTGGCGGCCGCTCTGGAGCGGGGGGATCTGTCTTACGTCGGGCTGATAGGCTCACGCACCAAGCGCCGCCGGTTTGAAGCCGGTTTTCGGGAAATCGGCTTACCTGAAGAGCGTATTGCCGCGCTGATCTGCCCGATCGGGGATCGGGGGGTGCGGGATAAACGCCCGGAAATTATTGCGGCGCTGGTGGCGGCGGAACTGATTGAACGCTTTCTGCCTCACCCTCAGCAGGTCGCCTGAAGCGCTTATCTCCGGCGCATCTGTCTGGCGCGTAAGTGTCAGGTTGTGAGACGTCATTGGGATGGTGTAGCGTGGGCGATACCGCGTTACGCTCCATGGTTTTCTTCCGTCTGCAAGGAGAGCGAATGATGCTTCAGATCCATCCACAGGCACGCACGACACCAGCCGTCCGGGCTGACATAGCGCGTTCGTCAGAACCGACATCCGTGCTCGCCAGACGCTACGGGATCAGCGATGAAACGGTCCGCAAGTGGCGCAGGCGTGGTTCAGACGCCTGCCAGGACCGCAGCAGCCGCCCCCTGAAACTGGCCTGGAAAGCCTCGGAGGAAGAGCGTGCCATTGTCTGTCAACTCCGGCGTTCGACCGGTTTTGGCCTGGATGATCTGACCTTTGTCGTGCGGCATTTCCTGCCGCATCTGAAACGGGACACTATCTGGCGTATCCTGAAAGATGCTGGACTGAACAGGTTACCTCCCGCTTCAAAGGCCGGGCCTGTGCGTGGACAGGGAATATTCCGGGATTACGATCCCGGTTATGTCCATATCGATGTAAAACATCTGCCTAAATTGCAGACAGAAGATGGAGAACGGCGGAAACGTTTTCTCTATGTCGCCATCGATAGATGCTCCCGCTCGGTCCATCTGGCCGTCTATGACGCGGAGAATGCCGATAATTCCGTCGATTTCCTCAAAGCTGTCAAAACCACCTTTCCTTTCCGGATCACCCATATTCTGACCGATCGTGGCTCCTGCTTTACGGCGGATGCCTTCGAAAAAGCCTGTCATGACATGGGAATCGACCGACGCCGGACCAAAGCTTACTCCCCTCAGACCAACGGAATGGTCGAACGCTTCAATGGCCGTGTCGCGACAGAGGTGTTACCGGTCTGTGTCTCAAGCCATAAGAATCTGGAAATTCTGCTCAGAGGCTTCTGTTTCGCTTACAATCATCGCCCGCAGCGTGTTCTGGGCGGCATAACTCCCGCCCAATGCATCATGTCGTGGCTTGAAAAACATCCCGCGTCTCGTAATCCTGATTACGTCAAACCAGCCAATCGTGACATCATGAAGCAGATCGACGAAATCCTCGATTATGCCAATGACGTCTCACAACCTGACACGTAAGTCTATAGTTGCCAGTCACTCACGAGTTGCTGCCCGCTTACCCTGCTGGGCTGCTGGTTTCCGGACGCTCGGCCATGAGCGAGACATGGGCGGCAATAATTTTCCAGCCCTGCTCTGTCAGCACCCATGTCTGCATCTGCCGCCCGATGCGGGATGATCCCTCGCGCTGGAATTCCAGACTGACAACAGCGGAGGTTTCTCCCCATGTTGTAATGGCACGGCGCAAGACCCTGCGTGGCGGAGAGCCGACGCTCCGTGCCCGGCGGAAGGCGGCAATTTCCTCCGCGCCATAGAGGTTTTCTCCCACACCGTAACGCACTGTTTCTGCTCCGTCGTAAAAAAAGGCATCCAGCGCGGAGAGGTCATTCTCGCCCAGAGCTTTTTCATAGGCATCAGACAGTGCCGTGATTTCAGCCACCAGAGCGGGCGCATTGAACATGATCAGAGGCTTTCAGTGTGGGGTGCGGAATGAGAAAAGGTGCCGGATATCCCCTACGGAGATATCCGGCACCTTTTTTGAAGACTGGACCGACTTTCGTAAAGAGGGCGGTCAGAAGGACGTGGAAATTGTGCCCGTCATGGTAAAGCGTGGTTCCAGCATAAAGGCATTTCCATAGCCGGTGTAAGCGGCTTTGCTGCCGCTATAGACGGTGCTGGTATCATGCGCGCTGTAGACGGCTCCCATAGCCCCGGAGCGGACAACAGAGCCTGTCAGGTTGGTAAAATTCAGCTTGAAAGTTGGGGATTTCAGGAACCCGACGGGTTTGAAATGATAGCCGAGAGAGAGGGAGTCCGTCACGTAGCCGGGGATACGCTGGTCATTGGCAATGGAGACAGATTGCGGACCGGTGTAATGCACGGCACCGTTGGCAAAAAATCCTTTATACGTATAGGTCAGACCGAAGTTAGCCATGATCCGTGGCGCCATGACGGCCTGTGTCCCTTTGGAACGCAGCATGATGTTCTGATACGGGTCAAAAACATTGCTGTCCTGAGTGGCGTGCAGATACTCCACAGAGGCATAGGGGCTGAAGCCGTGGATTTCCCGCCCGGCAATCATGAAGTCAAACCCGCGCATGGTCTGGTTGCCGATGGAAAACGGCTTGAAGCTGTTCATGCCCAGATACTGGTCCACAATGCGGTTCGTCACGTTGTAGTTAAAGAAGGACAGGTCAAGCAGCATGTATTTGTTGTGATACCGGTAACCCAGTTCTTCCTTGATGGAATACTGGTTTTTCAGCATCGGTGCGCTGGCGGAAAGCCAGCCCATATCCGTGGCACTCGGCTGGCGGTAATCCCCTTCCGCATTGATGTAAATCTGGCTGTTAGGGTCAATCTGATAGCTGATGGAAAGCTGGGGCAGGGGAGCTGTGGTATTGGCCCCGGAGCTGTTGCCGGGGATCCAGTTTTTATTCTGGCCGCTCCAGCCCCTGTTCCATGCGTTGGACATGACGAACTTGAAACCGGCATTGATCAGCAGCTTGTTGTTCAGGTAGCGGGACTGGTTCTGGATGAACAGGGAATGGAGCTCATACCCGGCATTCTGCCCGTACATGGCGCCGCCCACCGCATATTTTGCCCAGTTCGGGCTGGCCGCGGCACCGTTATCCATCGTAACGCTTTTGGGGTAGCCCTGAATGGTCTGGTTATTTTCATACCAGTAGCCAAGCGTCAGGTGGTTATGGCTGTCAATCTCGTAGCTCAGCTTGGCCACAGCCCCCACCTGCCGGGCTTCATTTTCCAAAAAGAAGCTGGTCATGTTGGTGCCTGCGGGCACCGCAGCGCCCCCGCTATTATGCGTATACTGGCCTTCCGTCGCCACGCCTCCGGGAGAGGCGTCCCAGCCCTGACCCATGCTGAAATAAGGCTGGAGGTCGAAATTGAATTTCTTGGGCAGAACGATGTGGATGGGAGCTGTCAGGAAGATCTGGTTCCAGTGGTCGTTATTGTTCTTCCAGTAATTGACGTTCTTGGGGTCAGCCGAGCGACCATAGCCGTTGCCGGTATGTTTATATTCAAAAAATTCCTGCGCCGTCGGGTAATTGTCGATCGTGAAATCAGCGGAGTTCCATGACAGGAAAAGGCGCGCGTTAGAGCCGTTCTGCCAGTCTTTCTGGAGGCCGAAATCAATATGTTTCCGCTGATTGATGCCTGCTCCCATCCAACTCCGGGCATGCGCGTTGGAAAAGGAGAAATAGCTTTTCACGCCGCTTTTGCCGATCTCACCAGACTCCAGACGGATAAATTCGCGTGAGAGGTTATTGGTGCCGTAAGAGAAATCGACCATGCCGCCCGCTTTTTCAGCCGCCCGGTGCGTGCGCGAGTTCATCACACCCCCCGCGGCGGACATAACGGGCATATCACGCGCGGCACTGCCGGGAGTGACGCTGACTTCCTCAAGGTTTTCGGAATCAATATCTTCCGACATATATTTGGCCGCAGCAGCCGGTGCGCCGTCCACCATCAGCGCCATATCCAGATCAGTCAGGCCGCGAGACTGAATCTGTCCGCCTTCCATGCCGGAGCTATCGGGCGTCATGACGTTCAGGCTTGGCAGGTTTTTAACCAGATCAAGCGCTGTGGATGTCGGGCTGCGCATATTGATGTAGGCTTTTGTCACTGTCTGCACGGCATGCGGCGCTGTTTCCTGCCGCATCATGCCACCGCCACCATTCAGCGCCTGACGGCGGGACGCGACGGAAATTTCTTCCTCCCCATGTGCGAGCATAGGGCCGGTGGCACGGCGGGGAGCACTGTGGGGCTGCACTGCTCTGGCAGGCGCTGCTTTGCTTGCCCGGTGATGCGCCGTGCTGCTGTGTGAGGTAGCGGTAGCAGCCTGCGCGTATGCCAGCATTGCCCATGCGCTTACAGCCCCGGCCAGACTTGTCAGAAAAAAACGGGGCGGACGACGGACCGGCGTTGTAGCGGACAGGCGTGGGGGAAAGCATTGTGAAGGCATGCGGAATTTTCCTGTCAGGAGGCGCAGCAGGCGGGAAAAGAGAAGGGAACAGTGCGGGTAAAAAACGGAGAAATGTTACGTTCAGGGGAAAAACCGAAGTGCCAGCCTCGCTGCAGAAAGGGCGCAGGAGAGGAGGAATAAAGCCGCATTTCTCTGTCCGGTATGTCTGTGGAATGATCCGTGACCGATATATAAAAGACCGGAGGCGTTCGCACAAAATAAAAAAAAGCACTTTAGCGTTGCCAATATCAGAGCAGCTATGTTCCAGCTTTGCGCCGCGCGGGAACGTGGAAACGCCGCTTTTCAGGATAAAGCATAAATATCAACCTATAGTTGCAACATCTGTATTCAAATAAATACAGACAACTGCCATAAACTCTTTATTTTGAAAGAAAAGTGATTTGCTGCGCGACTATTTAAGTGATCTGTATCAATTCAGATTTTGGCGAAATACTCTAAATATCCGTTATGCGGTTTATCGATGCGTAACTGAAGGCGTAGTGCAATGACTCTGGGAAGACGGCAATTTCTGAAAGCTGGCGGTACATGTGTTGCCGGGGCCAGTGCCCTCGCGCTGGGTTTTGCACCGCCTAAAGCTTACGCAGGGGATTCCCGGCAGTATAAGCTGGTGCGGGCGAAGGAAACCCGCAACAACTGCACATACTGTTCCGTGGGGTGCGGTATTCTGATGTACAGCCTTGGTGATGGCGCAAAGAATGCCAAGCCAAGCATTTTCCATATTGAAGGGGACCCGGACCATCCCGTCAGCCGTGGCTCCCTTTGCCCCAAGGGGGCGGGGCTGGTTGACTTCATCCACAGTGCCGGGCGCCTGCATTATCCGGAATATCGCGCGCCGGGGGCGAAGGAATGGAAACGGATCAGCTGGGAAGAGGCGACAGACCGCATTGCCCGCCTGCTGAAGGATGATCGTGACAAAAATTTCATCGAACGCAATGAAAAAGGTGAGCTCGTCAACCGCTGGTTGAGTTCGGGCATGCTAGCCTCTTCTGCCGCGAGTAATGAAACCGGGGTGCTGGATTTCAAATTCGCACGCGCGCTGGGCATGTTAGGGCTGGATTGTCAGGCCCGCCTGTGTCACGCGCCGACCGTTGCCGCTCTGGCGCCGTCCTTCGGGCGCGGCGCAATGACCAACAACTGGGTTGATATCAAGAACGCCAATGTTGTGCTCATTATGGGCGGCAACCCGGCGGAAGCGCATCCGGTCGGCTTTAAATGGGTGATGGAAGCCAAAATCCGTAACGGCGCCAAGGTGCTGGTGGTGGACCCGCGCTTTAACCGCAGCGCGGCGGTTGCGGATTTTTACACTCCCATCCGGGCCGGGGCGGATGCGGCGTTCATGCTGGGCGTTGTGAACTACCTGCTCACGCATGATAAAATCCAGCATGACTATGTTAAGGCCTACACCAACGCCGCTCTGATTGTGCGGGAAGACTATACGTTTGATGAAGGGCTTTTCAGCGGTTACAACGCCGAAAAGCGCACATATGACAAATCGTCCTGGACGTATGAACGGGATGAAAAAGGCTTTGCCCTTCAGGACCCCACGTTCCAGAACCCGCGTTGCGTGATCAATCTCCTGCGTAAGCATGTGGAACGCTACACGCCGGACATGGTGACGCAGATGTGCGGCACCCCGGTAAAAGACTTCTTATATGTGTGTGAAACGCTGGCATCCACCAGCGTGCCAGATCTGACGTCCACCTTCCTGTTCGCACTCGGCTGGACACACCATACCAGTGGCTCTCAGGTGATCCGCTCAGCAGCCATGGTGCAGTTGCTGCTGGGGAATATTGGCATGGCCGGGGGCGGCATGAACGCCCTGCGCGGGCATTCCAATATTCAGGGCTATACGGACCTTGGTCTGCTTTCCCTACGTCTGCCGGGGTATCTCAACCTGCCGTCTGACAAACAGCAGGATATGGCAACTTACCTGAAGGAAACCACACCTGCGGCTGATCTGCCGGGACAGGTGAATTATTACCATAATACCCCAAAGTTCTTTGTCAGCATGATGAAGACTCTGTGGGGCGAGCACGCTACCTCTGACAACAACTGGGGCTTTAACTGGCTGCCAAAATGGGACCGCAGCTACGATATGCTGGCCTATTTTGACATGATGTATCAGGGCAAGGTGAACGGCTATATTGCGCAGGGGTTCAACCCTCTGGCGGCTATGCCGGACAAGAACAAGACCATTGCGGCGCTGTCTAAACTGAAATTCCTTGTCTCTATTGATCCGCTCAGCACGGAAACGGCCTCGTTCTGGCAGAATGAGGGCCAGTTTAATGATGTGAAGACAGAAGACATCCAGACAGAAGTCTTTCGTCTGCCCGCAAGCTGCTTTGCTGAAGAAAACGGGTCTATTGTCAATTCCGGGCGCTGGCTGCAATGGCACTTTGCGGGTGCGGCACCCCCGGGAGAAGCCTGGCAGGACAGCCGCGTTATCGGGACGATTTTTACCAAAATCCGTGACCTGTATAAAAAGGAAGGCGGCGTCTGCCCTGAGCCTGTCCTGAACATGCAGTGGAACTATAAAGACGCGGAAGACCCGACGCCGGAAGAAGTGGCGCGTGAGTGCAACGGATACGCGCTGGCGGATATTACGGATGATCAGGGGAAGGTTGTGGTCCCCAAAGGCCACCTCCTGCCTGACTTCTCTGTTATGAAAGATGATGGTACAACCTCCAGCTTCTGCTGGGTGTTTGCGGGATCCTGGACGGAAGCAGGCAACCAGATGGCCCGCCGCGACAATACAGATACCGGCCTTGGCAGCACGCCCGGCTGGGCATGGGCATGGCCTGCCAACCGGCGTATTCTGTATAATCGTGCCTCCATGGACCCGGATGGCCGCCCGTGGGACCCCAAACGTCAGATTCTGGAATGGGATGGCAAACGCTGGGGTGGCTCAGATGTGCCGGATTATCCGCCTACATCTCCGCCGGGCAGCGGGGTCAGCCCCTTTATCATGCTGCCGGAAGGTCTGGGGCGTCTGTTTGCCTGTGGCGGCATGTCTGATGGCCCGTTCCCGGAGCAGTATGAGCCGACAGAAACGCCTCTTGCCAGTAACCCGCTGCACCCGAAGGTGACGTATAACCCGACGGCGCGTGTGCTGAAGGACGATCGTGCGCGGATGGGGGAACAGAAAGATTTCCCTTACGTGGCAACGACCTATTCCATCACCGAGCTGTTCCGCCACTGGACAAAGCATTCCCGCCTGAATGCCATCGCGCAGCCGGAGCAGTTTGTTGAAATTGGGGAAAAGCTGGCCGGACGCCTGAATATTGCCGCAGGGGATAAAGTCAAAGTCTCCTCCAAGCGCGGCTATATTGAGGCCAAGGCGGTGGTGACCAAACGCCTGCGCACCCTGAACGTGATGGGGCATGATCTCGACCAGATCGGCATCCCCTGTCACTGGGGGTTTGAAGGGGCAACCCGTAAGGGCTTCCTTGCCAATACCCTGAGCCCGGCGGTGGGGGATGCAAACACCCAGACGCCCGAATTCAAGGCCTTCCTTGTCAATGTTGAAAAAGCCTGAGGTGGAATGATGGGAATGCAATCACAGGACATCATCAGGCGGTCCGCCACAAACGGTCTGACACCGGCTCCGCAGGCGCGCGACCATCAGCAGGAAGTCGCCAAGCTGATCGACGTTTCCATTTGCACCGGCTGCAAAGGCTGTCAGGTCGCATGTTCAGAATGGAATGATCTGCGGGATGAAGTCGGCCATAACGTCGGTGTTTATGATAACCCGGCGGACCTGACGGCGGAAACATGGACCGTCATCCGCTTTGATGAAGTGGAAGATGAAAGCGGCAGGCTGGAGTGGCTTCTGCGTAAGGAAGGCTGCATGCATTGCGAGGAGCCGGGATGCCTGAAAGCGTGCCCCAGCCCCGGCGCGATTGTGCAGTTTGCAAACGGTATTGTGGATTTCCAGTCTGACCAGTGCATTGGTTGTGGCTACTGCATCGCTGGTTGCCCGTTTGATGTGCCGCGTATCAATAAGAAAGATAACAAGGCTTACAAATGCACCCTGTGTGCGGACCGTGTGAGCGTTGGGCAGGAGCCCGCCTGCGTTAAAACCTGCCCGACCGGCGCGATCTCTTTTGGTTCCAAGGCCGACATGAAGGATCTGGCCGCAACCCGTGTGGCCGAGCTGAAAAGCCGTGGGCATGAAGGCGCTGGCCTGTATGACCCGCAGGGCGTTGGCGGCACACATGTGATGTATGTGCTGACCCATGCGGACAAGCCGGAGATGTATCATCGCCTGCCCAAAGACCCGCATATCAGCCCGTTTGTGCGCGGCTGGAAAGAATGGCTGAAGCCGGTAGGGGCTATTGGCTTCATTGCCACTCTGGCCGGGGCCTTTGCGCATTACGTCGGGGTTGGCCCGAATACGGTCGATAGTCCGGAGCCTGAACCTGTCAGGCCGCCGGAAGAAAAAGAGACTGTGGAGGCATCAGAGACGGCTCAGGGCGATCACCCGGCAGGGAGAGAATAACCATGGACACCAAAAATCTTATCCTGCGGACAAAGTTCATAGACCGCATGTGCCACTGGACCATGGTGGCCTGCTTCTTTCTGGTCGCCATGTCCGGGCTTTCATGGTTTTTCCCTAGCCTGAGCTGGATGAACGGGGTGCTGGGCACACCGCAGCTTGCGCGGATGCTGCACCCGTTTCTTGGCACTGTGGTGTTTGTGCTGCTGATCTGCATGTTCTTCCGCTTTGTGCATCACAACATGCCTGTCAGAACAGACGTGACGTGGTTTCGGAATATTGTGGATGTTCTGATGAACAGACACACAAAACCGCTGAAAATTGGCAAATATAACGCCGGTCAGAAAATCCTGTTCTGGTGCATTATGCTGCTGATCAGCGCTCTGTTCGCCACCGGTATTGTGGCGTGGCGGCCTTATTTTGCCGGGTATTTCCCCATTCCGGCCATTCGCCTTGCCCTGCTGGCGCATTCTTTGGCAGGTCTTGGGCTTATCCTGCTGGTTATTGGTCATATCTATATGGGCATCTGGGTGCGCGGGTCCGTTACGGGGATGCTCACAGGCTATGTTTCCCGTGCATGGGCCAAACAGCATCATGACCGCTGGTATGAAGAAGAGGTTGCACCCTCCAAGGATACTCCGGCAAAGCATCATTCATGATCAAAGACCGCACAGATATCCCGGCACTCGATAAACGGGTGCCGGGAGTTCCCGATATTGAGCCTGTTCTGTTCCCCAAGCTGGATGCGCTTTACGCCCGCCGCTCGTCCCGGCTGGAAGAACTGGCGTTCGAACTGGTTAAAGAGGCCGTTCAGAACGAGGCCTCTTCCGCTCCGGCGGATGAAGTCAATGCCGGGTATTTTGGGTTCCTCGCGACCCTTGTTGCGGCACAGGGCCGCATACTGGCGCACAGCCCTCTGAGCCTTACAGAAACTGCCCCCATTCGGGCTCTGCTGCGTGGGGGCAATACATCGCCTGAAATCCCCTCACAGGAGATGCTGGAAAACACGCAGTACTGGCAGAAAGCCTTCGCGGCCCTTGTGGGGGACGCCGGGGATCATCTTCCGGCCGAAACGCAGGACGGCTTGCAGGCTCTGGCAGCAGAACCACCGCAGGTGCTCGCGGCGCAGGCCTATGCGCTGCTATCCGGCCAGTATGATCAGGTTAACGCCGGGGCCGCAGTCTTTTTATGGGCCGCACTCTCTGTGTTCTGGGCGCAGGCAATCGCTTTGCTTGCACAGGACGATGCGACTCTCCACCAGCGCCGTTCCGAAGGGGGCGCGTGCCCGTGCTGCGGCGCACCTCCTTCTGGCTCACTGGTGCTGACAGGGGATCGTGAAGGGCTGCGTTATCTCCAGTGCAGCCTGTGTGAAACCCGCTGGCATAAAGTGCGGGCCACATGCAGCGTGTGTGATGAGACAGGCCATATTGATTACTGGTCCTTTGAGGACACAAACGCGCCGATACAGGCCGAAACTTGTGGGGACTGTAAGAGCTACGTGAAGCTCTTCCGGCTGGACCGGGACCCGGCACTGGAAATTCTCGCGGATGATCTTGCAACCGTGGTGCTGGATGCCGCGCTGGAAGAGCAGGGCTTTATCCGGGCGGCGCTGAACCCGTTTTCCTTCCCGGCCTGAGATGTGCGCGGAACGCGCGCGTCACGGGCAGGGGATGCTATCAGAACAGGATTTTTTCTGAACAATGCGGAACAGTTTTAGGGACATAGTGGCGTGTGACACCGCATTGGGGCTGATCGCCGCCTGTGCGGAGCACGTCTCTGTGCCTGCTGTCAGTGTTCCGCTGGTGGAGGCCGCAGGCTGTGTTGCCGCGGAAGATATCCGTGCACTGACCCCGCGCCCGGAAGCCGATATTTCTGCCATGGATGGGTATGCGTTTAACCACGCGGCCATGCAGGCGGCTCCAGCGGGCCTCCCTGTTGCTGGCCAGATTGCCGCCGGGGCCCTCCCCGTTCCTCTGCCGGACGGGCAGGCGCTGGGTATTCTGACGGGTGCGCGGCTTCCGGCCGGGGCGGATTGCGTTATGGCTGCGGAGCGGATGTCTCTGAGCAGCACCGGATATGTCTCGCCAGCCAAAGTGCTGGCGGATCAGGGCGCTAATATCCGCCGGGCGGGAGAAGAGTTTTCCAGCGGTGCTGTTTTGCTGAGCAAAGGCACACGTCTGGACTGGCGGCATGTCGCACTTCTGGCCTGTCAGGGTATTTCAGAGGTGCAGGTTATCCGGCCCGTGCGGGTTGCTGTGGTCTCAAACGGGGCGGAACTGGCGGCTGATGCGTCAGACGCCCGGGCAGATTCAAATTCTCCCATGCTTGCGGCCTTGCTGCGGGAGGCCGGAACTGAGGTTACGCTTTATTCCGTTCCCACAGATAACGAGGCAAAGCTCAGCGCGACACTGGCTCAGGCATGGACGGGGGTAGATATTCTGGTGACCACTGGCGGTATTTCCGTCGGCCAGACAGATCATGTTCTGGATGCGCTGCATGGTCTTGGCGCTGAAACGGTCTTCCGGGGGGTAGCCATTCGTCCCGGCAAGCCGTTAACCGTCATGGCACAGGGGCCGCGTCTGGCGTTCTGTCTGCCCGGCAATCCGGGTGCGTCCGCCATCTGTGCGCTGGTGTTTTTGTTGCCCTGTCTGCGCGCAATCATGGGGCAGCAGCCTCAGGCGGCCCTGCTGCCGGGTGTTGCGGATTTCGCTTTCACGCCGGTTGTCAGCACAACACATTTTCTGCCGGTCTCGTGCGTGCCGGGGGCGAACGGGGTCCGTCTTTCTCTGCTGCCGACTGTCGGCGCGTCCGATATTATCGTCTTTTCCCGTGCAAATGCCTTGCTGCGTGTGGACCCGGACAGGCCGGTCCAGCCCGGTCAGACACGCTGGGTTCTGCCGCTTCAGCCTAACGGGATCTGAACGGCGCGTTCGATAATAAAATCGGCCAGTGCATCCGTATTATTCAGGTCCAGTGCACGTAATGGGGCGGGAACGGCCTCGGGCGTATCTGTTGCCACGGCAATAATGTTGTTTTGTGTCTTGAAGAGAGGGTCTTTCCCCACGCAGGGCCGGTAGATTTCAAGGCAGGCTGGCACAGTGGTGTGAAAGCCTTCAATCAGGATCAGATCAACCGGGGCCATACGGGAGACAAGATCCGTGAGAGTGAAAAGATTTTCCGGCTGGTGATGTTGTAAAACCCAGCGGTCAGGCGTGGCCAGCATGACTTCTGATGCCCCAGCTTCCCGATGCACAAAGGAATCTTTTCCCGGTTTGTCGATATCAATGCTGTGGTGTGTGTGTTTGATTGTGGATACCCGCAGCCCTTTTGCACTCAGGGCAGGGAGCAGTCGTGCCACCAGATGCGTTTTGCCAGATCCGCTCCGGCCTGTAATGCCAAAAATGGCCTGATGCCGGATCGTATTGGTCACCCTGTTTCTCCCGCCTGTCTCGCCTCGCTTTACCATATGCATCAGAGCGGGGAAGGGGAGGCTGCACACATGCGGTATCAGGCATGTCATGAAAATGTGCATGGCAAGTCTGACGGATTGCGGGAGAGAGGCGCGGTGTCGTACGGGCCAGAAGCTGTATAATGCTCTGCATGGATGAGCAGATAAAAACCTCCCCGCCTGAACCGCGCAGCATGATCCACGTTCGTGGTGCGCGTGAGCACAACCTCAAAAATGTCGATGTCGCCTTGCCGCGTGACAGGCTTGTGGTGTTCACCGGGGTTTCCGGGTCCGGTAAATCCTCGCTGGCGTTTGGCACGATTTATGCCGAGGCGCAGCGGCGTTATCTGGACTCTGTCTCGCCCTATGCGCGGCGTCTGTTCAACCAGATGACGGTTCCTGCCGTGGACGCTATTGATGGCCTCCCCCCGGCGGTGGCCTTGCAGCAGCAGCGCGGCGGGAGCAGCGGGCGCTCGTCCGTCGGGAGTGTGACAACCCTCTCCAATCTTCTGCGGATGCTTTACTCCCGCGCAGGGCATTATCCTGCTGGTCTGGCGCGGTTGGAAGCGGAATCCTTTTCCCCCAATACGCCCATGGGGGCCTGCCCCCGCTGCCACGGTATGGGGCAGATTTATGATGTGACGGAGCAGACGCTTGTGCCGGATGGCAGCCTCACCATCCGCCAGCGGGCCGTCGCTGCATGGCCAACGGCATGGCAGGGGCAGAACCTGCGGGATATCCTCATTACGCGCGGCGTCAATGTTGATACGCCATGGCGTGATCTGCCGCAGAAGACCCGGGACTGGATCCTGTATACGGAAGAGACTCCAACCGAGCCGGTTTATCCCGGCCTGACCCATGCTGAGGTGCAGGAGGCAATCCGGCGGGGTGAGCCGCCAGCCTATAACGGCACGTTTACCGGCGCACGGCAGTATGTGCTGCAAACTTTTACAAAGTCCCAGAGCGCGAAAATGCGGGCTCGGGCGGCGTCTTTTATGGTCAGCGCGCCGTGCCCGGTCTGTCATGGGCAACGCCTTAACCCGGATGCGCTGCGGGTCACGTTTGAAGGGCGTAATATTGCAGAGCTTTCAGAGCTTCCGCTCAAGCATATTCAGCAGGCCCTGCGGTCTGCTCTGGCCGGACTGACGCAGCAGGATGCCACAAGTCTTGCCGCGCGTGGCATTGTCGGGGCGCTGATCGAGCGGATTGATGTGCTGCTTGATCTTGGCCTGGGCTATCTGCAACTCAGCCGCCCGGTTCAGACCCTGTCTCCCGGTGAATATCAGCGTTTACGGCTTGGCACACAGATCCGCTCCAATCTGTTCGGTGTTGTATATGTGCTGGATGAACCGAGTTCCGGCCTGCACCCGGTAGACACGCAGGCGCTGCTGCGGGCACTGGATGGCCTGCTTGCGGCGGGCAATTCGCTTCTGGTGGTTGAGCATAATCCGGATGTCATTCGGCGTGCGGACTGGCTGGTAGATGTTGGGCCAGATGCCGGGGAGCGAGGTGGCCGCGTTCTCTATAGCGGGCCGCCTGAGGGGTTAAAGGCTGTTCAGAACTCCCGCACACGGCCTTATTTGTTTAATCCGCCCACGCATCGGGATGCGCCTCCACGCAAGCCTGCTGGCTGGCTGGAACTGTCCGGCCTGTGCTGGAACAACCTCGATAATGTCCGCCTGTCCCTGCCGCTCGGCGTGCTGGTGTCTGTTACAGGGGTATCTGGTTCCGGGAAGTCCAGTCTTGTCGGGCAGGCACTCGTCTCGGTGGTCGCAAAAGCGCTCGGGCAGCCAGTCACAACAGACACGCAGACAGATGATGGCACGGATGCTCCTCTGCTGGAGGCTGAACCCGGCCAGCCTGCGGGTACAGTGGCGTCTGGCCTGAGCCGGATCAAACGACTGGTGGTGATTGACCAGAAACCCATCGGGCGCACCCCGCGCTCCAATCTGGCAACCTATACCGGGCTGTTTGATCAGATCCGGCAGGCTTTCGCGGCAACACCGGAAGCCAGAAAGAAGCGGTTTGACGCTGGCTGGTTCTCTTTCAACGTCGCCAAGGGCCGCTGCCCCAAATGTGAGGGCGTCGGGTCAGTCATGGTGGAACTGCTCTTCCTGCCGAGTGTGTATGCGCCCTGTCCGGAATGTCATGGCACGCGCTATAAACCTGAGGTGTTGGAGGTAACCTTGCGCGGCAAGACCATTGCCGATGTGCTCGGGATGAGCGTTGATGAAGCACATGACTTCTTTGCACCCGAACCCGCGATTGCGCATGGGTTTGATACCTTACAGCAGGGCGGTCTGGGGTATCTGCGGCTTGGTCAGCCCGCAACCGAGCTGTCTGGCGGGGAGGCGCAACGCATCAAGCTGGCGACAGAATTGCAGAAGCGCCGTTCCGGACACGTGCTGTACGTGCTGGATGAACCAACAACCGGTCTGCATCCGTCAGACGTGGACCGTCTGATGCGTCAGTTACAAACCCTTGTTGATCAGGATAACAGCGTGGTGCTGGCCGAGCACGATATGCGCGTGGCGGCAGCGAGTGACTGGGTGATTGATATGGGGCCGGGGGCAGGTGAAGACGGCGGCCAGATTGTCGCGGCTGGCACACCCAAGGACGTCGCGGCCGAGCCTCAGAGCAAAACAGCGCCATTTCTCGCGCGTTACCTATAATCGGGCGCTTTCCGGATTGAGGCCTTTATGCCTCTGGGGGAGGCGGAATGCTTTAACCGCCCATCCTCCGATTACACGGCAATAAGCTGCCTCGCTAACGGCATGAGCGTATCACGGGTGAGGGGGGCCAGCAGGGCCACCGGGGCGTGCGCCGGATCAACCCAGAGGACTTCCGCAATCTCTGCCTGTGCGGTGACGGGTTCGGCCAGCATAATCCGGAACACATCGGCCTGAATAAGATGGCCCGGTTCATTCGCCGCCTCTGCCGTGAACGTCCCCAGAAAATCGTTCTGGTCTGGGGAGACTGTAATACCCAGCTCTTCGCTCAGTTCTCTGATAACGGCCTGAGCGGACGTTTCTCCAGCATCAATCTTGCCGCCTGCCTGCATGAAGAACCGGGAGCCGTGCTTCCGGACCAGAAGCGTCTGACCGTCCTGATTAAAAATCAGAGCAGTTGCAATACGGATAATGGTACGCTGGCTGGCAGACGACATCAGGAACTTTGCTCCAGAAAACATGAGGGGGCTGGACATATCAGCACACACATTCCCTTCCCACCATAAGATCCGGGGAGGGGAGCGATGCTTTCTGTCGCTCCGTGTGAGGAAACACCGGGAAGGGACTGAGAAAAAGGAACTTTTTTCAGAGAAAATGAAAAATAAACGAATGTTAATGAGGTTAAAGGGGCTAAATATGCCCCTCACAGAGTCCGTTTCCCGCAGTTTTCCGGGCCTTACAGGACGTTCCATGGCGCCTGTTGACAGTGTGTGTCTGATCGCTTAGAAACCGCTTCACCGGACGAGATGACGGTTGGCAGCGGCCTCTGGCTCTGCTAGGTTAGTCGGCTCGATTTGGTGAATTGGTCTTTGACAAGAGAATACGAGAGAGGGATATGCTGACGGCGTATCTTTTTGATCTGATGACCTTTTAGGTTGTTAGGTTAAGGGGATCTGACTGAATTTCTGATTTGGTCATGACGTTTGTTAGTATATCTTGCATATGCGTTTTTAAGACAGACGTT